>NZ_JBFOHH010000005.1:0-215309 GCF_040888205.1 Enterococcus sp. C102(2024) | reverse complement strand
GGCTTCATTGACAAATTGGAAATTCACGGTTCTACTTGGGAATTTGTAGTCTTTAGCCGTGTCCACCTCATACACCACATTCAAATCATCATTGTTATCATAAGTCACTGCGTAACTTGGTGTTTTCGTTGTTTTTAAGGTTGCTGGTTTTGTTTTGCCTTTGTACCAGCCTTTGAATTTATAGTTTTTGCCGTTGCTAGCTTTGTAAGTTTCAGGCAAAGTACCACTTTGTTTAAAGGTGTAATTATTATTGGTGATGCTTGTTTTTTTCCCTTGGGTGAAACCTGTTGGTGCAGGGATGGCGGTGCCGTTTACATCTTTGAAGTTTTCGGTGACTTTTTTTAATGCAACGGTAATAACCGATGCTTGTTTTGGCATAAACACCGTATTTTCCAGATTGGCATTTCCATATCTATTGACTGACCAGATAAATGTCCCTGGAACTGTACCAATACTAGTGTTCGTTGTGTCATAATAGTTGGTAAGCAGATCATTATCCGTATGTATCTCAAAACTAGAAGTAGTCAGTTTTGATAAAACAATTTGACTACGAGGGTTTTCAATAGGTCCATTTGCTGCCCCGACTCTCCCATTTACCACTAAAGAAACGACATTACCTGAGATACTTGTTGATTGTACATATTTAGGAACTGTCAGGTGAATGTTGGCCAAATAATTCATATAGGCTCTAGCAGGGGTCGTTGGTAGTGAACTTGTTTGTTCAGGAACAACAATTGCCAAACTATTTTGCGTTTTCGCTATCGATAATTTGCTACTTGTAATATCCACTAAATTTGAATTGTATTCACGCCTAGTTAACGATTTTAAGTCTGCACTTAGGTTAAAATCAGTCATATTTAAAGAAGGCGCATCAGGTGTAGTGATATCAAACGTCATTCTTCCTGCAGGTAACGTAGAGGACCAATCTTGGTATATTTGCGCTCTACCTACAAAGTTAGTCAGTTCCGTTTGTATAGCAGTATAATAATCTTCGTTGCTAATTATAGGTTGAATTTGTTTCGGAGATACAACGCTCGATTCCTCCGTTTGTTTCCTTTCTTCTGTTGTTTCTTTCGTAATCTCCTCTTGCTCTGATTCCTCACTTTCCTGCATGCTTTCTGCCGTACTTTTGACTGTACTTCCTTCCACACTTTCTTTTGTACTTTTCTCTGTACTTTCTTTTATGCTTTCTTCTGTACTAGCTTTCGTCGTTTCTTCCTTCATACTACTCTCCACGGTCGGACTACTTTCAATCGTCACAGTTTCGGCAATAGCCGTGATTCCCGTAATTGAATTCACTAATAACGAGCAACATAATCCCAATGTTACTAGGTGTTTAAATCTGATCTGTTTCATGCTGCCCCTTCTTTCTATGTACCATTCCGACAAGACCAATTAAGGCTAAGCCGAGAATGCTAAGATTTACCTGACTCTTGCTCCCTGTGCTAGGGAGCTGCGAGCCAGTCGTGGTGGCTTGTGCCGAACCACCACCTGAATGACCTCCTTGTGGAGTGCCAGCTTGTCCCTTTGCTTTCCCCTGCGGACTAGCGGCTGGCGCATCTGTTTTCGGCGAGGGCTTTTGGGGAGCGACTTTCGCTGGATTTTTTCGATAGAATTCCACCCCCACCGAACTAGAACCACCATCAGATGCTTCAACATTTATAAAAAAACTAGGGGAAAATAGTAGGCACGCAATAATTAAATAACGCTTTTTTTTCATTTTAAAACCTCCTTTTGAATTTAAGTATCTCTCACAACCTTTTATATACCTCTATGATAGCAAAGAAAATACTCTTAAAAACAACAGTTTTTTCCAGTTAACAACCCTTATTTTAACAAGTTCCTTATATATCGTGTCTTTTACGTTGCGTTATTTAAAGGAAACAAGGGAAAACAGTAAAAACTATCCCCTTTTTTAAAAAAAGCATCTTTAATTTCTTAAATTTCCATTGTCTAAACTAAAGAAAAGCTCACAATGTTAGTGTTGAACACTAACATTGTGAGCTTTTCTCATTTTTGACGATTGGATAATTCGATAAAATAACACTAAGACATAAAATAACTGTCTGTTTCTCTTATTGGGCAATAGCCAATTGGTACAATGGTAGGAGTTGTTGATAGGTTGCCAACATATAAGCTCGTGCTTTTTCAGGATTTTGCCACAAATCGCTATCTTTGGGAATGATGCGCCCAATTTCAAACTCACCTTTTTTTACATCTCTAAAACGAGTTAAGGCTTTTTCTAAATCCGTTTCTGACAGCGGAGTAATTTGAGGAACCGTATGATCCAAGGAAACATACGTATCTTCTGGTAATGCTTGGAATAATTGCTGATTCTCTAAAAAGGCTTGCGCAATCTGCTTTTCATTTTTAGGATTATCAATGAATGACAACCACATAAACACATAGTCGCCCCAAATGCCTAATTGAAAATGCGGCTGCATTTTATACCCGCGCTTATTCGGACTAAGTGCTGACCAAGTATTTTCTGGTGGATACACGGTGCGACGGCGATGTTGCGCAATATGGACAAACAACTCCGTTCCTAGTTCAGGCGCTAGTTGTTCGGCAAAATACGTGTCTAATTCTTGAAAAATAGGTTGAATTTGCGCACGGATAACCGCCATTCGTTCATCTAATCCAGCAACTTCAAAGGCTGCGAATTCTTTTTCTGTAAACATCAACATTTCTCTAATTCCTCTCTTAACTTGTCTTCTGCTTCTATTTTTGTCGATTTTGCCATGTTTCCAGTGTCATCCCACGATAAACATCTGTGACAATTTTCCCTTTACTAATTCGGGCATTGGGCAGTGTTCCTTCGTAGGTAAAACCAATTTTCTCCATGACACGACCAGAAGCTGGATTGTCTTGATCATGTAAAGCAAAGATTCTCATGAGTTTCATTTTTGCAAAACCCAGTTCAACTAACGCCGTCGCGGCTTCAGGCATGTAGCCATTGCCCCAAAAGGCACGGTTCAAGACATAGCCTAATTCTCCAATATTATTGGTTTCATTGACCCGCAAATCAATCGTCCCAATCATTTTGCCCGTTTTTTTCACTTCAATCCCATATTTTCCTAAAGGTTCTCCCATAAAAAATTTAGCAATGTTTTGTCGTGTTTCAGCGATTGTTTGGTTTTTCAAAAATACATAGCGGACCGTTTCCTCATCTGAAGCATATTCGTACATATCTTCTGCATCGGCTAATGTGACAGGTCTTAAAATCAAGCGTTCGGTTTCAATTCGTTGGTTTTCTGCAAAAATCAATGGATAATTCATGAGCAAAACTCCCTACTTTTCTACATACTTTACCGAAAAACAGCGAAACACGCAAGGAAAATCGGCATTTCCTCGCGTGTTTCTTTAATTAGCGTTTAAGCGAATGATGGCAATGATCGTTTGAACAGCTTTGGCCATTGATTCAACGGTAATAAATTCATATTGCCCGTGAAAATTTTCGCCGCCTGTAAATAGATTAGGCGTGGGAATGCCCATGAAAGAAATCTTAGAACCATCTGTCCCGCCACGAAAAGGTGTGATAATTGGTTCAATGTCACAACTTTCCATTGCTTGGACGGCTAATTCCACAGGGGTCCAATCTTTTTCGATGATTTCCTTCATATTATAGTATTGGTCTTGGAAAGTAATTGTTAGTCTGGGTTTATCCGCCAGCGCATTTAAACGTTGGACTTGTTTTTCCAAAAATTGCTTTCTCGCTTGAAAGTTTTCTCGATCATGATCCCGAATGATATAGACAAGTTCTGCTTTTTCAATACTTCCTGTAAATTTATTGAGTAAATAAAATCCTTCATTTCCACGTGTTTGTTCTGGCACTTCCTTTTGCGGCAGTGATTGATCAAGTTGTTCGCCTAATTTAATGGCATTTACTAACGAACCATAGGCCGTTCCCGGATGGACACTGGTTCCCTCAATTGTTATCACAGCTTGAGCAGCGTTAAACGTTTCATACTCGAAATGCCCCACACGGCCACTGTCAATTGTATACGCAAAAGCGACTGGGAAATTCGGCGCATCAAATTGATCGGCGCCGCGTCCAATTTCTTCATCTGGACCAAAGGCGAGCCAAACATCGCCCCGCGGTACTTCTGGATGTGCCAAAAAATACTCAACAGCAGCTAAAATCTCGACAATTCCCGCTTTGTCATCTGCTCCTAAAAGTGTGGTTCCGTCTGTAGTAATCAACGTTTCCCCTTGATACTCTTTTAAATTGGGAAATTCAGCAACCGATAAAACGATGCCTTGTTCTTGATTCAAGAGGACATCTTGACCATCATAATTAGTGATGACTTTGGGACGGATATTTTCTGCTGAAAAATCCGCCGTATCTAGATGTGCAATCAAGCCTATACTCTTCGCTGCCGGTTGGTTACCAGGCAACCGTGCCGTTAAAAAGCCGTTTTGTTCGTTATAATGCACATCGGCCAAACCTAATTCATGAAGTTCTGTTTCAATCATTCTGGCCAAAACCACTTGACCGACCGTCGTCGGTGTGGTTTGACTGTTGGCATCTGAACGGGTGTTAACTTTCACGTAAGTTAAAAATCGTTCGACTAATTTTTCCATTTCTTACTCCTTCTTCCTGAATCATTCTGTTAAATAAGCATTGCGCAAGTGGAAATAATCCCCATACAAGTGATAACTAATGCCTTTCAATTTAGGATTGATTAGATAATTTGAGGCACTTTGATACAGCGGTACTTGGGCAGCATCTTGGTTCAGCAAGATTTCTTCCGCTTCTTTGTATTCTGCAAACTGTTTCTCTGGATTATTGGCATTAATCGTTCGTGCATCTTCTACTAGTTGGTCGTATTTGGCATTATGATAATTGCCATAATTGTAACTTGATTCTCCCGCATATAAGTTAAAGTAAGAGTCTAATTCACTACTGCCGGCAATCCATCCTGAAAGAGACAACTCATAATTTTTTTCACGTCGCGATTGGTTCACATTATTACTTGGTTGCGATGAAATGGTAATTTCTAAACCTGGCAGATTTTCTTGCAACTGACTTTGAACATATTCAGCAATTCGTTTTCCTTGATCTGTATCTGCCGCCAGCAATGAAAGTTTCACTTTTTTACCGACATCCGCTTGGGCTTTCGTCCATTCAGCTTGGGCTTTTTTGACGTCATTTTTCAAATATTCGCCACTGTAAGCTCGGAAATCTTCATCTGTTTCTGGATTCGCATAAAGTTTACTTGGAATTAATCCGTTGAGGGGTTTTGACCCATCGTTTAAGACACTTTGTGTTAAGGCTTCTTTATCTATTGCTTGGCCAATTGCTTTTCGTAAATGAACATTTGCTAATGGCGTTCCTTCTTTTTTGTTGAAATCTAAGAAGTAGTTGGCCACATCTGGATGACTGACATAGCCTGGGTCCTCTTGATATTGTTGAACATATTGTCCGTTAATGCGAACTAAGTCTAGTTCATTCGCTTGATATAAGTTAATCCCAGTATTATCTTCTTTGATTGTGCTAACCGCAACTTCTTCCAGTTTCACTTGATCCGCATCATAGTATTCTGGATTTTTTTTCAATGTCCAAGTATCTGAAGTCGCATCCCAATTGGCTAGCGTAAATGGCCCGCTATAAAGTAAATGTTCACTATCCAAGGCGTAATCTTTTCCTTGCGCTTCGACAAATTTTTGATTTTGTGGCGCTAACCAAGCAATCGAAACGACTGCTAAGAAGGAAGGTTGGGCCTGTTTTAATTCAACAATAAATTCTTTGTCATTAGGGGCTGAAATCCCTAATTCATCGACTGACTTTTCACCGTTACGTATTTCAAAACTATTTTTAACACTGTCTAGTAAATAAGCATTCGGTCCAATCGTCGCTGGTGTCACCAGTTTTTTCCAAGAATAAACAAAATCTTGGGCCGTGATCGGCTCGCCGTTGCTCCACTTAATCCCTTCCCGTAAGGTAAAGTGGTACTTGCGCCCATCGTCACTAATCTTGACGTCTTTAGCAAGAGCTGGCACCGTGGCACTATCATCATCAAACCGATACAGGCCTTCAAATAAATGTTGCGCCATTGTAAAGGTATTTTTATCTGTTGTTTGTGTTGTATCCAATGTTGAGATTGGTGCAGGTGAACTAATACTGATTTTTTGTTCAGCTGCTAAATTTCCCGAATCTACTTTCTCTGCCGCTTCTTTGGTTCCGCCACATGCGGCTAAAAGAAACCCTGTTGCAATCAAACCTACTACTTTTTTCCCCAATTTCATGTTGTTGCCCCCTCATATTTTTTAAACAAATAAAAAAAGCATTCGTCCTAAAAAGGACGAATGCTTATGCAATCGCGGTACCACCTTTGTTGATCTCTTCGCTAAAAAAGATCCGCTCGTTTCCAGTACAATCATACTGTAGCGCTATAACAGGCGCACCTGAATTGGTTTAAGCGAACGGCTTCAACCAACCTGTTCAAAGGCCATTTTCCCCTTTAACGTCACTACCTCTTCTCACCAAACGAGGCTCTCTGCAAGCTATTTTAAAAAGTACTTTCCTTCTCATCACATTTTGTTCTTTTATTTGTTTCATCAATCATACTGATTTACGGATAGTTTAGCAAACATTTTCGAGGCCGTCAACCACATTTTTAATTTAAAACTTTTTTGTTTTTCATTAAGAAGGTCGGGACAGAAGTGTTTAGCTCCGAGAACTCTCAAGGACAAAACTGCGACGAGTCTTTGACGAGAAAGCAATAAGAAGAAATTTCCGAAAATTGTTCTTTAATTTTTGGAGAATTTCAGCTTATTTCCGAAGGAGTTGCTTTTGTTCCCGCCGTTTATCAGCTTTTAAGCCTAGGACAAAAATCCAAAGTGATTTTTGTCCTAGGCTTTTTTTTACTCTAATCCTTTTTTAACATCTTCTATCATCAAATGCATTGATTCTAATCCACCACCGCTTAGATACCAAACATCTGGTTGAAGCATAATGACTTTATCATTTTTACCAGCATCGGTTTTTTGAATCAATTCGTTTGCAGCGACGTTATCTTTTGAATCGTCGCCACCAATTGCTTTGGTGCGATCTACCACAAAGAGAATCCCAGGATTTTTTTCTAAAACATATTCGTAAGAAACACTTTGCCCATGAGTGGAAGCTTCAATCTTATCGTCTGCTGCTTTGAAGCCAAATGTATCATGAATTAAACCGAAACGAGAGCCTTTTCCATAAGCGGAAAGTTGTCCTTCGTTAACTAACACAACAAGCGCATTATTCGCGCTAGCTTCTGCTTGTTTTTTCACGTCAGCAATTTCTTTTTCTAAGCCGGTTATTTTTTCTTTGGCTACCTCTTCTTTATCAAAAATAGTGCCTAACGTTTCGATATTTTGTTTCGTTGATGCCCAAGGATTTTTGGCATCTACAGCTAAGTAAATGGTTGGCGCAATGGCTTTTAATTGTTCTTGATAATCTTGTTGACGACCAGAGATAATAATTAAGTCTGGTTTTAGTTGATTGATTTTTTCTAAATCTGGTTCTTTAATACCGCCTGCTGATTCAACTTTTTGGTATTTTTCCAAATACGCAGGGATATTTTTAGTTGGCGCACCTACCACGCGGTCACCGACACCTAGTGCATCCATTGTATCCAAGGAACCATTATCAAAAACAACGACTTTCTTAGGATTTTTGGGAACGGTTAATTGACCATTGGTGTCTTTGACTGTGACTTCCGTTTTAGCTGTTGTTTCTGTTGTTGCAGAATCTGCTGTTTTTTTATTTGTTTGACAAGCACTTAACATTAACAGTCCCATCATTGAAACTGCCATCATTGCTAAAAATTTCTTTTTCATTCTTTTCCTCCAAAAACGTTATTTTTAAATTGCCCGATTTAATGATAAAGACAAAAGCGTTTTCCTTCAATTTCACAAATCCGGATATTCATTTCATAAAGATCATTTAAAATACTTGTTTGAATAACTTCTTCTGTTGCGCCATGCGCATAGAGCTTTCCGCCTTTCATGGCGACAATTTCATCTGCATAGCTTGCGGCAAAATTAATATCATGTAGAACAATCAGAATCGTTTTTCCTAGTTCATCCACTAAGCGTTTAAGAATCTGCATCATTTGAACCGCATAATTCATGTCGAGGTTATTTAAGGGCTCATCCAATAAAATATAATCGGTATCTTGGGCTAAAATCATGGCAATATACGCCCGTTGTAATTGGCCCCCAGAAAGGGTATCAATGTATTCTTCCGCCATTTCAGTTAAGCCCAATTGTTCCAACGCGTCTGTTACTTTTTCATGATCAGCGCTTTTTAAGCGACCTTTGGAATAAGGAAAACGACCAAAATTGACCAGTTCTCGCACAGTTAATTTAAGTTGTACACCGTTGGCTTGTTTTAAAAGGGCAATTTTTTGTGAAAGAGCTGACTGCTTCCAGGTTTTTACTTCTTGCTTGTCCAGATAAATTTCCCCGGTATCTTTGGGAGTTAAGCGACTCATCATGGCTAGCAGCGTGCTTTTCCCAGCGCCATTTGGTCCAATAAAGGCCGTTAATTTGCCTTCAGAAATAGGTAAATCAATGTCTGAAACGACAAATTTATCGCCATATTTTTTTGATACATCACTCATCTGGATCATGTGCGTTGCTTCCTTTCTGCAATAATTTTCCATATAAAATAAACGCCCCCAACAAATTGAATCACCACACTTAGCGGGGTATTCAAATGAAAGACCTGTTCAACCATCAATTGGCCGAACACCAGTAAAAAGACTGCTATTAAACTCCCTGCCACAAACAGTTCTCGGTGGCGATAGGTTTTCATGAATTGATAACTCATATTGGCCACGATAAAACCTAAAAATGTAATCGGTCCCACTAATGCTGTTGATAAGCCGACCAGACTACTGATCAAACACAACAACACTAATTGAAACTGATTCACAGCAATCCCTAAATTCTGTGCTTGATGGTTCCCTAAATGTAAAACGTCTAAACGGTAACTTTCCCGCCAAAGTATCCCACAAATCATGAGTACCGCCACACCAACGAAAACGAGATACTGACTATTGACGTTACCAAAACTGGCAAACAACTTTCCTTGGAGTAAGTCGTATTCGTTAGGATCCATAATCACTTGTAAAAACGTACTAATACTACTGAAAAAAGTACCTAAAATCATGCCAATCATCAATAATAAAAATAAGTCGGATTGATTTTTGCGTAATAGAAAATACGATAAACTAGTACTTAAAAACACCATTAAAAAGACGTTCATTAAAAACGAACCAAGACTTACTTGACCTAACGCTTGTGCGCCTCCTAAAAGAAAAAATAACACCGTCTGCACAAAGACATACAAGGAATCCATCCCTAAAATGTTTGGCGTTAGGAAATGATTTTGCGTGACCGTTTGAAAACTAATGGTTGAAAAAGCCGCAGCGATTCCGACAAAAATAAAAGCCAATAACTTTTTCCCTCGTAACGCCAAAGCAAAGGACCAATTGCCATACGTGTTATAAGTTAAATAACAAAGACTCACAATTACTACGGCAGCTAAAAGCAAAAGTAATGAAAGCCATTTTTTTAAAGGCCGTTTCATCGTTTGCGCCCCCTTAGTAATAATAAAATGAACAAAATGCTCCCTAATGTTCCGACAACCACGCTGACAGGAATTTCATAGGGGGAAATCAATACTCGTGCTAAAATATCACAGATTAACAAGAATAAACTTCCACAAATCCCAGTTAACCACAAGGTATTTTTCATATGATCGCCATAACGTAAAGACACGAGATTGGGAATCACAACTCCTAAAAACGGAATATTCCCCACCATCAATAAAACGATGGCACTTGCTAAAGCAACCAGCGTCAAACCTAAAAACTGAATTCGCTGGTAATGGACGCCAAGACTATTTGCAAATGCTTCACCCATACCAACGACAGTGAAATGATAAGCAAATAAATAAATAACAAACCACAAAGGAATCATTAAGAATAACCATTCATAATTCCCTTTCATAACTGTGGAAAAATTTCCTTGTAACCAAGCAGACATATTTTGAACCAATTGGTATTGATAGGCAAAAAATGTGGCAATTGAGCCTAGAATGTTACCAAACATCACGCCCACCAAAGGGACCATCACTTGATTCTTACTTGGTAATAATCGAATGAGCGCTAAGAATAATAAGGTCCCGCTTAGCGCAAAAATAAAAGCAATTGCCGTTCGATAGAGAAACGGAGCTGTTGGGAAAAATAACATTGCGACTAAAATACCCAACCTTGCACTATCGGTTGTTCCAGCGACACTAGGAGCGACAAATTTATTTTGTGTGAGTTGCTGCATAATCAATCCAGAAATACTCATCGTACTACCAGCAATGATTAAACTCAACGTGCGGGGAACACGGGTGGTAAATAAAACAAATTGTTGCTGCGCATCTAATTGAAACAACTGAGAAAGTGCAATGTCCTTCACCCCTATCACTAATGACAATAAGCTGAAAAGTAATAGTAGAACAAACAAACCAATCTTTTTCATGAGAAAACTCCATTTTTATTTAATTGAGAATGATTCTCATTCTTAGTTACAGTGTATGAGAAAACCATCACAAATGCAACCACTTTTTTTCCTTTCTTAAAAACTTCTTCTCAAGCCGACTGACCAACGACTTATCTAAGATATGCTATAATGGAGGGAAACGTTAGGAAAGGAGTGTTACTGAATGGCGAATGATGACTTACAACAACGTCTGGATAAAGGAATGTACGGTACGCCCCTCGTCAATCCTGAAGAACAACACAAATACATGGGCACATTTCGTGAACGCTGCCGTCTCTCCATGACCGTCGCTGAAATGAAAGATGCACAGAACCAACAACATTTATTAGAAGAATTAGCGAAGCATCCTGAAGTTACAGTACTTTTAAATGGCGAAATCTCTTCTGACCTGCAAAGTACCTATATTAAATTATTAAATCAGCATGGCGCAACCTTTAAGATTGTTAACAATTTTGTGGAGAACAACCCTGACTCTCTCGGCTTACTGTTAGCTGAAAAACATGCAGTCGATGAACCTGTGATTGACGTTACAGAAAAATATCCTCAAGCAACAGAAACGCCAAAAGAAGAGCCAACAGCTAAAAAAGGCTTTTGGCAAAAGCTATTTCACTCATAAAAAGCTCAAGAAAAGTTATGAGTCATTGGATTGTTTAAACATAAGTTAGGAGCGCTTCCATTTATAATAGAATTGTGCTATTATAAAGATGAAAAAGAGAGGTATGCGGGTACATACCTCTCCTTTATACCAACGCCAGTTATAAGAACTGGTGGCTTACTGAGTTAAGTTTTTATTACTGTTTAACCGTTCGGCCTGTCAAGCTTATGAACGGTTATTTTTTATCGTTTTTCGTTGCTTCAAGGATATCGAAAATCAGTAACGCAACAAGGGTTGCAAAACTAATCATCAATTCCAATGTCGCTTCGATTGACAAAAAAAATGCTCCTTTCGTTAAAGTGCATCGGATACACATAGGCATCACCTGCCTCTCTAACTCAGAGCCACCGTCATACAACTTTCATTGGTAATAGTTTTAGTATAACCTATTGGGTTCACCAAGAAAACGTTTTTATAAAGAATACCGCCAAAAAATCTATTATGAATTTTTTGGCGGTATTCTTTTTTTATTGAACCACTTCTGGGTATAAAAGTTTTAAAACGTCCATTGTCAAGCGTCTACCCTGTCCAGCGTATGGATACACATGCATGTGCATGGCTGGATTAAAGTTCGCTTCGATAATCCCGTACGTTAAGCTATCACGTGTGCCTTTTACGTCTTTGTCAGGAATGATTAAATCAATGCCACAAATTTTGGCTCCTAAAGCAGCTACGGCCTCAATGGCGATTTGTTTATAACTATCATCAATGACATCGGTCATATCAATCGAATCCCCGCCCGTGCTAACATTAGAATTTTCTCGCAAGTACACGATTTGCTCTTTTTCTGGCACAGAATAGATAGTTAAACCTTGTTCTTTCAACATTAGTTTTTCTAAATCATTTAACTGGATTAACTCTAGTGGTGCACGGTGATTGGTCCCCCGCAATGGATCACTATTTTTAGCGGCCACCAATTCTTCTACAGTGTGTTTACCATCTCCGGTAACATTGGCTGGCACGCGCAACATGATGGCTTTTACATCATTATCTAACACAAAGAACCGATATTCTGTTCCAGGTAAAAACTCTTCAATTAAAACCGCTGTGTCCTCTTTAAAAGCAATCCGTAACGCTTCCGTAAAGTCTTCCAACGAAGCGCCTTCTTTAAAAATGGTAATTCCTAAACCGTAATTCGTTGATTTTGGTTTCACGACAAACGCTTTATTGGCGTAGCGTAAATGTGCTTCTTGTGCCTCAATAAAAGATGAAAATTCTTCACCGCCAGGCACATGGAACCCTGCTGCAGACAAAATTTTCTTTGTCACGGTTTTGTTTTCCATAATCAATGGTACCACGTAGTTATCTTTGCTAGTCATGTTGGCATTTTTGACGTATTCAATGTGCTCGCCATGTTGCAGTTTCAAAAATTGCTCTTGTTCATCTAAAATTTCGATTTCCAAACCTTTTTGAATCGCATCAAATAAGAAAATTTGTGTGGATAATTCCATCTCACGGAAACCAGCTAATTGATAAGGGCGTTCAAAGGCCATACTTTGATATTGGTTTCCAAAAATATTTCCCAGTTCACTGTTGGAGTTTTCTTGAATAATCGTCCACATTTTGCCAGAAACGGTGTCTTGTGGATTCCGCAGTTGTTGATAATACTTACCGACAACTTCTTTGCCTTTGCGAATGCCTAGAGCATCTAACATATCAATCATTTCTGAAAAAATCCGATCGCCTTCTGCAATTAACTTAATCGTTTCATGAGGATGACCAAGAGCCACTTGTTCATTAAAAATATCGCCAGTTTTTACCCATTCATCCGCTTCTTCTTTTTCATCTGTCCACAATAAATACAACATAAAATAATGTAAGAAATCCACAGTATCTTCCACAATGCCTAAACGTGAAAAAGGATTTAAGTCTAAATTACGCAACTCGATATAGCGAATACCTGTTTTAGGCAGATCAGACATTTGTTTCCCACCACGTAAGCGCACAGGCGCATAAAATTCTTTTTCTTCAGAAAGTAAACCATTTTCCACCATGCGATGAATATCTTCTAAATAGCGTTCCAATGAGGCATACGATACTTTCACATTGTCATGATTTCTGTAGCCATACGTACTATTCCGAATACTGCGAATGGGTTCTTGCGGTTGGTCGTCATAGACTCTAAAGTAGCCGTCTTCACTAACTGGTGAAGCCCCAAAAAGATACGTAATTAACCAGCGATAACGTAAAAAGTTACGGGCAACTTTCATGTACACTTTCGTTTTAAATTGTTTGCAATCTGTCACTTCGGATTGTTCATCATATAATTGCTGAATCAGGGCTTGGTCATATTCAAAATTAAAATGAATTCCGCTGACCATTTGTTTTCGTTTGCCATACTCTTTTGCCAAATAACGACGATATAACACCGCATCATATTGATCTAATTTAGCGATTTTAATCTCTTCATCTTTTGTTGGTAATTGTGGTGGCATACTTAATGGCCACAACATTTCATCTTCTGGAATCGAACGACGAGCCACATCGTGAATGGCATCTAAAAAACGAAGCATTTCTGTGCCGCTATTTGCTACAGGCGTGATTAGTTCTAATTGTGTTTCACTAAAATCTGTTTGAATATATGGATGATAAGAACGGTTACCAAAAACCGTTGGATGATCAGTTGTCGCTAAAAGCCCTTCTCGTGTACTACGTTGGTTTTCTTTTTCTAAACCAAAACGAGCCATCAATACGTAAGGACGAACATTTTTCTTTTGCATTAATTCTCTATAATTCATCTTGTCGCCTTTCTTTCTACAAACTATCTGTTTCTCTTACTATTATATAGGAAAACGAGTAAATATGCTGTTTTTTTGAACGTTCACTCGGGAATTTTCGAGACACTTTTAGAGAGCGCCTTTTTCCGTTATACTGAAAACAACTAGTTTATAGAAAGTGGGGATTGCTCATGAAAAATCGTGCATTACTTTTAATTGACTTTCAAAAAGGCATCGAAAGTCCGTCGCAGCAATTGTACCGTCTACCAGCAGTGTTGGATAAAGTCAATCAGCGTATTGCTGTCTACCGCCAACACCATGCGCCCATTATTTTTGTTCAACATGAAGAAACCGAATTACCTTTTGACTCAGACTCTTGGCAACTTTTTGAAAAGCTGGATGCACAGCCCACAGATTTTTTCATCCGCAAAACACATGCGAATGCCTTTTACCAAACAAATTTAAATGATTTATTGACGGAACAAGCCGTTCAAACGTTAGAAATTGCTGGTGTCCAAACCGAGTTTTGTGTGGACACTACAATTCGGATGGCTCATGGTTTAGGCTATACGTGTTTGATGACACCGAAAACCACTTCCACCTTGGATAATGGACATTTAACCGCGGCACAAATTATCCAACATCATGAAGCTATTTGGGCTGGCCGCTTTTTGACTTTTTTGAGCCTGTGACAAAAATCACTTTGGATTTTTGTTCCGGGCTCAAAACCTGATAAACGGCGGGAACAGAACCAACACTACGCGTTGCTTCGATCACAACAACTTCTAAGGTGTTTTCTCGACATGCGTCTCGTCACAGTACAGCCTTCAAAAGAGCTACAGCTCTAAGAGTTGCGATGTTTCACTGTGAAGCATGAACAGATGAAATCATCGTACCTACTTGGTGAAGGTCCTTCGGAACTTACAAGGATAAAACTGTGACGAGCCTTTGGCGAGAAAACAATAAGTCGAAATTGACTTTCTCACACAAGTGTTCGGCGCATCTTAATCCTTCCAAGTGTTGAGAATCACGAAGAACGTAGTGATTCGATGATGAACAATACCTACTTGGTCTCCAAAAATTAAAGAGCACCGGGTCCTTCAATTCTAGCATGTTCCATGCGTAGAAATTGATGCGAACGAAACGGAGTGTAGTGTATCATGCAACATCAACTCGTTCCTCGTTGTGTTTTATGACAATTTTCGGAAATTCCTTCTTATTGCTGAGAAACACTATTTGCAAAGCAAATAGATGTTGAACAGTACCTACTTGGTTCTCGGAGCTAAACGGTTCTGTCCCGACCTCTTTTCCAAAAAATTGTTTGTTCACTATGTTTTCTTGTCGTATTTCATGTTAGTATAAGGAAAAAGTGTTCAGTTGATTAGTTGAAGATTTAGAGTGTGGGACATAAGTCGATTAGGCTTGTCTCTCATGTTCTGTCTTTTTTTATGTCATCATTCACTAAACTAATAAATAATTGGAGGTATTTTATGAACAAATTTTTTACAGCCCAACGTTTAAAAGACACCGCCTATGTAACAGTCGGTGCATTCATTTTGGCCATTTCAATCAATGCGGTCTTATTGCCAAATAAACTTGTCGCAGGCGGAGCCAATGGCATTAGTATTGTTATTAATTATGTTTTCGGGATTAGTCCCGCCATTGTTCTTTACGCCATCAATATTCCTCTTTTAGTGCTTTGTTTCTTACTTCTTGGGAAAGAGGTCGGTGTCAAAACCATTTATGGCAGTCTTATTTATCCATTTTTTGTAGGAATTACTTCGGGGATGCCTGTTTTAACACATAATATTTTTCTTGCAGCATTATTTGGCGGTATTATTACAGGTGCTGGCCTAGGCTTGGTTTTCCGTGGCAATGCTTCAACTGGTGGCACAGCAATCATTTCACAAATTGTCAATAAATACTTCAAAGTTTCCTTAGGTATTGCTATTTTATTCGTCGATGGTTTAGTCATTTTATCAGCAATGTATGCTTTTAATGCAGATATTGTGTTATTCTCTTTAATTTGTTTATTTACAATTGGTCGTGTCGTTGACATGATTCAAGTTGGTCTGGTTCGCTCGAAGAATGTGATGATTATTTCACCAAAATATGTCGCTATTCAAGAACGCTTATTACGTGAACTAGATAAAGGTGTGACCTTGGTGCCAATCGAAGGCGGTTATCGAAGCGCGAAAGGCATGCTCTTAATGACCGTCATTCGTGAAAAAGATTTTCCCCGTTTAAAAGAAGCTATTCTTGATATTGATGAAGAAGCCTTTTTGATTTCAATGAGTGCAAGTGAAGTCTACGGGAAAGGATTTAGCTTGAAAAAAGTAGCTGATTCTTATGGTGTTGAAGCAACTAATGCCAATAATTTACAATAGTTTTTTGTAGGAAAAGAGCCGCAAAATCTGTAGAGATTTTGCGGCTCTTAATTTATACTCTATTGTTCAGTCATCTTAAAAAATTCAATTTCTTTATTCAGTTCTTCGATTAATTCGTTTTCATCGGTTAATGTTAAGATTTTCATTCCTCGCTCTATTAGTACGCTATTTTTTTCACAAATTCCCATTCTAACAAAATAAACGCCTAAAAAGTCATATCGTTTTAAATCTAGTGCTAGTTGTTTCATTCGAAGCAAAACATTTTCACACTCAGCCATCTTACAATTTTTCAAATAAATGGTTGATAAATTAGTCAATATAGATATTTCAAGATCTTTAATTTTAGCATATGTACTGTATTTCTTTAAAGAATACAATAACTTATCGGATATGGCTTCGATTGTTTCAAGTGGGAAATAAAACAAAATACCATTAAGTAAGCGAATCTCATTATAATACCATACATCCATTTTCTCTAATCTAGTCCAAATTTGACTAATTAGCAGTTTCGATTTGCACACATTGCTACTCATTGATTCTAATTGGAAGGCTAACTGAGCTTTTAATAGCATCTGAATATCTTTGATATAATAATCATCCGTTATTTTTAAAAATTTTTCGCATCGTTTTAGTAAGTCCTTGATATTCACTTTGTCTGTATTATTTATTAAAGAATTGAATTCTTCAATGATACACTCTCTTTCCTGGGGCTGATAAACATTACATATATACTCGAACTCAGAAAAACTCATATTTATTTGTTGTAATAAATACTCCATAGTTTGATAACTGGGCATTATTTTACAATTTTCTAATTTGGATAAGGTTGTTCTGGATAATGCTTCATGACAAATTTTTTTCTGCGAAATACCTTTAGACTCTCTTACCTCCTTATAAACTTTCCCAAAATTCCATTTCACCACCATCACTCCTTTTTATAATACTTGTGACTAAAGTGTACAAACTGATTTTTTCTTAATTTTATTTGTTAACATAATTCTAATCAAAAATTCAGAAAAATACAAATATAGACTGGAGGTGATTAAATTTACCAATTTTTTGATAGACAATTTCACACTTTTAGACTATTCATAGAAAGGACATCCCACCTCGATGCTTAAATTTTTATTCAGTAAAAATCGAAAGTTATTCCTTGCTACATTTCTGATGACATTACTTTTCGCTACCTACAAACCGATTTTTTCGCTACTGATTTTATTCGACTCAAATTATATTAAACAAGAACAAACTTTACCTTTTTACATCTTAGTTTGTATCAACTTAGGAATTCTATTTAGTCTTGTTTTAATTAATTTAGGATCACAAATTGTTCAACAACATTTTTTTGCCAGTTCTTTAAAAAAAATGAATAATCAAATGTACCAAGCTTTGATTCGGTTACCGCTGGCTACTTTAATAAAAAAATATCCTACAGAAAAAGTTGTTAAAATAATGACGATTGACAATCCTTTTGTGATAAAAAAATATCTAGGTGCGCTAATTAGTTTGATTTATTTTATTTGTTCATTTTCTCTAGGTTCGCTATTAATTCTAACAATTAATTGGCATATTTGGCTCTATTTATTAGCCTTAACGTTGATTTCTTTTTTTACAACGAAACATTTTGTCAAAAAAATCGCTATATATCAAAAAAAATTTAATGATTCACAAGCTAATATTGTACAAACATTGCAAGATATTTTTGAAGACTTAGCAGTATTAAAAATTTTTTCTATTGGCAAACATCTCTTTCCTCGTTTTTCTCAAAAAAACAAAGAAGCTGAAAAACATTTTTTCAAGAATAATTTTTTCCAATCAACGATAACAGTTATTAATGATACTTGTGGGTGGTTTATTCAAATTGGTTTGTTATTAATAGGTATTTTTTTAATTCGCCAGCAAGAATTGACTTTTCCCGAACTATTAGCGATAACACAATCTGTCGAAACAATTACTACTCCTATTTTTTGGCTCTCAACTGTATTAACAGAACTTTATTCTACAAAAGAGATTCGCAAAGTTAATGATGTCTTGCTTTCCACCGAACCTAAACTTCTTCATTCTTCTATAGTTCCCAAAACAATTTTATTTAATAATGTTTTGATTACTTATGAAGAAAAAAATATTGGTCCGATTAATTTAGAATTATATTCAGGAAAAAAGTATATAATCATTGGTAAAAACGGAAGTGGAAAATCATCTTTCCTAAAATTATTGACACAAGAGATAAATCAGTATCAAGGAAAAATATTATTGAATCAACAACAAGAATTACGCACAGTCGACTTCTCGACAATGATTGGCTATGTTTCCCAAAAAGCCAAGCTTTATGATGGGACAGTCGCAGAAAATATTACTTCTTTCAATAAACCTAATAAAGAGAAGTTACATGAAATTGGTAAAAAAGTTTTTGGTGCCAATTTTGAAATAATTTCCAATCAATCTACTGCCACAATCAGTGGTGGTGAGGCTATGTTAGTTTCCTTGGCTCGGGCGCTATATGAAAATCGTCCATTTTTATTGGTAGATGAACCAACTTCTTCAACAGATAAAGAAAATACTGAAAAAGTTTTATCCCTATTAGCTGAAAGTTCTAAAACAGTCCTTGCTGTTCTTCATCATGTAAACAATGATATTTCTAGTAAATTTGATGAAGTAATTCAAATGTAAAAGAATATACACCATTTTCAAAGTTAGACTTTTTAATCTAAGTTTGAAGAATGGCGTATATTTTTGTTTGGTTATAATATTTTTTCTGTAGAGATTTTGCGGCTCTTTTTACATCTTCATCCAGACAGGTTCTAAGCTATTGCCATCCAAATCTTGCACTTCTAAGCCATACATTTGCTCTTCTGGTATTCCCATATCAACTCGGTAACAGTTGCCTCCGTTAGCTTTGGCGGTTTCGCCAAACTGTTTTACGGCTTCGGCACTCTCTAAACTAAAGGAAATTAATGCTCCACTGGTTGTTTGCGCATCAATAATTTGCTTTTCTTGGATAAATTTTCCATAAAAGTCATGGTTCAACAACATAATCCAAAATTGATCATCCCACATCATCGAACTAGCTTCCTCTGTTGAAAATTCTTCGTTCTTTTTGAATCCAAGTTTTTCATAAAATGCTGTAGAACGTTGGACATCCGCTACTGGGAAGTTAACAAAAACCATTGTGCCCATGTGATTCATCCCTTTCTTTTAATCATCTACGACAGCTAACTGTGCGTTGCGACAAAATCAACAAGCTTGTTTGATTTATACTAGCATATTCATAAAAGAAATGTTACTAAAACGTTTTCTTAAGGTAATTCTCGATAAGCCAAGTGCTGAATGATTTCACTATGTTGTGGATAATCGTTTAACAACTCCGCTTGAGTAAATAACTCGAAATCTTCAAACTCAAAGCCTGGTGTAACCACACAACTGACTAACGCAAATCCTGTCGCTACTGTAGAGCCAAAGATTGTGCCGGCAGGAACTGAGAACGAAAGCTGTTGTCCTTGAACTAAGTCTTTCCCTAACTGAACAGCTTGATACGTTCCATCAGGAAAAATACAGTGAACGGTTAACGGCTGACCATCGTGAAAAAACCATAATTCATCCGCTTTTAAACGATGAAAATGTGACGGACTTTCTGTATTTAATAGAAACAAAATCGCTGTATGCAACGCCCGTTCGCCTCGTTTGGTTGGAATCAATTGTTCACTTTTATTGGTTTGTTTAAAATAACCGCCCTCAGGATGCGCTTCTAATCCTAACTTCTCAATCCACATTTGTTCTGTCATCTTCTCCCTCACTCCTTCATTTTTTCAGAAACGATTTAGGAAGAACTTAGAACATCCGTCCTAATCCTAAAATAAACGGCGGGACAGGAGTAGCTTCTTCATTCTTGAAGCTAAATACTCCTGTCCCACGTTCTTCCCAAACCTGTTATTTTCTACAACTAAACATCTTTTAATAAGCCTTTAAATAAGCCCATTGCGAAATCGTTGGCATTGAATGGTTCTAAATCGTTAATGCCTTCACCTAGACCAACTAATTTCACTGGCAAGTGTAATTCATTCCGAATAGCAATGACAATACCACCTTTGGCTGTTCCGTCTAGTTTGGTTAAAACTAAGCCAGTGACATCGGTTGTTTCTTTGAACTGTTTAGCTTGTGTCATCGCATTTTGCCCAGTAGTTGCGTCCACGACTAAGAGAACTTCGTGAGGCGCATCTGGAATTTCTCGTTGGATGACTCGTTTAATTTTTTCTAATTCCTTCATTAAGTTGACTTTGTTTTGTAAACGACCTGCTGTATCCACTAGCAAAACATCGGCCTGTTCTGCTTTGGCACGTTCCACTGCATCGAAAACGACCGCTGCTGGATCGCCGCCAGCATTCCCACGCACAACTTCAACGCCAGCCCGTTCACCCCAAACAACTAATTGATCGATGGCGCCCGCTCGGAACGTATCGGCAGCGGCCATTAAAACTTTCTTTCCTTCCAACTTGTATTGATGGGCTAATTTACCAATGCTGGTTGTTTTACCAACTCCATTAACACCGACAAATAAAATCACGGTTAAGCCATTTGGCTGTAAGTTAATTGCATTATTTTCATTAATTCCTGCTTCTTCATACAAATCAACCATTTTTTCAATGATGGTATTTTGAACTTGAGCTGGTTTTTTCACGTTTCGCAGTTTCACTTCTTGTCGCAAGGCTTCTGTAATTTTTAAGGATGTATCAAAGCCTACGTCTGCACCAATTAACGTTTCTTCTAATTCTTCAAAGAAATCTTCATCGACGCTTCGGAAATTAGCAAACAATTCGTTCAACCGTTGACCAAATGTTTTACGCGTTTTTTCCAAGCCTTTTTCATATTTTTCTTGGACCTGCTCTTCTTTTGACTCTTCAATTTCTTCTGAAACCTGCGTGTCTGTTGGTTCTGCCAACGGAGTTACGACACTACTTTCTTCCTCAGGCGCTTCCACAACAACTTCTTGTGTTTCCTCTGTCAAGATTTCTTCTGGCTCTTCTTCTAACGCTTCTTCTACATCAGCTAATTTTTCCATTTCAGCGTTATCTGTTAAATCGGCTGTTTCTGCAACTTCTTCTGCTGCCGTTTCTGGCGTTATTTGCGCCTCTTCTGTTGCGGTTTCTTTTGATTCAGCAGGCGCTGATTCATCACTAGGTGTTTCGTCTACTGTTTCTTCAATTATCTCTTGTTTTTCTTCTTCCTTTTTTTCAGCGGAAAAAGCTTTTTTAATTTTATCAAAAAATCCCATTCTTATTGGCCTCCTTCCAACGGCGTTAAAATATATTTTTCGACCGCTTTGGCAACGCCATCTTGGTCATTCGTGTCTGTAACGACATCTGCAGCTTCTTTAACTAATGGAATCGCATTTGCCATGGCGACACCTAAGCCAGCGTATTCGATCATCGGTAAATCATTTTCTTCGTCCCCTAAGGTCATGATTTCTTCTGCACGGATTCCTAAATCTTTGGCTAACAAGGAAATACCATAGGCTTTCGTAATCCCTTTTGGCATAAATTCTAATAAGTTATTTCGCGTTTTAATAATTTCAAAGCGCTCATAAAAGGAGGCCGGAATTTCCTTGATGCGTTCATTTAAATACGCTTCATCAATCGCAACAACAACTTTGTTATAAATTCGGTTCGGGGTTAACTCTTCTAATTTGTAGGACTCAAAGGTTAATAATTTGTTTAGAGAACTATAAATTGAAGGATAATTAGGTGCAGAAGGCAGTTGCATCACGACCTCATCGGATAAGACATCAAACGGCATGTTGAGTGTGGTTGCTAATTGGTACAGCTCATGAATCGCTTCCAAGGGCATCAATGTTTTCTCAATAATGGCTCCTGTATCATTTTTTTGAACCAACCCGCCGTTAAAAGTAATGCTATAATCGCCTTCATCTTGTAAACCTAATTCTTCTAAGTAAGGACCAATGGCTGCCAAAGGTCGACCTGTGCAGATAACAACTTTCACGCCTGCTTGTTTCGCAGCCATCAGTGCTTGTTTATTCCGTAAAGAAATCTCTTTTTGGCTATTTAATAATGTTCCATCTAAATCAATAGCAACTAATTTTATCAAACGTTCGCTCCTCCTTGCTTCTGGCTAATTGCTTTTTTCAATTGCGCCACCTTCTTTGACCTCTTCCAAGCGAACTGAAACGATTTTTGAAACCCCAGATTCTTGCATAGTCACGCCATATAAAACATCTGCGGCTTCCATTGTCCCTTTACGATGCGTCACCACAATAAACTGTGTGCCATCTTCAAATTCGCTTAAATAATGGCCAAAACGAGCAACGTTGGCTTCATCTAAAGCTGCTTCTACTTCATCTAAAATACAGAACGGAACGGGTCGAACACGAATAATTGAAAAGAGTAACGCAATCGCCGTTAATGCCCGTTCGCCTCCAGACAACAAGCTTAAATGTTGTAATTTTTTCCCTGGTGGTTGCGCCTCAATCTCAATCCCTGTATTCAAGAGATCCTCTGGGTTGGTTAGCACCAGTTCTGCCCGTCCGCCACCAAACATATTAGGAAATACCACTTTAAACTGGCCACGAATTGCTTCAAAGACTTCTTTAAACCGTTCTTTCACTTCTTGGTCCATTTCATCCATGGTTTCAAATAATTGTTCTTTCGCATTTAATAAATCATCTCGTTGACTGACTAAAAATTGATGGCGCTCATCGACTTGTTCAAATTGCTCGATGGCACTTAAGTTAACAGGTCCTAACCGCTCAATTTCTTGTTTTAGGCGTTTCACTGTTTGCTGCGCTTGCGCTAAATCATCGATTGGGAAATACGCTTCATAGGCAGCTTCAAAGGTTAAGCTGTATTCTTCCTGTAAGTAACTTAACGAGCTATCTAATTGCATTTCTGCACGATTTTTTAGGACTTCAATTTGTGTTTTATCTGCTAAATACTGTTGTTGGCGTTTGTTTTCTTCCGCTAATTTTGTATCTAACTCGTCTACTTCTTCTTGCAACGCTTGTCGTTGACTACGTGCCGTTTGTAAAGACGTTTGCAACGCTGTTTGTTTCTCCGCTAATTGCGCGACTTGTGCCGCTAAGCCTTCTTCGGTTAACTGGTGATCGCTAGAATGGCTACTTAATTGTTGTAGCTGTTGACGGATGGCCGTTTCTCGAATCAACAATTCGTCCAATTGTTCTTGTTTGTCTTGCTTTTGACGAGCAAAATGGGCACATTGTTCCGCCGCTACTGCTTGTTCTGCTTGAACTGTCGTCAAGCGTTCTTGCGCTTGGGCTTTAAAGGTTTCCATTTGGCTAGCTTCTTGTTCCACTTGTTTCATTTCAGCATCTAAACGTTCTTTCGTTGCCGTTAAGTTTGCTTGTTGCTCTGTCAATGTGGCTTTTTTCGTTTGATATTCGGTTAAGAATTGATGCAATTCCCGTGATTCATATTCAAACAGACGTTTTTCTTTTGTTAAACGAGTAATCGTTTCTGTTTGATTGGCTAATTTATTGTCAATTTCTTGTTGTTTTAAGCGATTTTGTTCACCAGCAGAGCGCAACATTTCTGCACGTTCCGTGGCTGTTTTCACTTCTTGCGAGAGCGCTTGGACTTCTTGTTCCACACTTCTTAGTTGTGTTTCTAATTGAGTCATTTGTTCAGTAATTGTTTGAAGTTCTTGCGCTTGTGAAAATAGGCTTCCTTGGTTGCCACGTTTATTGGCTCCCCCAGTCATCGAACCGCCAGGATTCATCACATCGCCTTCCAATGAGACAACACGATATTGGTAATTGACTAATTTTGCTAACTGGTTGGCACTCGTTAAATCTGCCGCTAAAATCGTGACGCCTAAGAGATTTTGAATAACGGTTTGTACTTGTTCTGGATAACGAACTAATTCACTGGCAATCCCTACGAAGCCCGGTGCACCAGCCAAACGATTCTGAACCATCGCCGATACAGAACGCGGCTTAATGGTAGTCAATGGTAAAAAGGTTGCTCGGCCACTGTGTTGTTGTTTTAGGAAGGTAATGCCTGCTCGACCATCTTTCTCATTTTCCACAACAATATGTTGCGCCGCACCACCTAAGGCCGTTTCAATCGCCAACGTATATTCTTTAGGCACTTCAATTAACTCAGCCACTGCGCCAACAATCCCAGTTAATTGGTTTTTGTGACGCAATACAGCTTTCACGCCTTGATAGAAGCCAGCGTAATTTTCTTGAATTTCTTGCAAACTTTTTTGGCGTGCCTTCGCTTGTTGCACTTGATTCATCGCTTGGTACATATCATTTTGACGCTGTGCTAATCGTTCACGTTTGGCTTCAAGCGTTGCTTTCAACGCAGTGTATTCTTCCAGCTGTTCTTGTAAGCCTTGTTTTGCGACTTTTTGCTCTTTTTCTAGCGTTTCTTTCATTGCAAGAGCTTCAACCATCTGTTCTTCTAGCGCTTCGTGTTTTGCTAACGATTGTTGATTTTTAGCTGTTTCTTGTTGATATTGTCGTTCTAAATATTTTAAGTCATTGGCTGTATTGGCTTGCTCTTGCATGACTTCCACATACTGACTGCGCAATTCTTCCATTAATTCTTTAGAAGACTTACTATATTTTTCCACATCTTTCGTTGCCAAAGCCAATGCTTCTTTTAACGTCTGACGTTGTGCCGTTTTTTCTGCGATTGCTGTTTCCAGCGTCTGCAATTCTTCTCGATAACGAACAATTTTTTCGGCCGTTTCTGCCAATGTCTCTTCGTATTCGCTTGCCGTTTGGGAGGTGTGTTTGGAACGTTCAATTAAAACATTTTTTTGTCCTTCTGCTTGTTTCAACGCTTCTGTCACTTGTAATAATTGTTGTTGTTCCGTTTCAATTTGTTCATCTAAACGATTGCGCTTGCTTCGTAAACGTACCAATTTGCCTTCTAAGTCATGGACTTGCTTACTTGCGCCAGCTAACTTTTCTTCAATGGCTGTTAATTCTTGCGTTTTCGTTTCCCAAATAGCTTTTGCTTCTTGAATTTCGGTCACAGTTAAATTGACATCAATTTCGGTAAGTTCTTCTTTCAAAGCTAAATACTTTTTAGCCGCATCTGCTTGGGCGGCTAGAGGAACTAATTGGTCTTCCAACTCGTAAATGATATCTTGGACACGGCTTAAGTTGTCCTCGGTTTCGAAAAGCTTTTGTTCAGCTTTTTTCTTTCGTTGTTTGTATTTTAAAACGCCCGCTGCTTCTTCAAAGATCCCTCGACGGTCTTCAGGTTTACTATTAAAAATCGCTTCAACTTTCCCTTGTGAAATAATTGAAAAAGATTCTTTGCCTAACCCTGAATCCATAAATAAATCTTGAATGTCTTTTAAACGGCACGCTTGTTTATTAATAAAAAAGTCACTTTCGCCCGTTCGTTTTAAACGACGGGTGACACTAATCTCACTGTAATCCAATGCTAAATAATGGTCGCTGTTGTCTAACGTCACGGTAACTTCCGCAATATTTAGCGGCTTACGACCTTCCGAACCGGCAAAGATAATGTCGTTCATTTTGCCACCGCGAAGGTTTTTCGCAGATTGTTCACCTAATACCCAGCGAACGGCTTCCGTGATATTACTTTTCCCACTTCCATTCGGACCAACCACTGCTGTCACATCATCTTCAAATTCAATAATGGTTTTATCTGCAAATGATTTAAATCCTGTAATTTCAATTCGTTTTAAATACACGAATATTGCTCCTTCCAGCCTTACTGAGGAATACTTTTCAGTGCCCGCTCAGCGGCATCCTGTTCAGCTAACTTCTTCGATTTTCCTTGGCCTAACCCAATGAGTTCACCATTCATGTAAACTTCAGTGAAAAAGGTGCGGTCATGAGCAGGGCCTTCTTCTTTAATTAAGCGATATTCAATTGAAACATCGCCTTTGCGTTGTAAAACTTCTTGTAATTGTGTTTTGTGATCCATCTCATGTGAAAAAGCACCGGCATCAATTTTCGGAAAAATAACGTCTTCAATAAATTTCTTGGCTGCGCCAACTTTTTGGTCTAAGTAGAGGGCACCTAAAAAGGCTTCAAATAAGTCACATAATAATGATGCACGTGTTCGTCCGCCCGATGCTTCTTCTCCTTTACCTAATAAAATGTAGTTGTCGAAGTGACATTCTTTCGCAAATTTGGCTAAACTATCTTCCCGAACGATGGCTGCGCGCATCTTCGTTAATTTTCCTTCTGGAAGTTCTGGGAATTTTAAATACAAATATTGTGAAACAATTAATTCTAAAACTGCATCTCCTAAAAATTCAAGACGTTCATTATCGGATAATTTTAAATAGCGATGCTCATTCACATAGGATGAATGAGTAAAAGCTTGCTCTAATAGATTGACATCATGGAAAACAATGCCGTAACGTTCTTTTAACTCTGTTGTTAACTGATTGTCCATTCTCCACATTCCTTTACATTTATTTACACCTTGTTTCATTATACTTTTTTTTTCACTTTTTTTAAATGGTTCTATTCAGAAAAAGCCTGTTATTTACTGTGTTCTCATTATTTTTTAGAAAAAAATAAATAAATAGAGCTGCGACTGAGATAAAAGCGTTTGTTTACGTAAGAGATAGAAAGAGCGTGGGACAAAAATCACTTTGGATTTTTGCGCCACGCTCAAAAACTGATAAACGGCGGGAACAGAAGCAACTCCTTCTTATTTCTCGGAGTTAAACACTTCTGTCCCGACCTCGTTCTATCTCTATTAAATCAGCGGAACGTTGTTTAACGTTTTTCCGCAGTGACACCCACCGTTGCCCATGGATTATCTTTCGTATCAACTGCCCACGTAAAGTCAACTACACGGTCGTTGACAGGCAAGACTTCATTTCTGTAAAGCGTTGGGATTACAAACGCTTCATCAATGGCATACTCTTGCCAATCGTAGAAGGCTTTTTTACGTTTTTCTTCATCAAATGATGCTTTTGAATCGATCGCATCAAGTAATTTAGTATTTTCTTCTGACTCAAAACGTGTGTAGTTAAAGGCTGAGTTTGGACCATATAAGCCGGTTGGTGAAGGATCTGAACCTGTGCCCCACGCGCCTTGATAGATATCTACTTCTGGATCATCATTTTTCAATTTATCATAGAATGCTTGGAAATCAATTAAGCGTCCTGTTGTATACGTTACGTTTAAGCCAATTTCTTTCCATTGTTGGACATAGTAATCAGCAAGTGGTTGTGCAGTTTCGCCACCTGACATTGAAGCAAACTTGATTTCTAGTGGTTTGCCTTCTTTGTCTTCGCGAATGCCATCGCCGTCTACGTCTTTATAACCAGCATCGTCTAATAATTTTTTCGCTTTGTCTAAATCAAGCGTATAGCCTTTCGCTTCGCTATCATGCAAGCTCTTGAAGACTGGTGGAATTAACGTTGTTGCCCCTGTTCGTAAGCCGTTGTAGAATTTTTGGCCGACTGCATCATTGTCAATTGCATAGCCCATGGCTTGACGTAAGCTTTTATCTGCCATTTTAGCTTTTGGATTGTATTTCACTGTATTTGTTTCTTTGTCAAACGTACCCATTTTAAAGCCAATATACGTGTAGGCTTGTTCGGGACGTCCTAAGATTTGATACCCTTCTGTATCTTTGTAGGTTGGATACGTATCTGTTGGCATTGATAATGCAATATCGTATTGTTTCGCTTTCATTGCTTCTACAATGCTCGCAGAAGGAACAGATTTGAACACTAATTTATCTAATTTAGGTTTGCCACCGTAGTAGTACTCATTTGGTAGGTATTCAACAGATTCACCTGTCACAATATTACTCATATAGTACGGTCCAATAGTCACAGGGTTTTTACGAACTGCATCGCTTGATTCCATGTCTTTAACAGCAATTCCTTCAAAGGCATGTTTTGGTAAAACTGAACCCCAAACACCGCCACCTAATTGTTGCATTCCTGGGTGAACTTCTTTGTAAGTGATTTTAACTTCTTTATCATTGACTTTTTCTATGCCAGAAATGGTTGGCGATTTACCATCATGGTAGTCTTCCATGCCAACAATATTCGTAAAGTTATCATCATAACGAATCCCTGTATAGTCTTTATGACCAATGACTTCATAAGAGAAAATCACGTCATCGGCTGTCACATCTTTACCGTCAGACCATTTCAAATTGTCACGTAATTTAATGGTCGCTGTATTGGCATCTTCATCTAATTTCAGATCCGCAGGACCCCCATCGACAATCTTAAAGTCTGCATCATTGTTAAATAATGGCTGTACCGTTGGAAGCATGTATTGTGCATCATAGTTGTCTTGATAAAATTCTTGCTGGAAAAGTCCTTGGAATTGTGTATCCATAACTACAGCGACATCTAATGTCCCGCCATCAATTGCTTTTTTATCATTTTTAACAGCGATTGGCATTTTTGAAATATCTTCTGTTTCCGTTGCTTTATTGCCCCCGCCTTTATTGCCGCCACCACATGCAGCTAACCCGAATACTAACACAGAAGCTAACGTGATTGCACCTAAAATCCGTTTCTTGTTCATCTCTTTTCCTCCCTCATTTTTTGGCTAATTAGCCTAATCGTTGTCGTGCATCTGCTGAGCGCTTAAATGCTTGTCCAACATAGTTTATACTTAACATCAAGACTAAAATTAGAATTGATGCAGGTAACCAAACCCATTGTTTATTGACTAATACATCCCCACTGCTGGCGTAGCCAATTAAGGTTCCTAAACTTGGGACACTTTGTGGTAACCCGAAGCCTAAGAAAGTTAACGTTGTTTCGATCCCGATATTGGCCGCGAAATTAATCGTTAAGTTCGTAATAATTAATGAACTTAAATTCGGCATAATTTCTCGAAACATAATTTTAAAATCGCTTGTTCCCATTGTCTTAGAGGCACTAACGTAATCTCGGCGCCCTTCAGATAACGTTTTACTGCGGAACAACCGCGCTTTTCCAACCCAATAAAACGCACACATAATCCAAATAAAGGACCAGATACTATATTTAGGAATCACAGAAACGAACACAATAATAATTAACATAATTGGCAAAATCATAATAAAATCCACGATACGCATCAAAACATTATCAATCATGCCCCCATAATAACCGGAAATAATCCCTAAACCGACCCCGATAATAGACGTAATAATCGTAATGGCAAAACCGATTAAAATCGAGTTCCTAGCCCCGATAATCAATTGTCCTAAAACATCACGACCCCCTTCATCGGCACCTAAAATGAACTTGGTGCCATTCATTGTAACGGTACCTGGTTCCGCATACTTATCTAAAATACTTACATGCATAACGGCACTTTGGTCTAACACTAACGAACCGATAAAAACGGCTAATAAGATAATGACCAAAAGGATTAAAGAAAACATCGCCATTTTTTCTTTGACGAATTCTCGCGCAATCATCCGAAAGCCCATTGGTGGAATACTTTCTTGTAAGACTTCTTCTCTTTTTTCTTCTGTCAATTCCATTTTTATCACCCTTTCTTCGTGTTTTTTCTACTGAATTCGAATTCTTGGATCAACAATACTCATTACAATATCAGAAATTAAGGTTCCGATAAGGGTTGCCAATCCCAAAATCAACACGAGAGCGGTAATAACGGAATAGTCACGTTGAATGATACTATCAATAAATAATTTTCCAATTCCTGGGAAAGCAAAAATCTTTTCAATAACGACTGATCCGGCAATCAAAGCAGTAATTTCATAACCTAATTGAGAGGCAATTGGTAATGCTGCATTTCTAAAAATGTGTCGATTAAAAATTTTATTCGTTGGCACTCCTTTTGAACGAGCAGTACGAACAAAGTCCATGTTTTTAACATCAATCACTTCACTGCGCAAATATTGAATAGTGACCGCTGTCCCTAGCAACGCTTGAGTGACCCCTGGTAAAATTAAATGCTTCAGTTTATCTAAATAATACGGCCATGTTCCCTCAGCCAAACCAACAGTCACGGTTCCACTCGTTGGGAACCAGTCTAAGCGATACCCAAAAATAAAGAGCATAATCAAGGCAAAGATGAATAATGGCACGGCAAAACTGAAGAAGTTGTAGATAACCACCATTTTGTCAAACCATGAATTTTGGTAACGGCCAGCAATTAAACCGAAAGGAATGGCGATTAAATAAGTGATTATGACTGATACAGCGGCCAATGCAATCGTATTCCCCACCCGACCAGCAATGAGCGTGGACACAGGTAATTTAAAGATAAAACTATGCCCAAAATCTCCATGTAAGGCATTGCCAATCCAACGGAAATATTGTTCGTACCAAGGATCATTTAACCCGGCAGCTTCGCGCATGGCTTCAATCACTTTCGGGTCTTGGTTCGGATTAATCAATCCTGTAAACGGATCACCTGGCATCATTTTAGCCAACAGGAAAATCAAGACACTTAAAATAATCACTTGCGGAATCATCAATAACAAACGGCGTAAAATTGTTTTCCACATTATTCAGCACCTCCATTTTTTAACGCTACTTGGTGGGTTGGACTAATCGAATGTAAGTTATAAACCCGCCCATTTTCATCATAATAGTCTTTATGATTTTCCCGATACTCTTGCTCAACTCTTCTTCGTTCTTCTTTGTGAGCTTCTCGGTTCGCTACGTCAATTTTAGGAATTGCTGAAAGTAAGCGTTTGGTATAAATGTGTTGTGGATTAGTGTAAATATCTTGGCGTGTACCGATTTCTACAAAACGGCCTTTGTACATAATGGCAATGTTGTCACACATATGTTTAACTACGCCCAAATCATGGGAAATAAATAAGTAACTTAACCCATATTCCTGTTGAATGTTTTTCATAAAATTCAGTACCTGTGCTTGCACAGATAAGTCCAGTGCTGAAACAGGTTCATCCGCAATAATTAATTTTGGGCTGGTAGCCACCGCTCGGGCGACGCCTAAACGTTGGCGTTGTCCACCAGAAAATTCATGAGGATATTTGTACAACGCATCTTCTGGCATCCCCACAATATCCAACAAACTTTTGACTTTTTTCTTTTCTTCTTGGTCACTTAACCGTTCAAAATTTCGAATTGGTTCGGCGATAATATCTAGTACTCGTTTTTTAGGGTTTAAACTTGACATCGAATCTTGGAAAATCATTTGGACATCTTTGTTGTATCCAATCGCTTTTCGACTTCGCGGCTTGGTTACATCTTGTCCTTGATAAATAATTTCACCATTTGTAATTTTTTCTAAACCAATAATTGCTTTTCCTGTCGTTGATTTTCCAGAACCCGATTCACCAACTAACCCATACGTTTTACCTTGTTCAATCATGAAATCCACACCATCAACCGCCAAAACATGATCAGTGATTCGATTGAAGAAGCCGCTGCGAATTGGATAATGAACTTTTAAATCTTTAATTTGAATAATTTCTGTCATTACGCTTCCCCTTCCCCGTCTCTAAAATGAAAATGTTTATAACATGTACAACGAACATAATGATTCGGTGCAACTTCATGTAATGTTGGATTTTCTTCATGTTCCGATGCATCAATCCAAGGAATTCGTGGGGCAAACCGACAACCTTTTCTAGGTAATTTGGTTAACGAAGGAACAATCCCTTCAATCACATGAAGTTCTTCTTCATCTGAATTCTCTTGGGGAATGGACTGAAGTAAGGAACGTGTATATGGATGTTTCGGATGACTAAACAATTCTTCAGCAGTGGCTACTTCTACAAACTGACCCGCATACATAACCGCTACACGATCAGCCATTTCCGCAACTACACCTAAGTCATGGGTAATTAAAATAATGCCGCTTCCCGTTTCTTCTTGTAAATCTTTTAACAAATCGAGAATTTGTGCCTGAATGGTAACGTCTAAGGCCGTTGTTGGTTCATCTGCAATTAAAATCGGTGGTTTACACGCGATTGCAATGGCAATAATCACCCGTTGGCGCATGCCGCCAGACAATTCATGAGGATACTGTTTCCCGACACGCTCTGGGTTGGGAATCCCCACTTGATCTAACAGTTCAATGGCCCGTGCTTGTTTTTGTTGTGCGGTCATTTTGGTATGATACGTGAGACTTTCTTTAATTTGGTCTTCAATTCGCATGAGCGGATTCAGTGCAGATAACGGATCTTGGAAAATCATCCCAATATCGTTTCCTCTGACTTTGTTGTACAATGTTTCATTAAACGTAGTTAAGTTTAAATTGTTGTATAAAATTTCCCCAGTAATTTTGGTATGATTGGGATCATGTAAGCCCATAATCGTTGTTGCTAAAGTACTTTTTCCACAACCAGATTCTCCGACGATTGCCAGAATCTCATTTTTCTTCAATTCAAATGAAACATCATCGACGGCATTATAATAATCATCTTTGATTCTAAATGCTGTTTCTAATCCTGAAACCTCTAGTAATTGTTCATTTCCTTGCATCCATACGCACCCCTTACGTCCTTTCAAAAACATTATATAAATTAACTAATATTTAATGATAGCACTTTCTAATTTTTATCAATGTTAATTTACAGCTCATTGTTTTTTCATAATTTTATAGAATTATTCCATAAAAAGCAAGATAAAATAACTTTTTTCGCAGTTATTTTTTTACATGTATGATTTTTTTTACAAAAATATGTGTAAAAATAGCCTTATTGCTTAATAAAATAACCATTATGTACGCAAAAAAAGTCGATCAACACGAATGTCAATCGACTTTGTCTTATTATTTTTTATGAATTACTCACAATATAATCTACAGCGGCACCAACTGTTTCAATTTTTTCTGCATCTTCATCTGAAATCTCTGTTCCAAATTCATCTTCAAGTTCTAAAACAAACTCCATTACGCTAATTGAGTCAGCGTTCAAATCATCTTTAATGTTTAATTGATCTGTTACTTGATCCGCTTCAATATCAAAGTGGTTTGAGATAATCTTCGCTACTTTTTGAAGTACTTCTTCACGAGTCAACTGTATTCACCTCCACTGCTTTTGAAAAAAGGTTCTTTCTTTTACTAAAACGCTAAGATACATTGTACTCACAATTTGGGTATTTGTCCATCTTTTTTTCATTTGAGTAACAAACTGATGTCAAGACAATTGCAAATTACTCTGCTTTGCCTTCATAATATTCCACTAGTTGTGGGACAACTTGGGTTTCTAACATTGTATGAATTTGACGAATGGTGTAGCGGACGGCATCAGGACCCGTGGCCCCATGCGTTTTAATGACTGGCGCTTTTAAGCCAAATAAAACCGCTCCCCCATGTTTTGAGTAGTCCATTTCGTCTTTCATGCCACGCAACGCATTCTTTAATAATAAGGCGCCCATTTTTCCTTTGACACCTTCAGAAAGAATCGCTGTTTTCAGCAAGCTCATCATGTTCATAGCTGTGCCTTCGATGGATTTTAAAACGGCATTCCCTGTGAAGCCATCTGTCACCACCACGTCAGCTACGCCATTTAATAATTCTCGTGCTTCAACGTTTCCGACAAAATTAATCGTTTCATCTGCTGCTAACAATTCGAAGGCTTTTTTCGTTAATTCACTGCCCTTTGTTTCCTCAGTTCCGTTATTTAATAGACCGACACGAGGATTCTGAACGTTCCGAACTTTTTCAGCATAGAATGAACCTAAAACGGCATACTGAACCAAATGTTCTGGTTTATTGTCTGCATTGGCTCCTAAATCTAACATGTCAAACCCTTTGTCTGGTTCTCCCATGACAGGTAAAGTTGACATCAAACCGGGACGTTCCACATTTTTGATGCGGCCGACAATGAACAGACCCGCTGCTAATAGCGCTCCGGTGTTGCCTGCAGAAAAAATCGCATCGGCTTCCCCATTTTTAACTGCTTGCGCTGCTAAAACCATGGAAGCAGTTTTCTTACGACGGATTGCTTTAACTGGCTCATCGTCACTAGCAATTTTTTCATCGGTATGAATAATCGTAATGTTTTTTTCATCGGTGATGTATTTTTTTATTTCGGCTTCTTTTCCATATAATTGAAATTCAATGTCTGGGAAGTCTTGTTTGGCTAGCATAACCCCTTCAACAATTGCTTGTGGGGCGTTATCTCCACCCATTGCATCTACAGCAATTTTCATGAGTGATTCCCTCCTACTTTTTTGTTTCCTAACAAGTATAACATATTTTTTTCAAAGAAATACGCATTGGCTTTTACTTTCTGGCTTCAAAAATTACCTCTTCTAATCGAAAAATTGGGCCGCCTCATCTTGGGGTTTCACTCGATTGGCTAAGCCTTGATAAGCAGGATATTGCCACCACTCTTTCACTTTCCATAGGGCACTTGCTTCTTGGCGCGCAACTTCTAAAATGTTAAAGTCCGTCACGATATCTCCTACCGCAAATTGAGGCACTCCTGATTGCCGTGCTCCGAACACTTCCCCAGGTCCGCGAAGTTCCAAATCACGCTCACTCAAGACAAAACCATTGGTGGTTTCTGTCATGATTTTCATACGCTCAACGCCCATTTCATTTTTCGGATTGGCCACTAAAATACAATAAGATGCACTGGAGCCACGCCCAACACGGCCCCGTAACTGATGTAACTGTGCTAACCCAAACCGGTCTGCATCCATAATTAACATCACTGTGGCATTTGGTACATTCACGCCAACTTCAATAACGGTGGTAGAAACCAATAATTGCAGCTGATTGTCTTTGAACTCCTGCATAATGTCATCTTTTTCTTGATTTTTCATTTTACCATGTAGTAATCCCACTTGATATCTTGGGGAATAAAAGCTTTGCATATGTTCAAAAATTTCTGTTGCGTTTTTCACATCTAAGGCTTCTGATTCTTCAATCAATGGACAAATAATATAGGCTTGATGTCCTCGAGCCAGCTCTTTTTCCATCCATTCTAAAACAGTATCTAACTGCGGCGGCCGAATCCAACGTGTTTCGATTGGAATCCGTCCAGCTGGCATTTCATCAATGATTGATACATCCATTTCGCCATAGGCTGTAATTGCTAACGTTCGAGGAATCGGAGTGGCCGTCATAAATAGAACATCTGGTTTTAAGCCTTTTTCTCTTAATATTTTTCTCTGATTCACACCAAAACGATGTTGCTCATCGGTGATTACCAAACCTAATTGATGAAAACTGACATCTTGTTGTATCAAAGCATGGGTCCCTACCACAATGTCAATCTCGCCATTGGCCAGTTCTTCGAGAATTAGACGACGTTCTTTCGTTTTGGTGGAACCTGTTAATAAGGCCGTTCGAACTTCTAATGGATCAAACAACTGCTGTAAGCTTTCCATGTGTTGCTGCGCTAAAATTTCAGTCGGAACCATCAACGCTCCTTGAAAGCCAGCGGTCATGGTGGCGTATAGCGCAATCGCAGCCACTACCGTTTTCCCACTCCCCACGTCACCTTGAAGCAATCGTTGCATATGCTTTGGACTTCGCAAGTCTCGACAAATTTCATTGGTCACTTTTTTTTGGGCGCCTGTCAATTCAAAAGGCAGTCCTTGGGTGAACGTTTTTAAGCGATCCACGTCATATTGAATAGCTAAACCATTTTTTTCCGCTTTTTCTTGTTTCTTCAATCCTTGCATTTTAAGTTGGAAAAGGAAAAACTCTTCAAAGACTACTCGTCGTTTAGCTTGATGGCTTTCTTCTGGATTACTGGGAAAATGCATCGCCCACATTGCTTCTTTTCTAGGCATCAAGCGGTACTTTTCTAATAAATCATTTGGTAAAATCTCTTCAATCAGTGAACCATACTCTTCAAAAGCAGTGCGGATTAACTGAACCAACGTGCTTTGGCGGACTTTTTTATTCACATGATAAATGGGGGCGAAATCTTCATTGTCTCCTTTAGAAGCTAAGATTTTCATGCCATTTAATGATTTTCTCTTGGCATCCCATTTGCCATAAACAGCAATTTCTTCGGAAAGAACTACTTTGTCTTTTAAAAAAGGTTGGTTGAAGAAGGAAACATTAATGACCGCATGTTCTTGCATCATTCGAAACGTTAACCGGCTCTTCTTATAACCATACCGACTAACGACTGCTTCCGAAACCACTAGCCCTTTTAGCGTAACTTTTTCCTGATCCTGAATCTCACTTAAATCCTTTTCTTGGATATCATCGTAGCGGAAGGGATAATACGTCAATAAGTCTTCAATTGTAGCAATCCCCAGTTCTTGTAAATTTTCAGCACGTTTTGGGCCAACACCGGGCAATACGCTGACTAAATCTGTGATGTCCATAAAATCCCCTCCTCATTAATATACGCAAAAAAATGGATCATTCATTAAATAGGCTGGTTCATTAGCCCTAACTAATGAACCAGCCTATTCGTTTTTATTTTTTCATCACGAAAACCTATTCTGCTGAGAATAAGTATGGATACACAGGTTGTCCACCTTCATGAAGTTCTGTTTCTAGTTCATCGTTTTCAGAAACTAAAATAGCGATTAGCTTTTCAGCTTCTTCAACCGAACCATCTTCGCCGACAATAATTGTCACGATTTCAGTGTCTTCATCGATCATGCGGTTCAACGTGTCTAATGATGCATTAAAACGATCTGCTTCAGAAACGACGATTTTACCATCAATCATTCCTAAGAAGTCATCTTTTTTAATTTCAACGTCATCAATGGTTGTGTCACGAACAGCTGTGGTTACTTGACCACTCACAACGCTGTCTAACATTTCCGTCATACTTGCTTTGTTTTCTTCTAATGATTGTTGATCATTGAAAGCTAACATTGCTGTCATTCCTTGAGAAATGGTTTTAGATGGAACAACCGCTACTGGTACATCGGCAACTTCTGCTGCTTGATCAGCCGCCATAAAGATGTTTTTGTTGTTTGGTAAGATAATGACTTGCTCTGCATTCACTTCTTTGACTGCTTTTAAAATATCTTCCGTACTTGGGTTCATTGTTTGGCCACCACTAATAATGTAGCTTGCACCTAAACTTCGGAATAATTCTTGAACGCCTTCACCGGCTGCAATAGCAATCACAGCAAACGGTACGCGAACTTTTTCAGTCAACGCTTCTTGCTGAGCATCGCGTTCAACTAACGTTTCATGTTGTAAACGCATATTGTCTACTTTTATTTTTACTAACGAACCAAATTTTTGGCCGTAGTTCATCACTTCACCTGGATGCTCAGTGTGTACGTGAACTTTGATAATTTCGTCATCGTTAACGACTAATAGAGAATCGCCTAGTTCATTTAAGTAGTTTCTGAATGTTTCATAATCAAAAGCGCTGTCCACGGTTGGGCCTTCGCCGATACGAACCATAATTTCTGTACAATAGCCAAATTTAATGTCTTCTGTCGCAACGTGGCCACTAACACCACGATGATGTTCAGCATTCACCATTTCGTCCATTTCGGCAGGACTTGGTTCATACGTTTCAGTTGGTAAAAATTCACCACTAAGCGCTTCTAAAAATCCTTCATAGATAAATAGTAGTCCTTGACCCCCACTATCTACAACGCCGACTTCTTTTAGGACAGGTAATAAATCAGGTGTTTTCGCTAAGGCACGTTTAGCACCTGCTACAACAGCTGTCATAACTTCGATACAGTCATCTGTTTCTTTCGCTTTACGTTCACCAGAACGCGCCGCTTCACGAGAAACAGTTAAGATTGTTCCTTCAACGGGTTTCATCACTGCTTTATACGCTGTTTCTACACCATGTGTAAAGGCAGCGGCCAAGTCTTTGGCATTTAATGTTGTAACCTCAGGAATTTGTTTTGAGAAGCCGCGGAATAATTGAGATAAAATAACCCCAGAGTTTCCACGAGCACCCATTAATAACCCTTTGGATAACGCACCTGCTAATTCTCCTACTTTTTCAGAGCGAGAATCGGCCACAGCCTTTGCACCACTGGTCATTGATAAGTTCATATTTGTTCCTGTATCACCATCGGGTACAGGGAAAACGTTTAATGAGTTGACATATTCTGCATTTGTGTGCAGACGAGTCGCACCTGCCTGGACCATTTCCTGGAACTGACCTGCGCTGATTTCTGTTACATTCACCTAAAAAATCCTCCTTCAGATTTACCGCTAACGGCAACACACGACTTCCTTGTGCAATTGCATCGTTGACAGTACACTACCTCTAATCCGGTAATACACGAACTCCTTGAACAAAAACGTTAACTGAATTCGCAGTGACACCTAATAATGTTTCAAGATTATATTTTACTTTTTCTTGGACGTTACGAGAAACTTCAGAAATTTTTGTACCATAACTAACAATCGTGTAGACATCCACTGCGATTCCGTTGTCTTCTTGACGAACAACGACACCACGTGAGTAATTCTCACGACGTAAAATATCGTTTAAGTTATCTTTAATTTGATTTTTGCTTGCCATTCCGACAATTCCGTAAATATCTGTCGCAGCTCCGCCAACTACTGTAGCGATCACATCATTGGTAATCTCAATGGTACCTGCGGGTGTTTGAATTTTTACAGCCATTGATGAAAGCCTCCTTATAAGAGCACATTCGCCCTATTTTCTTCCATAACATTTTATCATATCCAGCCTTTAATTAAAAGGAAGTTCGTCAGATATTATAGACCCTTCCTCATAATTACCAACATTTGTACAATTTACAACGTTTGTCGTGCATTGTCAATGCAGAAAAAGACAAGATTCGACTTGGTTCATTGAATCTTGTCTGGTGATTTTAGAGGTTTTTCATGGCTCTCACTGAGACTAAACATCTTTCTCCATTACTCATTTCGACAATCCGTTCGCTTTTTATAATTTTACTTATATGCTTGCGGTTGATTAAATATGATTTGTGACAACGATAAAAGTCATTAGACTGTTCTTCAATCTCCTTTAAGGAACCATAAAATTCCATTTCTCCGTTTTCAAGATGTAAAACGATTTTATGCGATACGGAAGAAGATTCAAAAAAAATGATTGTTGCCATATCTACAGACCGAATGGTATCGCCGTCCTTAAATTTAAATAATTTTTTTGTAGCTCCACGCTCACTAGTTATACGTTCATGAGCCAATTGAATATTTTCACAGATTTTCTGCTGTAGATGTTCTTTGTTGTCTTTAATGATATAGTCCAGCGCTTCCACTTTATACGTAAACGTCAGATAGGACAGTTCCCCATGTGTTGTGACAAAAACGATTTTACCTAAATTATCGTAGTCTCTGATTTTAGCTGCTAAGGTTAATCCTGACATTTCATGTTGTAAATCAACATCTAGAAAATATAACCCAATTATTCTAGACTGACTTTTGACAAATTCAAGTACTTCTAACGGATTTCCTGTTGAAAAAATCAGTTCCATATCAAGACTTTCCATCATTATGTAATTTTTAACATAGGTTTCCAACATTTGTCGTTGTCGCCAATCATCTTCGCAAATAATAATAGAAATCACCTTATTCGCACCTCCTATTGTTTTCAATCGTCAATTTTTGAGTAAACCATCCATCACTGATGGAGGTAGCTAGTTGAACATTATTTAGGGATTGAAGCAATTCTTGAACATTACTCAATCCCATTCCTCTATCAGTGCCCTTTAATGAAAAACCGCGTTGCTTAAGTAGATGGAATTTTGGTAAATTTTTCCTACATGAATTTTGGATAATAATATGTACAGCAGAGGCATCTTTATATACAGCGATTACAAGCTTACCCTCACCTAAAAATTCGATTTCTTCTATAGAGTTATCTAAAAAAATACCTAGTATTCTAACCAAAGAAATTGAGTCAATGGCTAATTCTTCAATTGGTTCAGTCACTTCTAACTGTACATCCATTCCTTTTTCTTGCGTTGAAATCAACTTAGACACAAGGAGACTTTTAACTTCTCTTACTCGAATGTTTCCAATCGTTTCTAACTTGAACCCATTTTGGTCAATGCATTTTGATGCTTTCTTTATTTTACTGAAATAATAGTCATTAAGACTCTCGTAATCTCCACTTACAATAAAATCTTCTAATGAATTTAGGATATTTTTATAATCATGCCGAAACTTCCGAATCTCCTTGAATTGTTTCTCCATTGCCTCCATATATCTCTGATTTTCTAAATATTCTCTTTCCTTCTGTTGAAGATCATATTTATTTTTGAGCGAACTAAGATACACAATAAAAGAAATTAATGAAACGACTAAATAGAGCGTGAGAAAGATTGAATTTACTACAATTATTTCCTTGTTATTCCCCAGATATTTTCCTAAAATCAGACTGGTATAGTAGATAATCATTGTGCCGATTCCTATCAAATTAAACAGCAGAAGACACTCATTGATAATAGAAAACTTTTTTTCTATTTTTTTTATCCCCTTTATCATTAATATCGTCAGAATTACTGATAGTGCTAGCCGAAATGTACTGTGTAAAAACATAGTTAAATTACTTGAAAAAATTAGTTCTGTGCCAAATATTTTTCCCTTTATAAAGGATACAAACTGACCACTTATAGCTGAAATAATGACGATATAAGAATTTATACCTAAAACTTTAATAAGGCTTTTAGAGATAAAAAAATAACCTAAAATTATTATACTCAAATAAATCCAAGCAAATCCATACATTCCTATAGCAGAAATTATTTTGCCATTCAAAATTGCGATAACCATCAAGCCGAAAATACTATGTAAAGTAATTTTTTTATTAAGCTTTACTACTTTTGACTTTAGATAATTAAAGAACACTTGAAACACTGCCGTGATATTACTTAGAATAAAAAGAAATCTCTCCAAATTAAAACCTCCTTATATTTCAGTTAATAAAAAAAGTATATACTCTAATAAAAGACAATTCAAGCTTTCTTTAAAAGTGAAACTGAGAAAAATTAGTTTTCAGTGCCCGACTATTACGCTATAAACAAAAATTGTACACTCGCTATACTGAGTGTACAATTTCAATTACTTTTTTATTTATCAAAATAAATGTTTTATACATGAGAGTTGCGACAAGATTTTTTATACTCATCTAACATAATATTTCCCAGATTTAAACGCTTTTTTGAAAACATTTATAAGTTTATCTCCACTATAAATAAACACGCCCCCTTGATAAACACTCTTCCCTAGAAACGCTAAAATCATAGTAAAGACCAGATTAATTCCCATCGCTATTGCAAAAGCATTTAACGATGCATCCCCCAGCATATAACGTGCGTACATGACTATCGGTGATAGATACGGTATATAAGATGAAATGATAGTCGCTTGGTTACTTCCTAATCCAGTTGCAAGAATCATTACCATAAACATCGCAATAAATAAAGGAATAATCAAAATATACATCAACTGTTGAACTTCCTGAACAGAGGAAACAACAGAACCTAAAATAGCAGCCGTAACAGAATATAGCAAATAACCTAAAACGAAACATATGACAGCTAAGATGATTGCTTGACTATTTTTGCCTTCACTCAAAAAGTCAAATACTCCTGTACTATCTCCAAAAATTCCATAAGATGCATACGCAGCCCCAAAAATTGCTGCTGCTTGCGTTATCCCAACTAGCCCAATGCCAACAATTTTACCAATTAAATGCTGAACTGGTGTAATTGTTGTGAGTAAAATTTCCATAACTCTTGAACTCTTTTCCACCGCAATGTCTTGGGCAACCATTGTAGAAAAGAGCATAACTGCAATGTAGAGAATAAAACCAACAATATAAACTAGTATTAATGTTTGAACCGAATTATCTTGATTTCCAGCTAAAGATTCTAAGGATAAACGTGTGCTTTCATTCAAAAACTGTTGTTGCGCCGCATCAATATTTAATTGATTTAATTTAATCGATTGATTTACAGTGGTTACAAGACTTTGTAATTGTTCAGACACATTATATTGGAGAGCTCCTTCGTAATAAATTTTTCCTTCGTATAGACCAGTGCTACTTTTTTCAATTTTCAAAATAGTTTTACTCGCTCTATCTTTCAGCTCTTTCTCAGCATCTGATAACTTTTGACCGCCGTCAACAAAGTTCAGATTGGTACCTTTACCAACTTCTTTCAGCATAGTAACAGTCTCTTGATTATTTGAAACAACAAGGATGGTTTCTTTACTTGGTTCCTCTTTTTTTAGAATCCCTTCATAATTCATTCCCAAAAATGTCCCTACCATCAAAACCAACAGTATAATAACAAACACTTTTGACACGACTTTTTGTTTGTATGTTTCTAAAGCAATCGTCACTATATTTTTCACTTTACTCACCCACTCTTTCTAGAAAAATATCATTTAACGAAATTGGCTCAATTCTGAATTGCTGAATATTTTCTGATTGAAAAATAAATTTTTGAATTTTCTTCGCAGTACATTCATCTTTTACATAAAAAGAAATAACATCATTTTCTTCTTTATACGATTCTATTTCAAAATCTTGCTTTAATATTTCTCTGTCAAAATCAGCCTGAACAATCACTTTTCTTTTATCCGTTTCATCTTTGATTTCTTTTAAATTTCCTTCTAAAAGAACCTCACCCTTTTTCATCATACAAATGTTTTCACAGATTTCTTCTACGTTTGCCATTTGATGAGAGCTGAAAATTATCGTAGCACTATTTTCCTTCAAAAAAAGAATTGCTTCTTTTAGTTGATTCGCATTAATCGGGTCTAGCCCAGAGAATGGTTCATCCAAAATGACAAGCTTGGGTCCATGAATGATCGACGCAATAAATTGAATCTTTTGTTGATTCCCTTTTGACAATTCACTAATTTTTCGATCTACGTTCTTTTGTATCTTAAAAAAATCCAGCCAAAAGAGGATACTTTTTTCAATTTCTTTCTTTTTCATTTTACGGAGCTTCCCAAAGAAAGTTAATTGTTGTCTCACCGTTCTTTTCGGATATAGTCCACGCTCTTCTGGAAGATAACCGACTTCTTTAGCATCAAAGCGATCAACTTTACGTCCCTGCCATGTTATTTCCCCTTCATCAGGAGAGTAGATGCCTAAAATATGGCGGAAAATAGTAGTTTTACCTGCACCGTTTGCGCCTAAGAAGCCATAAATTTCTCCTTCTGGAATAGTCAAATTGATTCCTTTAATAATTTCCTGCTCATCCATTTTCTTTTTCAACTTTTTGATTTCTAAGCTCATATTTTCCTCCTTTTTCAATTATCTAAGTACTTTAATTATATTAATCAAACACGAACCACTACATTTTTTTCTTGAACTCTTAAATTTTCGTCTTTATCGTCTTACGTTTGTGCATGGATTTCTTAAGTATTTAAAATCAGACAATGAAAAACTATCACCTGACAAGCTACTTTTGTTGTTAGTCACTAAAAATCTTCTTGCAAATCAGTGCCTAATATGATAAATTAAGTTAGTATGAGCTGAATATTATCGCTCCAAGATCAAGGCAAAGGAGGAAACTTAAAATGGCAAAAGTATGTTACTTCACTGGTCGTAAGACTTCAAGTGGTAATAACCGTTCACATGCGATGAACTCAACAAAACGCACTGTGAAACCTAACTTACAAAAAGTTCGCGTATTAATCGATGGTAAACCTAAAAAAGTTTGGGTGTCAACTCGTGCTTTGAAATCTGGTAAAATCGAACGTGTTTAATAAACTTAAATAAGCAAAGCTGGACGTTCGTTGTTCGGCTTTTTTTATTGCATAAAAAGAAGTTGGACCTTCATCACTTTGATGAAGGTCCAACTTCTTTTTACTTGTCTTTACTTTGAATAACTGCAATCATCCCTGCATCGAAGGAAAAAGCAGCGGCTTCTTCGATAAATTCATTACTTGCATACGATGTTGGATAAGGAACATCTTGATTGGTTAATAAATATTTACTGCGTCGTAGCGTCAAGTTTTCTACAGGCGTCAAACAGCAGTAGGCCAGATATTCTTTATCTGGCTCTTTCGGTACGATATACGAACCAGGGGCGTAATACTGGATGCTATTTTGACGATCGCATAGACGGATTTGGCGAAGTACGCCTTGAAATCGTGGTTCAAAGGGTAACCAAAGATTGGCTAATAAGTGGTCAATTCTGCCCCCTGTCGCACCGATAATCGTCATCTCTGCTTGTGGAAATCGTTGTAAAGCTTCTTGAAGCGCTAATTGTGTATCTGTATCATCTTTTTCAGCAGGTGCTTGGATAAGTGTTTCGGCAGTTTCTTGGACAAAATGGTATTCTTCTCGTGATAATGAATCAAAATCGCCCACTGCTAATTGTAACGGTAAATCGGCCTCTAATAAATGGAGACAGCCGCGATCAATACCTACGAAATAATCATACGTAGCTGGTTCAATGGTTGGCCAATCACTTGGCTCGCCGCCAGCTACCAGTAAGACACGACTCATTTGTCTAGCACTGCTCTCAGTGCATCGATTCGTTCTTGAGGATTTTCAGCATTATAAATGTAGGAGCCTGCAACAAACACTTCCGCACCGGCTTCTTTACAGCGTGCGGCAGTTTCAGGAACAATCCCGCCATCGACTTCAATTTCATAGGTGTATCCTTTTGTTTCTTTCCATTCTTTTAATTGAGCAATTTTTTCTAGTGAGTTTTCAATAAATGATTGTCCGCCAAAGCCTGGATTGACAGTCATTACCAAGACTTGGTCTGCTAAGTCTAATACATTTTCAATCATCGAAAGTGGTGTCCCAGGATTGATGGTTACGCCAGCTTTCACACCCGCATTTTTAATCATTTGTAAGGCACGATGAATATGGGGTGTTGCTTCTTGATGGACAGTAATAATATCCGCACCGGCTTCCGCAAAGGCATTGATATAGTTTTCAGGTTGTACAATCATCAAATGAACATCCAATGGTAGTTTTGTCACTGGACGAATCGCTGAAACGATATTCGGTCCTAAGGTAATGTTGGGCACAAATTGACCGTCCATGACATCAACATGAATATAATCTGCTCCTAATTCTTCTACTAAACGGATATCTCTTTCTAAATTGGCAAAATCGGCACTTAAAATGGATGGTGCTAGTTTCATTTGGCTCGCTCCCTTTATATTTGCTATGATTTTTTCTTATAAACAGGTCGTCGATTCTCGATTTCCATTAAAAACTGTAAATAATTTTCGTAACGACTCGTCGCAATGGTTCCCGCTTCCACTTGGCGTTTCACTTCACAACCAGGTTCTTTGTGGTGCATACATTCACGAAACTTACAGTGAGAGGCCGCGGCAACAAATTCAGGAAATTGCTTTGGTAATTCCACTGCTTCCATCTCCAAGAAATCGATGGCACTAAATCCTGGTGTATCAGCAACCAAACCGTCGTATAACGGAATCAATTCCACGTGACGGGTCGTATGTTTGCCCCGTCCTAAAGATTGGGAAATTTCCGCAGTTGCTAGTTGTAATTCTGGTGAAATTTGATTCAACAATGTTGATTTTCCAGCGCCTGATTGTCCCATAAAAACAGTCAACCGTTCTGGGAAAAAGCGTTCTAATTCTTTGGTGGCTTCTACGTCTTCCGAAGCGATCACCGCATAACCTAACGCTTCATAAATCTGTTTAATTTCAGTGACTTCTTGACGTTGCGGCTCATCTAATAGATCAACTTTCGTTAAATAAATAACTGGTTCTATATCCTTATACTCTAAGCTGACTAAGAAACGATCCAACAAATTAAACGAAAAATTTGGCGAAACCATACTCATGACAACCACACCTAGATCCACATTTGCAACAGGCGGGCGCACTAATTCATTTCGTCTTGGTAAAATTTCCAACACATAACCATCTGTTAAATTATCGCTTTCAAAAAGTACTTCATCTCCCACGAGTGGCGTAATTTTTCGATTACGAAAATTCCCTCGCGCTCTTGTTTGATATGTTTCTCCATCTGCGTATACATAATAAAAACCGCTTAACGCTTTTCTGATTTGACCTTTCAGATAAACCACTCCTAACTACTTTCGAATATACAGGATAGTGGCAGAGAAATCAAGGGAGCCTCTCGATTCTATTAATTAAAAAGAGCCTAGGACATAAGTCGAAATGACTTACCTTCCTAGACCTAAATCTTAAGATAAATGGCGGGGCAGGAGCGGCTTCTTCTTATTGCTGAGAAACACTATTTGAAAAGCAAATAGATGTTAAACAGTACCTACTTGGTTCTTGAAGCTAAACACTCCTGTCCCAACCTCTTGTCTTAATTACTCGTACTACTTTCACTAGTGGTGCTTTTTGAATCATTTGCTTTTGAATAATAAACCGTAACAGAGTCGCCTTTTTTGACTTTGCTGCCAGCGGATGGGCTAGTTCGTTCAACGACTTGGCCATCGCCAGAGCCAGATAATCCTTGTTCATTGATTTTAAGGCCAGCGTTATTGATGCTGTCTTCTGCAGCTTTTGGCGAATAACCTGAAATATCGGGAACAGTTACTGAGTCGCTGCCTTTGCTGACATGTAAAGTAATCGTGTCATTTTTCGGATCAACAGCGGTACCAGAAGCTGGCTCTTGACTAATCACGGTATCTTTTTCAACTTTGTCGCTTTCTTCGTCCACTCGTTTAATTTGAGATTCTGGGATACCTAAAGCAATTAAGCGACTTACCGCATTATCGTAAGAAATTCCGCTATAATCAGAAAGTGTCACTTTGTCGCTACCTTTACTTACATATAACGTCACTTGACCATTTTTAGGTGTCACGGTGCCCCCTGGTGCGGGGTCTTGCGTAATGACTAAACCTGGTTCTACCGTATCGCTTGCTTGGTCGACACGCGTAATTTGAGATTCAGAAATACCTAATTGTGCCAGTGCATTTACTGCATTTGTGTAAGAATAACCGGCGTAACTAGGCAAAGTAACCGCTTCTGGTCCTTCACTGACCGTTAAAGTGACGTTGTCTTTTTTCGGATCAACTTTTTTACCTGCAGCTGGTTTTTGTTTAATAATGTTATCTGTAGACACAGAATCACTGTATTCTTTTTTTGTTGTAATTTGGTCTTCTGAAAACCCTAGTTTTTTCAAGGCTTCGACAGCAGATTCATACGATTCGTTTGTATAATCGGCCATCTCAATTTTTTCTGTTCCAGAGCTGATGTATAAAGTAACAGATCGGCCTTTTTTCACAGATGATTTTGCTTCGGGGTCTGTTTTGACCACCTTGCCTTCTTCAATCTTATCGTCGGGAATTTTTTTGGTCTCACTATCGACTTTCAGCCCGGCACTTTGTAGCGCTTGTGAAGCGTCCGCTTTCGTTTCATTTGTAACATCAGGAACTTCAACGTCTTTACCACCCGACATTGCAAAGGCTAAGCCACCTATTGCTAAAGCAATTAATGCCGCAATTGCTAAGCCAATCCACAATTTTTTGCGGTTTTTCTTCGGTGGTTGTTCAGCTAAAATGTCATCTGCGATATCTTCTGGGACTTCGACAGGCGTTGTCTCTTCCGGTTCAGCGATATCTTCGGGAATCGGAGTTAGTACTTTCGTTTCTCCTAATAAAGCCGTTGGTTCCCACGCAGGTTCGTTTAAACGACTGGCTGACAAGGACGTGTATAAGTCTTCTGCCATCTCATTCGCTGTTTTGTAGCGGTCGCTTGGGTCTTTTGCGGTTGCGTGACGAACCACATTTTCCAATGATTGAGGAATCCCTGGATCAAACATTTTAACAGAGGGAATTTCTTCTTGAAAATGTTTTAAGGCAATCGTTACGGCTGATTCACCATCAAAAGGTACATTCCCTGTTAGCATTTCATAGAGAATAATTCCCACAGCGTAAATATCTGATTGGTTGGTCGCCATGCTTCCGCGCGCTTGTTCTGGCGATAAGTAATGCACCGAACCTAACATTGTGTTCGTTTGCGTAATTGACGTTTCTGACAAAGCAATCGCAATCCCAAAGTCAGTAATTTTGACTGTGCCGTGTTCGTCAATCAGAATGTTTTGCGGTTTTAAATCCCGGTGAATAATTCTATGTTCATGTGCCATTGCGACAGCAGATAAAATTTGTTGCGTAATGTCCACAACTGTGGAATAAGGGATTGGGAAATGCGTTTGGATGTAACGTTTTAAGTCCATTCCTTTCACATATTCCATGACTAAATATTGTAGTCCATCTTCTTCGCCTACATCGTACACACTGACGATATTCGGGTGAACCAGCTCAGTTGCGGCTAGTGCTTCACGCTGAAAACGTCGGATGGCGGCTTGATCGTTTTGGAAGTCAAAGCGCAAGACTTTTACTGCAACGTCTCGGTCTAAAATTAAATCGTGTGCTAAATAGACGTTGGCCATGCCGCCGCTTCCGATGCTGCCAATAATGTGATATCGACCATTCAGCTTCTTGCCGATTTCTATCATTGGTTTTCCTCCTTCTGTTCGTCAAAGTGTATCACTAACACGGTAATGTTATCTAAACCACCCGCTTCATTTGCTTGGGCAACGAGTTGGCTTAATTTGGATTCTAAGGGGTCTGACGTCTCTAAAATTTCTAAAATTTTTGTCTCAGAAACCATATTGGTTAAGCCGTCCGAACATAACAGTAAATAGTCATTAGGCAGCCATTCATGATTGGTTACATCGACTTCGACAGTACCAGGCATTCCCAAAGAACGTGTTAGGACATTTTTTCGTGGATGATTTGCAGCCATCTCACGAGTAATCTCCCCTGATTTTACTAGTTCATTCACTAAAGAATGATCTTCTGTTAATTGTAACATGTGTTGGTCACGAACTAAATAAGCACGACTGTCCCCCACATTTGCTAAGACAAATGAATCCGGTAAAAGGATGGCACCAACCACGGTTGTCCCCATTCCTAAATACTCTGGTTTCGATTGTCCGCGTTCATAAATTTTTTCATTTTCCTTTTGAATTGCTTGAATTAACCACTGTGCAGATTTTTCAGCTGAGTCGACAGACGCATTGGACCAACTCTCACCTAAATTATTGACTGCCATTTGGCTAGCGACATCACCTGCTTGGTGACCACCCATGCCATCTGCTAAAACAGCAAAGGTTATGTGTTGTTGGTTCTCAAAAACGTTGGCATAATCTTGGTTCGTATTTCTTTTGCGACCGACATCTGATTGAACGTTGATTTCCAAATTATTTCACCTCATTTGAACTAACTTTCCGCATACAGCAAATAAAGAAGCCATCTGTCATGTATTGATGGGGATACAGAACCAGTTCTTGCTCTTTTACTACTGCTTGGACGTTTTCATTTGCAACAATTTCAATTTTTTCAAATTCAGGGTGTTTGGCTAAAAAGGCTGCCACCACTTCCTGATTTTCTTCTGGCGTAATAGTACAAGTGCTATAGACCATTATACCCCATTGTTTTAGTGTTGGGGCAACACTTTCTAAGATTTCTAACTGAATTTTAGGTAAATTTTGAAAATCATTGGCCGTTTTATGGTATTTAATGTCTGGTTTACGGCGCATCAGCCCTAAGCCTGAACATGGCGCATCAACTAAAATCCGATCAAAGGTTTCTGCGGGAAATTCTTCTGCCACTTGTCGCGCATCAAGCTTTTCTGCTTGGACGACATCCGCCACATGGAGGCGCTGCGCATTTTCATTAATTAGCTTAATTTTGTGCGCATGAATATCTAAAGAAGTCACACGACCACCTGCTTCAGCCTCTAAAAAAGTTGCGATATGAGTCGTTTTGCCACCAGGAGCCGCGCAGGCATCCAAAACACGATGATGCGGTTCAATTTGCATCGCTGGAGCCACGAGCATAGAGCTTTCATCTTGAATGGTTAAACAACCGTTAATAAACAGTTCACTGCCAGCTAAGTAGCCTTTTTCAGCGACAACACCATAAGGGGAAAGTTGACTTTCCTTCGCGGCAATCCCTGTTTCTTGTAATTCTTCCAGCGCTTCTTCTCGTGAAATAAACCGTGTGTTTACTCGGCCACTCGCATGGCTTTTTTCAAATAATGACAAACCCAACTGCCGTGTTTCTTCTTCGCCTAATTGGGCAAGTAATTTTTCTGTTAACCAACGTGGCATGCTAATTTCCGTGGCTAAACGATCAACTGGATCGCTAATTGCGGCCAAACTAGGTGCTCCATTTCGTTGGAACGCCCGCAGCACGCCATTCACGAATTTACCAATCCCAGGATTGCCACGACGTTTGCCAATTTCAACCGCTTCATTAATGACTGCATGATCGGGTACTTTATCTAAATAAAGTAATTGATATAACGATAAAATCAATAAATTTTTCACCCAATTATCGACTTTTTGCGGTTTCTTAACAAATGGTGTTAAGTAGTATTCCAACAATAATTTGCGACTAATTGTGCCGTAGACAAGTTCTGTAAACAAGCGGCCATCTTTCTCGCTTAGTTCTGATTTTGTCATCATTTCATTAAGTAAAAGATTGGAGTACGCCCCACCTTTATCCACACGTTCGATGGTTTCTAAAGCAACGTATCGAACAGAACGTTTTAATTTCTTGGGGATTTTTTCAGCCATTTTTGTTAGTCCACCTTATCTTTTTCTGCGACATTTTGACCAACGCCATTTAAAAATTCTTGAATCGTTAATTGACCTTTACCTGCTGGTTGCAGGCGATCAATTTGAAGAACTGTCCCTTCGCCACAAGCAATCCATAGCGCTTTTTTACTACGTTGGATAATCGTTCCTGGGGCGCTGGTTGTTGTTTCAGTCAGTGGTGTCACTGCCCAAATTTTCCAGTTGGTCCCTTGATAGGTTGTGAACGCTGTTGGCCAAGGACGCATACCACGCACTTGGTTATCAATTGCCTCAGCAGTTTTTTGCCAGTCAATTCGTTCTTGTTCTCGGGTAATATTGGGTGAAAAAGTAGCCTCTTCTTCCACTTGTGGAATAGGCGTAATTTCGCCAGCAATTAGCTTAGGTAACGTTTCTAATAAAAGTTCTTTTCCTAGAATGCTTAATTTTTCAAACATGGTGCCTACATCATCTTGTTTCGTAATCGGAATTGCACGTTGCGATAAAATCGCGCCAGCATCCATTTTTTTCACCATTTCCATAATCGTGACGCCTGTTTCTTTTTCTCCTTCAATAATCGAGTAATGTACAGGTGCGCCGCCACGATATTTTGGTAAAAGTGAGGCATGGACATTAATCGCACCTAGTTTGGGCGCTTTTAAGATTTTCTCTGGTAAAAATTGACCAAAGGCTGCTGTCACAATTAAATCTGGTGCTAAGTCAATCACTTTTTCCATTTCAGGAGAACCTGAAATTTTCTCTGGTTGTAAGACTAATAAGTTATGTTTTAAAGCTGCTTCTTTGACAGGCGTTGGGGTAATCACTTTTTTTCGGCCAACTGGTCGATCTGGTTGCGTGACAACCGCTTGAACGTCATAGCCTGCCTCGATTAAACTTTCTAAAATCGGAACAGAAAAGGCTGGTGTGCCCATAAATACAATTTTAGTCATCAAAATGTTCCTCCATATACGCTTCTAAATCTTCTGGTGCAATTTTCTCAATCATTTTATCGATAAATAACTCGCCATTCAAATGATCAATTTCGTGTTGAAAAGCTCGAGCTAAATAGCCGTAAGCCGTAACTTCCATTTCTTCACCTTCACGGTCAAAATAACGGACAGTCACTTCATCTGCTCGTTCAACGGTTCCATATGTTTCTGGAATACTTAAACAGCCTTCCACATCAATACTGGTTCCTTTTTTTTCAATAATCACAGGATTAATTAGTTCAAAACGACCAGATTCTTCATCGATTTCAATCACTGCCATTTGCAAATTTTTCCCAATTTGCGGGGCTGCTAAGCCAATCCCATCATGGGCCAGCATTGTTTCATACATATCCTCTAGTAATTGCACAATTTCATCGGTAATAATCGTCACAGGTTGAGCCTTCATTTTTAAGTGTTCGTTCGGGTGAATCACAACTGGATAGCGCATAAGTGCTCCTTTCAAAGCTGTATTTTTTAAATAAAATTCATGGGTTCTGCATCAATGGAAAGCTTTAAGCCACGAGCCGTTGCTCGTTGTGTATCGGTTAAAATTTCTTTCAATAATGGTTGAAGCATTGGTTCTTGTTTATACTTGATAATCACTTGATAAAAGTAACGATTATTGACACGCATGATTGCGTTGGGCGTTGGTCCCAACAAAATAGCTTGCGGCGATAAGCCTTGTTTTAATTTCGTCGCAATTTGAAACATTTGTTTCGCTGCTTCATTCTCTTCAGGATGACTGGCCGTAATTTGGACCGTAAAATAGTACGGTGGATAATCCCCACGATGGCGGATATACATTTCTTTTGTATAAAAATCTTCATAATCTTGGGCTTTTGCCAATTGTATCGCATAATGCTCGGGGTTAAAAGATTGAATGATGACTTCCCCAGGTTTTTCAGCGCGACCAGCTCGACCGCTGACCTGTGTCAATAATTGGAAGGTCCGTTCACTGGAACGAAAATCGGGTAAATTCAAGGCGGTATCAGCATTTAAGACACCGACTAACGTCACATTTGGAAAGTCCAGTCCTTTGGCAATCATTTGTGTGCCTAATAAGATATCCGCTTGTCCTTCACCAAATGTTCGCAAAATCTTTTCATGCGCACCTTTGCGACGGGTCGTATCAACATCCATTCGGAGAATGCGACTGTCTGGTAACAACGTTTGTAATTCTTCTTCTACTTTTTGTGTGCCTGTTCCGTAGTAGCGAATTTTATCTTGGCCACAGTTAGGACAGCGATAAGGAATCCGCTCTTCATGCCCACAATAATGACATTTCATTGTTTTGCTATCCATATGCAAAGTTAAGGAAATATCACAATTCGGACACGGCAACACATAGCCACAATCGCGACACATCACAAATGACGAATAGCCACGGCGATTAAGTAGGAGAACACTTTGTTCGTTTTTCTCTAAGCGTTCTTGGAGTTTTTCTTGCAACGACATGGAAAAAGAAGAGACATTGCCATTTTCTACTTCTTGCCGCATATCCACTACATCAATCGTAGGCAAGGTTGCCGCTTGATTGGCCCTCTGTGTTAATCGTAACCGCTGATAAACATTTTTTTGTGCGCGAGCGCGTGATTCCAAGGACGGCGTGGCACTGCCTAAAACAACAGGGCAATGATGATACTCTGAACGCCAAATCGCTAAATCTCTCGCGTGGTAGCGGGGGGTTTCTTCTTGTTTATAACTTACCTCGTGTTCTTCATCAATAATGATCACACCGATGTTTTCGATTGGCGCAAAAATGGCTGAACGCGCACCAACCACAACTTCCGCTTCTCCTCGTTCAATCTTCCGCCACTCATCATATTTTTCACCTTGCGATAAGCCACTGTGCATTACAGCAACATGTTCGCCAAAGCGACTTTTAAAGCGTTGCACCATTTGCGGAGTTAAAGAAATTTCAGGGACAAGCATAATGGCTGTTTTGCCTTGGTTAAGTACTTCTGCAATGACCTGTAGATAAACTTCTGTTTTCCCACTTCCTGTAATACCTTCCAATAAGTAGGTTTGGCTTTGCTGTTCTTGGACCGATTGTAAGATTGTTTCCACAGCCACCTGTTGTTCTGCATTCAAAGATAACGCAGTCGTTTTTTCAAACGTCTGATTAGCAAACGGATCACGATACGCTTCTTTTTCAACGAACGTTAACCAACCATTTTTGGCCGCTTCATTTAAAAGTGCGGTACTGAAACCTAATTCTTTCATTTCCTTCACGGCGGTGACTTTTTCAGTACCCAAGCGTTGTAAATAGTAAAGAAGTTGCTCTTTCTTCTTAGCTCCCTTGCGTAAACCCAAACGAATTTCCTCTAATTGTTCAAATTCCTTAGCGGCTTGAATAAAGCGGACCATTTTGACTTTATTTCTCGTCGTAACTTCGTAGCGAATATCGACTTTTTGCTGTTTACGCAACGCCATTAGTTGAGGCAAAATCCCACGTTCTTGCGCTTGGTCCCACGAAATTTCCTCTAAACCATAAAATAACTGATCTTGTAATTCTTCAGAAAGCTCATCCGTTAAATAAATATATTTTTGGTAATCGGCACGCATTACGCTAGGCAACATGGTTTGCAAACAAGTGATTTTAAAGGCAAACGTTTTTTCCTTCATATAATCTGCTAAAGCCAACATTTCTGTATTTAAGACAGGTTTTAAATCCAACACCGCCACTAGTTCTTTCAACTGAACATTGGTTTCGTCAAGAACCGTTGCAGCCATTGGTTCAATGGCTAGAACAAACCCTTGAACATGCCGATTACCATTACCAAAAGGCACTTCTACACGCATGCCGACAGCCAATTGCTCATTTAAATTTTCAGGAACTAAATAAGTGAATGGTTGATCGGTTTGCATCGTTGGTACATCCACAATAACTTTGGCTACTTTTTGCATGGTGCGTCCTCCTTTTTATGTAAATTCTCTTTGCCTATTGTACTAAAGATTGACTGATTTGTCTTGTGTGTCTCGCTGGCACCTTTCAGAATAAACGAAGAGAAAGCCTCTGAAATAGACAGACGGCTTTCTCCATTCGTTGACAATCATTCAATTAATTTTTTTCGTCACGTAAACGGTTTTCTAATTCTTTTTGTTCTTGTTCACGTTGGCGTTTGCGTTCTTCACGTTCAATGCGTAGACGTTCGCGTTTTTCTTCAGGATTTGGATCACTGATCACTGTTCCTGCTTCGATTTCTTCTAACGCACGGCCCACACTTTTTACAGAATCAAAGGATTCAACGGTTGGTTGAACGCCTTCATCTAATTCATGCGCACGTTTGCTTGCTAAAATAACCAAAGAATATTTTGAAGGGACTTCTTTTAACAATGAGTCAATTGACGGTTTTAACATCATAAGGCTACATCTCCTCTAACATTTTAATATATTTTCCAATTACACGGTCAACACGGAAGTGCTCACTCGCGATAATGTCTTTAATTCGTTGCACGGCTAAAGGAACTTCATCATTCACTACCGCATAATCATACAGCGCCATCATTTCGATTTCTTCTCTGGCCACAGCCATTCGTTCTTCAATCACAGACATTTCGTCTGTTCCGCGGCCAATAATTCTTGATTTTAATTCCGCTAAATCGGGGGGTGTCAAAAAGATAAATACGCCATCAGGCACTTTGTCTTTGACTTGTTTAGCCCCTTGGACTTCGATTTCTAAAAAGACGTCTTTGCCTTCATCTAGCGTCTGGTTAACATACGTTAATGGTGTCCCATAATAGTTACCAACATATTCCGCATATTCCAACATTTCTCCAGCTTCAATCATCGCTTCAAATTCTTCTCTTGAACGGAAATAGTAATCTACTCCATCCACTTCGCCTTCTCGCTGTTTCCGAGTGGTCATTGAGATTGAATATTGAAAATCATTTTCTTCACTGTCGAAAATAGCCTTTCTTACAGTCCCTTTCCCCACTCCTGAAGGACCTGACAATACGATTAATAACCCGCGCTCTGACATAACGACTTCCTTTCAAAACATAATTTCACAGTATTAGTTCTATTTTGCACTTTTTTTCTGCAATTTTCAAGACTTTCTTGGAGATTCACTGAAAAAATAACATTTCTTCTTTAATTTGGCTTTCATAACTTGTTCTTTTTTTAAACAAATTACCTAGAATTCCTATACAGGCAGCCATTTTTTAAGTAAAATGAAGTGATGACTCCTTTAGGATGAAAAAACGTGAATAAGAAAGGACTGAGAAACATCGCACGAATTAAACCATTTACATTGTTTCTGCTAGGCTTAGTTGTCAGTTGTGGGGCCTTTTTTGCCCAACCTACTGTGACTCACGCAGAAGAAGATATTACCGCGATTGCTAAAAAAATGGGGACGACCCTGAAAGCGGATGGCATTCCCAAAGCAGCCATCGTTGTTGATGCTGATTCTGGAGAAATTCTCTGGTCGCAGCAACCAGATTTAGCGTGGAATCCTGCCAGTATTGCCAAAGTGATGACCATGTACTTGGCCTTTGAAGCAATGGAGCAAGGAAAATTTACAATGGATACGACTGTGACTGCTACACAAAAAGATGTCGATATTTCTAAAATATATGCCATTAGTAATAACAAAATTACGTTAGGTGTTGCTTATCCAGTCCGTGAACTGTTAAAAATGATTGCTGTCCCCTCTTCTAATGTGGCGACTCTCATGTTGGCAAACTTAATTTCAGGGAACCAGCCTACTGACTTTGTTCATTTAATGAATCAAAAAGCGACTGAACTAGGGATGACAAATACTACCTATTACAACTGCAGTGGAGCGCAAGCAAGTGCCTTTAACGGCCTGTATCAAATGCAAGGAATTGACCCAAATGGCGATAACGTCTCTACAGCTAGAGATTTAGCTTCACTAACCTATCATTTTCTGAAAAATTATCCAGAAATTTTAGAAATCACCAATAAGCCAGTGGTGAAAACAATGGTCGGCACGCCTTACGAGGAAACTTTTGAAGCGTACAATTATTCTTTACCAGGAGCTAAGTATGGCTACCAAGGCGTGGATGGTTTAAAAACAGGCTCTAGTCCAACAGGCGGCTTTAACTATATTGCGACTGTCAAACAAGGAGATTTCCGTTTAATTGAAGTCATTTTAGGCGTTGGTAATTGGCAAAACCAAGATGGTGAATACGAACGGCATGTGGCTGGAAATGCTTTGCTGGACTATGCCTATACGACATACGAACGCAAAAAACTTTTAGACAAAGGACCACAAACCATTGATCACAAAAAAGTCACTTTAGCTAATGATTTATACGGTGTCGTTCCCAAAGGCAGTCAGCCTACTTTTAAATTAGTAGCAGGGCAAGTGCAAGTCGACACGCCCTTGACATTATTAAATAGTACGGTTCAAGCGCCAAAAGTGGCTTACCAAGAAGTTAAGCCAAAACAAACAACAGCGGAAGCTGCGGAAGAATCAAACGAACATTCTGGGGACACCACCGTTGCAGAACCGAATCATTTTATTCCCAAATCGATTGCCACAAGTGTTTTAGTCCTTTTCGGGCTGATTTTCTCAGTAATTACCCGTCAGCTTCAAAAACGTTTAGAACGTCAGAAAAAACACGGCAAAGAAAGCAGTAAAACTGCATCCATGCGGACAATCTTTTTAAGTGCCGCAGTCCTTTCTTTCCTTTGCGCCATTGGCTTGTTTCTTTTATTCTAATTCTTAAAAATACCACCAAGCGTGAAATGCTTGGTGGTATTTTTTATAAGCCCATATTAGAAAGCGTATTGACCACGTTCATCAATTCATCGCGACGACGAACTTGTTTGTCGACAGGGCCGTCAACTTCTTTTACGTCAATGCGAACAACAAAGTGACGATTTAAAGTTACAAACGTGTCTTCGTTAATTTGGATATTTAATTCTGTTTCAGAATAGCTTGCACAAGCATCTTGCCAGACGTCAAATGGTTCTCTGTCTGAAGCGACTTCTGTTTTTACCACAGAACGACCACTTAATTCTTGAAAGGTTACATCATAAAATTTAGTCATTGCTTTCACCTCTGTCATTTATTCGTTACTTCTATATTATAGCGTTTTCTGGAAAAACACGAAACCATTTTCTCTATTCGACATTTTGAATTTGTTCACGAATCTTTTCTAAGGTTGTTTTCATTTGAACGACACTATTTTTTATTTCAATTGGACTTGATTTCGAACCAATCGTATTGACTTCACGGTTCATTTCTTGAATTAAGAAATCTAGTTCTCGGCCCACTGGTTCTGTTTCGTCAAGCAACTGATGCAACTTATCAATATGGATATCCAAACGATCCAATTCTTCATGAATATCGCCTTTTTCCAATAAAATGGCCATTTCTGTTAATAAGCGTGTTTCATCCACTTGGCTACCTAACCATTCGTTTAATTTCGCTTCAAAACGTTGACGGTATTCTTGTTCAAAAACGCCCACAAACGCTTGCAGCTCTTGAATTGATTGGGTCAACACTGCTACATAGTCAAGCAGGACTTGTTTAATTTGCGTTCCTTCTTGCACACGGCTTTGGTCAAGACTAGCGATGGCTGCTTCAAATGCTTGAACAAGAAATGGTTCAAATGTCTGATCAGCAATTTCTGCTTCCACTATTTCGACAAAATCATTTTGCTTTAATAAATGGTTGACCGTGTCCCCTGCATCAAACGTTGCTTCCGGATAGTTTTCCTTTAAATGTTGATCTACCGAAGTTAATAATTGATCAATTAAGTCCCACTGCACGCGAACTTCTTTTTGATTGTTGCCGATTTTTTGGAGATTTACATAGACTTCCACACGTCCACGTTTTAACGTGCGTTTGATTACTTGCCGAATCACCAGTTCATAGGCATTCAGTTCCTTTGGCATACGCAACTGAATATCTAAAAACCGCTGGTTGACACTTTTGACTTCGACATCCAATTGATAATTTTCATTTTGAATGGTCTTTTTTCCAAATCCAGTCATACTTTTCATTGACAGGGTGCTCCTTTTACATGGATTTAATTGTTTTGCTTAATTCAGCAAATTCTTCGTTAGTTAAGGTGATGCCTTTACCCATTTTTTCGTGATCAGGGGCCCACTCACGCAAATCAAATTTTGGTGGACGACCATTCCAACTAATTAAATTCAATTCTTTACGCCAGCCACGAGCATTCTCAGATAACACAGCGACTTCTTCTAAAATTTCATATGAAAATTCTTCTTTCATAACATTCACTCCTTGTTAGTATTCCTTAGGTTATTGTACCATCTTTTCCTCGACACTTAAAATACACATCTCTTTTCTATCACCCTGTCTATATAAACATACGCAACTTTTTCAAAAAATCAGTAAAAAAAGCGACGACTGCTCGTTTCAATCGTGTCAGTCACCGCTTCTCTGTTTATTCTTTTTCTGTATAAAGATCCACCACTTCAAAGCTTTGGCAAACTAACAGCATGTCGGGATAAAATTGTAGCTGATAGGGGGCCAGTTCTTCTTTAAAGAACCGCGCATGCTCTTCATACCAATAATCCAATGTCAAATCTCCTTCACCTTCTGCTTGCGCAAAAGATTCTGAGACCTTGTTCATGGGCATAATTTCAACTTTGGTTGTTCGAATAATAGCCAGCGGTTGAGACTGACCATCTAAAATTATGTCGTATTGACCAGCTTTAGGGAGTTGTTCTCCTTCCATCTTATAAATATCTAAAGAAGAACATGTCGCTGTCTTACGACCAGAAACAACCAATTGACCCAAACGATTACCCATCTCAGAAGAGCCATCACCAAACATCCACACATCGGGCATCAGCATATCTAATTCATGTTTATCTAAAAAGTTTTGCCAGAACACTTCTACATTTTTTAACATCCTTTGCTCTCCTTTTTATTTTTACTTCACGCAACCTTCTTTCACTAATTATACATAACTGATTGCTTTTCTCCTATACTATTTTTACAAAATGAAAACTAAAATAATGTCAGTAGTATTTGGACAGAAAAAAAAAGAGGACTAAGTAACAAAACTTAGCCCATCTTTTTATTTTGCTTGTCGTTCTTTGATTTTCGTGAGTAAAGATTGAACATGCTGGCGTGCCGAAGCTTCATCTTCTTGAAGCATCTTTTCTGATAAAATAAAGGAACCGCCCACTGCTAATACTTCTTTGGCTTCCACATACTCTATAAAGTTTGTTTCATCAATCCCACCAGTTGGTAAAAATTGAACATCATAAAACGGGCCACTTAAACTTTTGATGGCTTTTAACCCGCCGTAAATATCGGCTGGGAAAAATTTAACCACTCGTAAGCCATACGCCAGCGCTCGCTGAATCTCCCCAGGCGTAGCTGTTCCTGGAAAAATAGGCACCTCATTTGCCAGACAAAAATCAATGACTTCTGGAACAATCGCTGGGGAAACAATGAACTGTGCACCGTTCGCTACTGCCTCTTGGGCTTCTTTCAAGGTTCGAACAGTTCCTGCGCCTACTATTAAATTCCCTGAAGCAGCAAGTTGTTTGATGGCAGGCAAGGCCAGCTGACTCCGAAAAGTGACTTCAATAAACGGTAATTCGTTTTCTACTAAGACTGATTCTACTTGTGGCAAATAGCGTAAATCTGTTGCAGTGTATAGTGGTAAAAGTTTACATGTCGCTAATTGTTGATACAGTTGATTTTTTTCAACTTTTGTTTCCATTCTGTCACTTCCTATTTCGTTTGGCTTTGGTTGCTTCGTACAGTCCTTGAATATAGGTCAACCCCATTGCTCGATCATATAAACCATAACCAGGCATCGCTTTTTCATCCCAAATTGCCCGCCCATGGTCAGGGCGAATAACGCCTTCATACCCTACGTCTACCAGTGCTTGCATTAATTCCGCCATATCTAACGAACCAGCGACACTCGGATGCGCCGTTTCTTCAAAACGATGCTCGCCTAAATACTTCACATTGCGGAAATGAACAAAATTAATTCTGTGACCTATTTCACGAATCATAGCAGGCAAATCATTCGTCGGATCCGCACCAAGGGAACCTGTACAAAATGTAATCCCATTTGCTGGTGAGTCCACCAAGGAAAGGATCCGTTTTAAATCCGCTAAATTTTTAGTGATTCTTGGCAAACCAAAAATTTCCCAAGGTGGATCATCGGGGTGAATCCCCATTTTGATATTTTCTTCTTCACAGACAGGAATCACACGTTCTAAAAAGTAGCGCAAATTTTCGACCAAATCTTCTTCTGTTACGCCGGCATACATGGCTTTCAATTCTTGAAATTGTTGCAAACGCTCCTCTTCCCAACCTGGTAACCGGAATCCTTTTGACTGACTGTGAATTAATTGATACATGTCTTCTGGCTGCATGTTCTCTACCACAGCTTGATCAAATAACAACGATAAGCTGCCATCTTCATTCTCATACGCCAAGTCCGTTTTAGCCCAACCAAAAATAGGCTTGAAACTGTAGCACACTAAGGAAATTCCACATTTCCCCAAGTTACGTAACGTTTGGCGATAATTATCAATATAATGGTCTCGTTGATCCGTTCCCGCTTTAATGGCATCATGAATAGCGACACTTTCAATTCCTAAAAGTGCCAATCCTTCTTGTTCTACCGATTGTTTAAGTGCCTGAATTTCGGCTACAGTCCAAACATCGCCTGGTAGTTTATTTAACAAGGTACCGACAACGCCAGTAATTCCTGGAATCTGTCGAATGTGTTTTAATGGAATAGCATCGCCTGCCGCTCCGTACCATCTAAATCCCCATTTCATTGCTTTCACCCTTTACTACATTCTTAAAAATCATCGTCCTCATCCTCTTCATCCTCAAATGAAGTCATAGAAATATCCCATGCTTGCACACTTTCTTTGCCTTGCGCAACAATCGCTTGCGCCGCTTCAGCAATCGGTGTGCCCAATAATTGATGGTTTATCGCTTCTAAGACCATTGGTAGGTTGGTACCACTCACCACAAAGATTTTCTTTTGTAGTGCTGGTTCGAGTTCGTTAATCACCAAAACTGCCTGATTGTAAGGACTTGCACTTAATAAGTCAACCATGACCAACACGCCATCCCCTTGTTGGACGTTCTCAATCGCTGTTTTAATTTGTCCGCCTAGTGCTTGGACATCGTCTCCACTATTTAGATTAACAGTTTCGATATTTTCGGTTGTGCCCATAATCACGGTAGCTGCGTCTTTTGCACCGTCACTTAGTGCACCATGTGTAGCAATCACAATCCCTAACATAAAAGTTCCTCCTTCAATCCAGCGGCTCGAGTCATTGCTTCAAACAGTCATGCAATGACTCAAGCGACTGGCTTTTTTTATAAATTAAATTTGCCTAAAACCTCTTTTAAACTAGTTTTTGGTGCAGAAGGCGTTGCTTGGAAATAAATATCTTCTACGCCATACACCTCATGTAGTTCTTTTAATTTTTCAGCATCTTCTTTGTTTAAATAAACAGATTTGGTTACTAATAAATCTTTTTCTGGATTTTTCTGTGCGATACCGCCGATGTTTAACTCCTTCATAGGGACTCCGTGTTTTACTAAGTCATAAATTACAGAGACGGTTTTAGCGATTAAAATACAGTTATACTCTTTGAATTGGTATTCATCCCAATAAAATTTGGCTTTTTCCGGCGTAATGACAATGGTTTTTTGTCCTGTCCGACTGCCTGCACTTTTGTATAAATCACGCATAAATTTATCCTTTGCCACCACTTCATCGACAACGAAAATGGAATTAACGCCACTTTTTTGGGACAAGGTCACCATCACTTGTCCATGAATTAATCGTTCATCTACTCTTGCTAAATTTACTACGCCCATCTGATTCACGTCCTTTTCTTTTTATAAAATACCGACTGTTGCTAAGACAATTAAAATACCTGTTAACCACAATAATGCTTGCGTAACTTTCAAACCTTTTTTCGTATAGAACCAATACACGCCCATTACGACAGCTAGCGGCAAGAGTCCTGGGACAATCTGATCAAGGATATCTTGGACCACAAACTCACGGCCAGAAAGTTTAAATTGAAGAGTTGAAGAAACTTTGACATAATTACCAGCTAAAATTCCCATCATGAACAACCCTAAAACAGATAACATTTCAATGGCTTTTTGAATCCCCGCACTTTGCATTAAGCCTGTGGCATTCCGCCCCATTTTGAAGGATTGTCTCGCAAAGAACACACCTAACAGTACTTGATAAAGGGCAAACGCCACAAATGGGAAAATCGCACCTAATGCGCTACCTTGTTGCGCCCACGGCACCGCAATCGCAATAAAAATATATTGAACCGTACCTGAGTCAATCGCATCACCAATCCCCGCTAACGCGCCCATCAATCCAGCTTTGGTGTTATACATTAAATCATCTTGCATCATGATTTCGCGGCCTTCATGTTCTTCTTTGGCCCGCTCTTGTTCCATAGAAGCCATCAACCCAGTAATGACCCCGCCGCCCCAACTTAACTGCGTATTGAAAAACAGCAGTTGACGCATATAAGCGGCTTTTAATTGTTCATCGTCTTTATATAATTTCTTTAAAAGTGGCATCATTGCGTACAATAACGAAGGCGCCAAGTAACGTTCAAAGGAATGGGGAATTTCATTGGCAAAATGCCAACGGAGATAGGCTTTTGTAACATCTTTATTGGTAATTTCTTCTGGTGCTAAATTCGTTGTTTTCGGCACGACTTTTTCTGTTGTTTCCGTCATTTCAGTTCCTCCTTTTTCTTTTAAAACCCGTCATCGTAATCGTCATCATCATCAAAATCAGTGGTGGCACTGGCGGAACCAGCACTTTCTGCTACAGGTTTGCCTTTTTGGACTTGCACAAAAATTAACGCAATAATTACGCCAAAGATGGCATACGTTACCATGGTAATTTCCAATGACTTAAAGACGATACTCATGAAGTATGCAAGGAAAAAGAAAACCAAGAAATCTTTTCGACCAATGACATAGACCGTTGTCGCAATCCCAATTGCGGCTAAACCACCACCGACTACTTCTAACACGTGAATCACAACGGTTCCTTCTAATGCTTTAATAATATCGGCAATGACTGGTGCCCCTAAATAAAGAGCAAAAAAGACTAATGGAACGAATAAAATAAATGAGGCAATCGTTGGATACCAGATAATTGAGCGGGCAATTTTTTTAGAATTTAGTTCAGCCACCGCACGATCGGTATACTTCCCTAAAAACGTGTTAATAAAGAAACGGAATTGATATAAATAACTTCCTAAAAGACCGACAGGAACCGCTACGGCGATAGCTGCTTCCGGCTTCAAATTCCCTAGCAACGCAACTGGCACAGCAATCGCTGCCGCAATTGATGGTTCTGCTGGCATAGAGCCACCTGGTGAAAAAACACCCATGTAAATCATTTGTAATGCTGCGGTGACAATCATCGCTTTCGGGACATCGCCCATCACTAAACCTGCTACTAACCCTGTCATTAAGGGCGAGAAACGCAACGTTAACGTTGCTCCTCCTCCAAGCCATCTGGACATAATTGCTGCCACCCAAAGCGCCATTATCAAACTTTGTAAAACACTTAACGTTTCCATAGTTCCTCCTTCTTATCCTTGGTTTTGGATATACTTTTCTAGCTCTTCAATCCCTTGACGTAAACGTTCTTCCGAAATCTCAATAGGAATTAAATGAACCTTTTCTTTTGAATCAATAAATTGAACCATTGCATCGAGTACTGCTTCTTCTTCTGGGTAAAGGCCCATTTGTCGTAACGACATGGGCAAGTTTAGCTCTTGATAAAAAGGGATTAATGCGTCTATGATGGCCCACCTTTTTTCCAATGCTAATTGATAGAAGATGCCGTAAGCTACTTTTTCGCCGTGTAAATAGTCATGACTTTTGGGTAAAAATTTACTCATAGCATCATGCATGGCGTGTGCTGCTGCATTGCGGGCGTATTTGTCACCGAAGCCGCCGACTAATCCGGAAACGGCGAAAACAATTTCTGAAAGATGGACAAATTCAGGCGTGAGTTTGCCCTCGTCCATCGCTGCTAAGGCTGCTTTTGAGTCCCGCATAATCGCTTCTTGCGAAAGCTTGGCGGTCGCTCCCGCTAATTGTAAAAAGGGTTCCCCTTGCAAATGGGCTTGGCGTAAAATGGTCTCTGATTCATACCATTTCGCTAACGTATCAGCTAAACCAGCGACAAAATAATCACGGGGTGCATCCAGAAGCAACTTAGGATCGGTGATTAAAAACGCAGCTTGGCGAAAGAAATGTTCCGTTTTGCCTTCGGCCGCGCCATTTTCTTGATACATCACAGCTAACGGTGTCCACGGCGCACAGTTACTAGCCAAAGTGGGGACCAAGCCAAAATTCAGATTGTTTAAATGGGCGCTGTAGCCCACTAAATCGGCTAACTTACCGCCGCCGACTCCCAGAAGAAAGTCAATCTGGTGTTCCTTTATTTGCTGTGAAATTTGTTCGGCGCCAAAATAACTACATTCTCCTGTGTAAGTGTGATAGAAGAATTGATACTCTGAATCTGCCAAGAATGGCAAAAATGGCTGAGCTTTTTCAAAGGATACGGTGCCATGCACCACCAAAATTCGTTGGGCGTGATATTCCTTGAAAAGTGACGGCACCGAAGCTAAGGCGCCTTCGTGGTAACGATAAAATTGCGGTCCAACTTTCACTTTTAAATCAGTTAACATGCTCCTCCTCCTTCTTAACTAACGTAACGACTGACTTCTTGCACTGCCCGTTGAGGTAAAATACCTTGCACCACGTCTTCCACATCTTGCACGCATTTTTCTCCCATCGCTTGCAGGCATTCCATGGTATAAGCGGAGGTGTGCGGCGTCATTACTACATTTTCAAACGCAAGATAAGGATGATTTTTCCGACCTGGTTCCTCTTCTAAAACATCTGTCCCAAGCCCAGCAATTTTGCCCGATTGCAAACCGGCAATCATGGCTTCTTCATCAATCAAGGCGCCTCGTGCGCTATTGGAAAGATAGACGCCATCTTTCATCTTGGCAATTTCCGCCGAGCCAATCATGTGATAACTTTCTTCAGTTAAATTGGCACATAAACAAATGATGTCAGCTGAAGCTAGCAACGTATCTAAGTCTACTTTTTTGGCTCCATAACTTTGCAGATAAGTGGCGGATTTATAGGGATCATACGCTAACACGTCACAGCGAAATCCGTTTCGTAACGTCTCCACGACACAACTTCCTGTGTTCCCAACACCAATGACACCCACAGTTTTGTTAAATAACGTCCGACCGACAAAATTCGCTCGTTTTTCCCATTGATCCGCTTTAACGCTGGCATCTGCAGCCACGGTTTGTCGTAAAACAGCTAGTAAATTTGTGACATTGTTTTCCGCCACGGCATCTCGTTCTACTAAAGCTGGGATGATGGAAACAATTGTGTCGTGCTGTTTTGCAGCGTCTAAATCGATGTTGTTATACCCAATACCATGGCGAGAAATCAGCAATAATTCATCTTTATGTTCAAAAAATTCTTTCGTGAAAAATGGCGTCACGCTAGCAATAATAATCGTATATCCTTGTAAACGTTCCGCTAACTCTTTGCCACCAATTTCACTGTCGACTGTAAAATGCTTCACGGTGCCTATCTTTTCTAAGCGCGTTAAGTGTTCAGGAAAAATTTGACCAAAACTACTGGAATTCACTATGGCAATTTTTTGTTTTTTTAACATGACTAAACTCCTTTACTGACTTTTTACGACTTCATGCCCGCCAAATCCTTGTCGCAAAGAAGCGACCACTTTGTTTGAAAAATGATTTGCTAGCATACTTTCATTTCGAGTAAATAAGGACAATGCCGTAGTTGGGACGGGCATCTCCAAACGCAATGCTTCTTCAATCATCCATTTGGCTTCGCCATTTGCTGCAACTTTCCCTTCTAGATTGGCTAACGTAGGATTTTCCGCAAAAACCTCTTTCGCTAAGCCCATCAAGCGAGCTTCAATAATCGAGCCGTGATTCCACACATCGGCTACTTTCTCCAACGCAAAATCATATTCGGCAGCTTCTAATAAATTGAATCCTTCTCCCATGGCTTGCATCATGACGTACTCAATCCCGTTATGCACCATTTTCAAATAGTGACCAGCTCCTGATTTTCCAGCATAAAGATACCCTTGTTCACAAGCTAAATCTTCAAAAAATGGGGTTAACGCCTTGACAGCTTCAGGCGCACCGCCAACCATTAAACACGCTCCTTCCCGCGCTCCTTTGATGCCACCAGAAGTACCACAATCAATAAAATAAATTCCTTTTTCCTTAGCAAGCTGAGCATTCGCAACACTATCATGAAAATTTGAATTGCCACTATCCACAATGATATCCTCTGGCGCTAATTGCTCTACCAATTCTGCCACTAATTGATTGGTAATCTGACCAGCGGGAGTACTTAAAAAAATCACCTTCCTTTTATTAAGCGCTTTCAATAATTCCGGCAACGAATCTACAACGGAAAGACCCTGTTCTCTAGCAGCCGCTCTTGCTTCCTTTGTCACATCAAAGCCAATAATAGGCCAGCCTTGTTCGTGAACATTTAACGCCATGTTCAAACCCATTTTCCCAAGTCCAATAAAGCCAATGTCCATTTTTCTTTCACCTGCCTCTTTTGATACTTCAATCATAAAGGATAAAAAAAATAATGTAAACGATTACACTAATTAAAAAATATTTTTTATTTTTTAGCAAAAATCTTGCCTACTCAAAAGGTAAAACGTTTTTATTTTTAAGGAGCTTTCATACAAAAAACACAAGTAAATCTCTTGGTATCACGTTCTTTTTACTGGCTACTTTCTTTAGTTGAGAGAAGTCTTTTCAAGACCCCTTCATTTTTCAGAAAAAAGATTATTTATTTTTTTTGGCTTTTTTTAAAGAATTTCTTTTTTGTGGAGAAAAAGAGAAATTGTATTTGTCCTCTTTTTCCACTATAATCAGTCTATACCAGCAATGAAAAGGCATTCATTCTATTTTTAAAAAAATAAGATTGGAGGAACGTGTTAATGAAAAACCACTATTTGGATCAACGGATTCGGATCAAAAAACCGAATTTGAGCCTCACAGAAAAGAAAATTTCCGATTACTTTGTTCATTCTGAATCATTATTGACACAAATGACGTTAGAAAGTCTTGCCAACGAAATTGGCGTCTCCCAATCTTCCGTGTATCAATTTGTAAAAAAGATTGGCTATTCTGGGTTCCAAGAATTTAAAATTGATATCGCCAGGAATTCTAATTATCAGCCGACTTTTCAAAACGTCAATAGCGTGAATGGCGCCGATGATATTTCACCAGATGATGATAGTATTACGATTGCTAAAAAAGTCTTACAAGCCAATATTTATTCCCTCAGTAACGCCACACAGTTCTTAACAAAGGAGCTGTTAGATAACGTGTTGGCTTTGATGTACTCTGCCAAAACGCTTCATTTTTTTGGGCAAGGCGGGTCCTCGATTGTGGCTTTTGATAGTTTCCATAAATTCATTCGGACCAACTATCGGTGTAACTACATTTTTGATTACCACATGCAGTTAAGCTTTGTCACAAAATTAACCAGTGAAGATTGCGTGTTTATTTTTTCCCATTCAGGCAAAACCAAAGAATCAATCAACCTAGCACGACAAGTTAAAAAAACCAACGCAAAAATGATTACGTTAACCGGTAACAGCGGTTCAGAATTGGCAGGCTTGTCCGACGAAGCAATTATTGTCGTCACCGAAGAAGGCTTGTTTCGTGCGGAATCCTTGGCTTCACGGATTAGTTACTTAACGGTAATGGATATTTTATATACAAATACGATGTATCACAATTTTGATCAAAATGCCGATTCCTTGAAAAAAATCCGTGATAACATTAGCACGACTAAGACCGATCCGCATTACTTGTCGTAAAGATCTGAATGGTGCTTATTTTTGTAATATCGGTCCTCGCAAATTGGCTTTATACCGTGACTCTACATTTTATGAAGTAAGTGAGCTATCATGGAGGTATTTAAAGAGGTCGGGACAGAAGTGTTTAACTCCGAGAAATAAGAAGGAATTTCCGAAAATTGTTCTTTAATTTTTGGAGACCAAGTAGGTATTGTTCATCATCGAAACACTACGTTCTTCGTGATTCTCAACAATTTCGGCTTATTTCCGAAGGACCTTCAACTCTTAGAGCTTTAGCTCTTAGAAGTTGTTGAGATCGAAGCAACGCGTAGTGTTGCTTCTGTTCCCGCCGTTTATTAGTTTTTGAGCGTAGAGCAAAAATCCAAAGTGATTTTTGTCCCACGCTTTTTATCTTGTGGGTAAAAATAAGTTAGAAAAAAGAACTTGGGGGTTATGTCCAAGTTCTTTCTAAATCTTAAGACAATTAGTTAAATGCATGTGTTGTCTTAGCTTTATTTTAAATTTGCTTATTTCGTTCATTCCGTTACTTTAAATTGTTCGGACACATATTTAGCGTAAGTTTTATGTTTACTTACTAGCTCATCATGTTTTCCTGAACCAGTTACTTTCCCTTTTTCAACAAAGTAAATGCTATCCGCATCAACAATTGTCGACAATCTATGGGCAATAACCAATGTCGTTCGGCCCTTCATTAAATTGGACAATGCCTCTTGAACCTTCATCTCAGATTCTGAATCTAGGCTAGCAGTAGCTTCATCTAACATTAGAATCTTGGGATTCCGCAAGAATGCACGAGCAATTGCAATACGCTGTCTTTGCCCTCCAGAAATTTTAACGCCACGTTCACCGACTTCCGTATTCAATTTATCTGGCATTTCTTCTACAAATTTTCGCGCATATGCTAGTTCCAAGACATCCCATAGTTGTTCATCTGAGAAGTTTTCTGCTAAGCCATACGTTAGATTATCTCTGATTGTCCCTGCCATAATCGCAGAATCCTGTGATACAAAGCCGATTTGACGACGATAATCTGATAATTTGATATCTTTTATGTCAATATCTCCAAATTTAATTTGTCCTTCTGTAGGTTCATAAAACCTTTCAATTAAACTAAAAATCGTCGATTTCCCGCCACCTGATGGGCCAGCAAAAGCAATTACTTGGTTTGGCTGAGCAGTAAAAGAAATGTCTGTTAAGATAGGTTCCTCTGGTGCATCTTCATAAGAAAATTTTACATTTTTAACTGATAAAGTCTTTTCCGATAAATCAATATCTTGTCCACTTTCAAAGTCTTCAGGTTCTCTAGATAACAATTCTTGCACTCGTCGCGTTGATCCTGCTGCTTTAGCTACTTCAGAAAATAACGTCGCAATGATTGGCATGGCGCCAATAAGATTAAATAGATACATTAAGAAACTCATCAATGTTCCGATTGTCATCACACCAATGGCAATTCGATGCATCCCATATGCTAATAGCCCAAATACCATACTCATAAAGACCATCATCATAATTGGTTGCATAGATGCATCAAATATTGCTTCTTTTTTCCCTACATTAAATAACCGATCCACTTCATTTGCAGCACGAACCTGCGCCTGAGATTCAGCATTAGAAGTTTTGACTAAACGAATTTCACTCAACGTTTCAGTAGCAAGTCCGTTAAATTGACTCATAGCATCTTGGCGAATGTGACTAACTTTTGAACCAAATGCCATTACTGGAATCATACAAAGGATTACAACAGGAACAGCAATTACCATAGCAAGCGACATATGCCAATCCATTTTAATCATCATATATACCGTACCAATAACTGTAATCACACTGGCAACTGTTTGAGGAAAAGTAACGGCTAACAATTGCTTAACTTGATTAGTATCATTTACGACCCGGCTGGATATTTCACCCGCTTTAACAGAGTCAAAATAAGAAACTTTTAGAATAGTTAATTTATTCCATAAGCGTTTACGCATATTTTGGATGACATTTTCACCAAAAATACCTAAAATTGTGCCTCCTAATGCAGAAACGAGTGCTGAAAATATAAATAATCCAACAACTTTACCTAATAAACTATAATCTACTCCCTTTTGAAAATTATTGACTAAACTTGAAGCAAGTTTTGGAACGTACACTTGGATACTAGAAGAAATCACAAGAAATATCATCCCAATGCCAAGCAGTAAATAGTTAGGCTCTGTCATCTTGATTAAGCCTAAAAATTCTTTAAACGAAAATTTTGTTTTATCTGCTCGGATAGAATCATGACTATTTTTGCCGCCTCCACCTACTGCCATTATCTTCTCCGACCTCTCTTCCATCCTTCAAAGCCACCGTATTCACCGTTGAATTCACCAAATCTACCAAAGCCATCATGTCCCATCATCTGTTCTCTAGCTCTACCATATCTAGCTGATATTTTTCTGAAATGTTCCCAATTTTTATCGTCGCCAAAAATTGTTTCAATTTTATCTAAAAATTCTTCACTAGAAATATTCTTTTCTATACGTTCTAAATAATTATTTAAAGACTCTAGTTCTTCCTCTGAAAAGCCCTTAAACATTTCTTCATTAAATCCATTAGAAATATTTCCTTGAGTACTTAAACTTTCTCGTCCCTTATCAGTCAATACAACAAATGTGACCCGAGCATCTGATTCATTTTTGACTCGTTTAACTGCTTTAACAGACTCTAATTTTTTTATGATTTGTGTCACACTAGAAGGTTTTATATCTAAATATTCAGCGATTCTTCCAGCTGTTACATTTTCTTCAGAAGCAAGCAATTTTAACGTTTCAAAAGTGTTATCTGGTTTCTCCTCTATGCTAGAAGCAAAGATTAAGTAGGGTTGTTGAGCAATTTTTAATAGTTTATTTAAAATATCTGTTTTTTTCATAATTTCCTCCAAAAAATTTATTTAGTTTATATATAAGATAACGAACTAAATAGTAATCTATTTAGTTTACTTTGTCAACAACAAACTAATTATTTGCATGTAGATATAACCAAAATGAAAAATAGCATAAAGAAATTACCGATTTGTTTTATCGATTCATCTGTTCCTCTACTTAAAAATCTATTTGCCGATTCAATCATGAATACTAAAAAAACGCTTGGCACAAGCCAAGCGTTTTGATTCTCTCTTTACATCGAACCTTTAAAAACATCTTTATTCTTAGCAAAATAATCAACACCAGAGTAAATGGTGAAAATCAAGCAGGCATATAGCATGATTTGATCTAGTGGTAGATGAAGTGCTGAAAATGGAATGTTGTTAATGAACAGTAAAATAATTGCAACCATTTGGGTAGCTGTTTTTACTTTTCCCGGCCAAGCTGCGGCCATTACTTCGCCATGTTCGACTAATAACAACCGTAAACCAGTTACTGCCAATTCACGACAAACAATAATTGCTACAATCCAAGCGGGTACTTTGCCTTGACCAACTAAGACGATAAAAGCGGTCATCACTAGCATTTTGTCCGCTAATGGGTCCGCAAATTTTCCGAAGTTCGTCACCAAGCCTTGCGCACGGGCAATTTTGCCATCCAACCAGTCTGTAAAACTAGCAACTGCAAAAATAATCGCGCCCACTAATTGGGTAACGGCTAACGTTGTGTCGCCAAAACTAATCGTTCCCCAGTCCATTGGCACTGACACAATAATAATAAAAATCGGAATCATAAATATTCTTAAAACTGTTAATTTATTTGGTAAATTCACTTCAATTGCCCCTTCCTTCTCCTGTTCTATTTTACGTTATCTTGCTGGCAGTGTCACGAAAAAAAGAAAAGAATCTGGAATAATTGCCGTTTGACAGTTTATCCAGATTCTTCTTACACCATTTCTAACGATACGTAATCCCTAATGTAACATCCTTACGAATTAAAACTGGCGTTTTTTCCAGTGTTAAATCGGCGCCATCGACTTGAATGGCGACGTTATTTGAGGCGCCTAAAATCAGTGTTGCATTGGCGGCATTCGCAGGTAAAGCTGTTGTTTGGGTCTCTCCTGCTTGCAGGGTGTGTTGGTACGTATAGTTGCCATCGACCATCACGCCAATCCAGCAAGAGCCTTCAGTCCCTTTAAAGGTAATGTTGATTGGACTATTCGCATCTTTAACCGTTGCAGTTACTTGATTGTTGGCATCACTCACCACAGCCACAGCTGTTTTCTTCTCTGGTTCGCTTGAAGAAGACGGCGGTGTACTACTTTGTGTGCTACTTTCTGGGGCTTGACTTGATTCTTTGGGTTTTTCCACACTGGCACTAGTTGCCGGTGTTTGAATAATCGGTTCGGCTTTTTGATCTTGCCACATAATGTACAGCACCACGACCGCAATGGCTAAACCAATTAACGAAAAGGCAATGGCTGGTAAGTTCCGCAGTAACCAACTGGATTGCTTTTCTTCGTCATGCAATTGCTTACGTGATCCTTCAAGCTCTTCATACACTGGCTTGGGATCTTCGACAATTTCAGGCTCTTTGCCATCATAGATATCTACCAATTGATTGCCATCTAAGCCGACCGCACTTGCATATTGGCGGATAAACGCCCGCACATAAAAGGTGCCTGGTAAGGACTCAAAATCGTTTTGTTCAATAATTTCTAAATATCTTTTTTGAATTTTTGTCATTTGTTGCAGTTCATCAATTGAGATGTTCTTCTGCAATCTTGCTTCTTTTAGTGTTTCTCCAATATTTACGCTGGCCACTCGTCCATCTTCTCCAGTCTATTTTGTTAATTTATCGATTGTCTCATCAGTCTTTTTCAATTGCCAAGGGAAACATTCCCGTCCTTTAAGAATACCACAAAAGAAGCCAACTGAGGATAACAAAATTGAAAGATTTCAAAGATTTTTCTTTTTCTTAAACAGTTGGTTTATTGCTCGGTTTCTCCTTTAGGATACATGTAGAAACGGCTCAATCCTTCTTCACGAATCAAGGTCTCTGCTACTTGGCGGACGTCGGCTAATTGAATGCTTTCAATGACTTCAATCTTATCAAACAGCGTGGTTTCCCCAAACAATGATTGTGAAAATTGGTTAGCGATATACTCTAAAGAGTTTAAGGATTGGAAATATTTACCAATCATTTTTTTCTTCAATAAGGACAAATTTTCTTCCGTTAATTCTGGACTTGTTGTGGCAGATAATAAAATAGCTTCAATTCGTTCTGCTAAGACTTCTGGTTGCTCACTATCGCCGCCAATATCCGCAAAATGGAAACTGCGATCTAAATTAAAGTCATAACTAAAACTATCATCTAACAAGCCTTCATCATAAAGAGCCAAATAGTTTTGAGAGGTATTACCAAACAATAATTGTAATAACAAGTTCACGGTGACTTGATATTTCATTAAGTCACGACCCGTTGTTGGCACTTCATCTAAGCCTTTCAAGCCAACAAGCACTTTTGCCCGTGTGACTGCCATTTCAATGGCGCTCTCTTTGACAATGTCAGCAGCTGTTTCTTCAGGAAAATGCCGACGAATAGGTTGGGCGGCAGGAAACTCTTTCGCCGCTTGATTTTCACGAATGAAGGCCATTAACGCTTCAGGATCCATTTTCCCTACCACGAATAAGGTCATATTACTTGGATGATAAAACGTATTGTAACATGTATACAAATCTTCTGCGGTAATCTCCGCAATACTTGCCACTGTGCCGGCAATATCAATATGCAATGGATGCTTCGGATAAAGGTTGCCTAAAATCCCAAAGAACAAGCGCCAGTTAGGATCATCTAAATACATTTGAATTTCTTGTCCGATGATACCTTTTTCTTTTTCGACCGTTTCCTTCGTGAAATACGGCGATTGCACGAAATCAAGCAACGTTTCTAGATTTTGTGTCACTTGATCCGTCGTTGAAAACAAATAACTCGTTTTCGTAAAACTGGTAAAGGCATTCGCTGAAGCCCCTTGTTGCCCAAATTTTTGGAAGACATCGCCATCTTCTTTTTCAAACATTTTATGTTCTAAAAAGTGGGCGATTCCGTCAGGTACTTCAATCATTTCCTCTTGACCAATTGGCACGAACGTGTTGTCAATGGAACCATAATCGGTCGTAAACAAGCCATACGTTTTTTGGAAATCATTTTTCGGCAATAGGTAAACTTTTAAACCATTCGCCAGTGTTTCTCTATACAATGTTTCTTTAATTTGTGCATAGTCTTTTTTAATCATTTTCCGTTTCTCCGTTGCCAAAAATCTATAAATATTTCTAACCAACTATAAAAGTTATCAGATTTATGTTTATTTCCTGTTTCTACGTGCCCGATTTTGCTACTTGCTCGCTACTCTCGTTTGCTATAACACTCCGCAGGCGTTAATTCGGATACAACGAATCCTACATATCTACGTTTCTGTTTCAGTAGAAGCTCGTAGATTACGCACTATAACTTGCTAAATTCAGACTTGCATTATAATCTCTATCCGCTGTATATCCGCATTCTTCACAGTGATAGGTACGGTCAGACAGTTTTAAGTCTACTTTTTTGTGTCCACATTCGTGACACAATTTAGAACTTGGATAGAACTTATCAGCTTCCACTAATTCAATACCATAATCTTCACACTTGTACTGGAGTTGTCTTTTGAACTCGTAGAATTTTTGTTGTACAACTGATTTTGCTAAGTGCTTATTTTTCATCATGCCTTTTACATTCAAGGTTTCTACAACGATTTTCGATGGTTTGGTTTTCACTATCTCCGTTGTTGTTTGATGTAAATGGTTCTGACGAATATTCGCTAGTTTTCGATGTGTATGTCGAATTTCTCTTTCTAATTTATAGATGTTACAAGTTTTGGCGAATCGGTTTCCCTCCTTATTCATATCGTATTTTCGTGAGACTTTACGTTGTAACCGACGTAATCGTTTCTCAATCTTCTTTACTTTTCCTGTTTTATTAATATTCTTGTAGACTCTGCCATTAGAAACAATCGCTAAATCTTTGATACCTAGGTCAATTCCAATAATTTCACCTGTTAAGCTCTGCGCTGGTTGTACTTCATCAATGCCAACTGATACATACCAATACTTTCCATCAAAGCTAATTCGTGGATTAAAATACTTCGTATTCACCGGCAACTTTTCACTTGTCTTTACCCAACCAATTTTTTCAAGTAAGACCGATTTATGCTTTACTTTCAGTTTGATATTGTCATTATAAAAAGCTGGTTTCGACTTCTTTCTTGCCTTGAATCGTGGCTTTTCAGCCTTTAAACGACTTTTATCTGTCATACCATCAAACCACTTTTTATAGGCGTTACAAGCATCTTTTACGGCTTGTTTAGCAATATTATTGGATACATTGTTTAACCAAGCATACTTAGGACATTGCTTCATTTTTGTGATGTGCTTTCGTAAATCGTTGTTACTGATGAACTTTCCGCCAAACCGATGGTTCATTTCTTGCATTTTTAACGTCCAATTGAAAATCCATCGTGCAGTACCAGACGATTGCCATAGTTGCTTTTCTTGTTCTTCAGTCGGGCGCAACCTTACTTTTTTCGCTCGTATCATCTTCCATCAACTCCTTAATCATCTTCTTAGCTTTATTCGCTCGTTTTCCTTGTAATCGGCAACTAAAAACTGTGACAATCTGGATTAAGTCCTCGACTAGTTCCTGTTCCTCAATCTTTTCTGTATTGTCAATGATTTCTATTTCTGTACCATATTTATTACAAAGATTTTCAATAAGTTCATAACCAAATCGGATTAAACGGTCTTTGTACAGAATCACTACCTTGTTTATTTCGCCATTAGTAATTCTATTGATTAATTGATTTAATCCTTTTTTATTGTAGTTGATTCCACTACCAATATCTTGAATAATGTCAAATTGATACCCTCGTGCAATCATGTAAGTCTTGACGTTCTAAATCGTCTTTTTGCTTATTTGAACTTACTCTACAATAACCTATAGTTATCCGATTTGGTTTCTTTCTTCCAGCGATTCCTAAGAATTGATTTCGTTGTTCTTCAGATATAATAACGAGTGCCACCTTTCGAAACATGAGCAGGTTTCAATTCCCCTTTTTTATCCCAATTTCTCAATGTTTGTGGCGTTACACCTATTTGTTTTCCAAATTCCCCTATCGAATACATAGTCATGATCTTCACATCAACATGATTATCCCATATATCGATATTCATAATAATATATTTATAGATATTTATACATTATCATTAACTGTTGTCACCCTTCCAAAAAGAAGATCGCTTGAAGTTCCAAGCGTTTGGCTACTTCTTGGATTTCTGAAATAGTCACGGCATTGATCCGTGCAATCCATTCCTCCGCCGTCAGCATCGTCTGCGGCATTAATTCGTTCAAGTATTCTTTTTCCAGCCACGCGCCTGCATTATCTAACGCTAAGATATACTGATTTTTTAACATTGCTTTCGTTTGTTCAATTTCTAATTCGCTAATCTTACCTAAACGAATATTTTCCAATTCTGTCGAAATCAAACGCAAGACCTGATTCCGATTTTTGCCATCGATCCCTGTTTGAACCGTCATGAAGCCACGGAAGGTGTCGATACTACTAGAAGCATAATACGCTAAATGTTCTTTTTCACGGACATTCATAAATAATTTAGAATGCGGGAAACCGCCAAAAATTCCATTAAACACTTGCAACGCAAAATAATAGCTATCGCCATAATAAATATCCGTGTTGTAAGCCAAGTTTAATTTCGATTGGGCTAACACCTCACGCTCGGTCCGCTCTTCAATCACGTTGCGAATTGGTTGATTGTAGAAAATCGCGGCTTTGCCTTCTTCACGAGGCGTAAACGGTAATTGCTTGAATAACGGCACTAGCTCCGCCTCTTTGACATCACCTAAAACAAAAATATCCACTTGATCTTCCGCCAGCATTTTTTGATAATACGCTGCTAATGATGCCGCTGTTTCCTCAGCTAACGCCGCAACGGTCCCGAAACTAGGGATTTTTTGATCCTCCGATTGATTAAAATAGACACTTTGAAGCGCCAAAGAGGCATAGGTTTGCTTATCCTCCACAATACTTTCCAAGTACGCTTTCAAGTTCTCTTTCTCCCGTTGGAAGGTTTCCGCCTCAAATTGGCCCGCTTGAATATTGGGGGCAAAAATAATTTCCTTCAAAAAGTCCACCGCTTCGGCGAGAACCTGACTATCCTGTAAATAATGATCATTGACAATGTTCATAGAAATATTAAACCAATGTTGATTGCCTTTTTTGGAAACGCCAATCCCAAAGCTGGCGCCGTAAAGTTCCGCCAAACGCTCACTTAACTTGACTTGATTTGGGTAATTCAAGCTGTTGGTTTCCATTAAACTGGACAACAGCGTTCTTTTTGTAATGGTTTCATGATTTAATCGTGTATTAAAGCGGACTAAAAGACGCACCGTTTTATATTTTTCTGTAGGAATGACGTGTAAATTCACGCCTTTAACTAATTGAACAGACATTGCCGCATCGCTCCTTCATTTGCTTCATCTTACCTAAAGAATGCTGTGAAATATATGTATCGCGTAAATTCTAAAGCATTTTTTAATGTTTTTTCCAATAGCTCCATTATAACACAGCTTCAGGTGCTTTCTGAATGATAAGAGTTTTTCAGTTCAAATTTTCAAGAAGATTCGGTATACTGTTTTTAAAGTGAGGAGGGAAAAAAGAATGATTAAAGAATTTAAAGAGTTTATCATGCGCGGAAGTGTCTTAGACCTAGCCGTTGGTGTTGTCATTGGTAGTGCGTTTACAGCGATTGTGACACAAGTGGTGGAAGGCTTGATTACCCCGTTAATTAGTCTGATTTTTGTCTTGACGACTGGGAAAAAGAGTGCCGACGATGCATTGGGTGCCCTTGTTTATAAAGTCGAAGGCGTTGAATTCAATATTGGTAGCGTGATTAGTGCACTTATTACATTTTTAATTACGGCCTTCGTCCTCTTCTTGATTGTCAAAGCGGCCAACAAAATGAAAAACCGTGGCAAAAAAGAAGAAGCGGCAGAAGAAGAAGTGGTACCAACGAGCGAAGATTACTTAAAAGAAATTCGCGACTTATTAGCGGCGCAAACACCGCCTGCTGAAACTGTCAAAACAGACAGCACCTTCACAGAGAAATAAGCAAAAAGTCATCCTGAGGGGATGACTTTTTTGTTTGAGCTTAGATTGATGGTCCTGCGACGAGGTTCCAAGTGATGTTGCCTGTGTAGTTACCGGCTTTGATGTTGTTCGCTGAAGTGGTGATATTTAATGCTGTGTTAAATATTGCAAATTCCCATAAGCCTTGCCCTTTTCCTGTTGTGGCATTCCCAATAAGAACAGCTGCTCCACCTAAAGGCAGCGACCAATTTGTTGCATTAACAACTTCAGGTTTGGCAACTGGATCGGCAAGATTAGCAGATAGAGAATCATACGTTTTAGTTTCCTCATCATAGATTAATGGATACAAACCAATTACACTAGTGATATTACCTGCTAAACTCTCAATGCCGAGCTTCATACCATCCGACTGAGCAGTCAGATGCCAACCTTCTTTGGTTCCTCGTATATCGCCTACACCCACGCTTTCTGTGGGCATATCCCCGACATTCCCACCATCTTTCTTATTGGGAATCGGTTTGGTTAAGTCATCAGAAAGCGATAATTTGCCAAAATCAAATTCTCTGGGAATGTATAATAAGTCAAAATTACTATTTGTAGCATCTGGATCAGGTCTTACAGTATTCGGATCCCCGCCACCATCTGGCAAACTTCCCCCTTCAAAGCCCACCGTTACCGGTGTATTCCCTGTCGTTACCGCCTGAGCCGACAGGGGTGCTAAACTAGCACCAACAACGGCGCTACCAACTAATAAACTTGCAATCATTTTCTTTTTCATATGTACGTCTCCTTTAACTGTTCTGAATTTCCAGAGTGCGCTGATCATTTCTTCTGCGCTTCTGAAGCTATAACCATATTATACAAGAATCTCATTTTCTTGTGATTTTAAATATTTAACAGCTCTGATCAAAAAACGAAATTCCTTTTAAAATCAACGTTTTATCCTTTTTTTAAACCTTTTTTTCAATACTTTTTGATATTTTCGTCTGTTATTTAATGCATTTTTGGGCGAATCCTTTTAATAAACAACGAGAAAACGTCACAAAGTAGAGGTTCACCTCTAACATTGTGACGTTTTCTCCTAAAATCTTATACATTTATTCGCGGTTGCGGCGAAAAAACCGTAAAATTTCATTTAATGACAGCCATTTTTGCATTGGCTAGTCGCCAAGACTTACAACTTGCGGCGGCGAGCGAATTCCACAAACTTAAATTTGTTTAAGCGGTGACGGGATTCCGTATACCCAAAACAGCGGGTATCTTCCAAGTTCATGATACTGCGGACCACGACAACATGATTGCCTTCCACTTCACCAATCAGCTGCTTGTCCATCTCTGTGAGCGGTTCCACGGTAATTTCTTTCTGGGCGTAACTAATCGCCAAGCCAAGGTCGTTTTCCAAATAATCGAAAATCGAATCTTCGGCACGATGCTTCGGCAGTTCTGGGACAATCTCTTTAATCAAGTAATCAATATCTAAAATATCGACTTCCCCTTCAATCTCCCGTTGCCGGACTAAGCGCCAAACAGGGGCCCCTTCCCTCCAGCCAGTCAACTGAGCCAAGTTGCGCTCCACAGGAATTTCTTCTAAGGAAACCACATGGGTATGACTTTCAATATGCTGAGTTTGTTGTAACTCCTTGTAACTGGTCACCCCTGAAATAGGAAAATTAAATTTTTTAAAGTTGAGCACAATCGAGCCTTTGCCTTGTTTTTTCTGAATGTAGCCAGCGTTAATCAGTAAATTCAAGGCTTTCCGAATTGTTTCACGGGAAACATTGTAGGTTTCCACTAATTGATTTTCACTAGGTAATAAATCGCCCGGCTGATACTCACCTTGGACAATTTGTTGTTCTAATTCTAAAAATATGTCATGAAACTTGTTCATGCCGATCCTCCTCTACCAACAATTTCTTTTCTAAAAGCATAGCATATTCCCTCCGAAAAACCTAGAGCTGGTCAGAAAAATCCCCCGCACTTTCTGCCTTGCTTACGCCACAAACTCCCCCAGCCAAACCACTGCTTGACCGCCTTTTTTCGGAACCAGTGTAGTCTGTTGCAGCCACGTTGTAGAAAAGTTTTCCCAAGAATCTAGGGAAAATCCTTGTAATTCTGATTCGTTCATACTATACTGTAGTCAAACGCAACATGTCTATACAAGTTTACAAGGAGGCGCAAACATGACCATTTTAGAATTAACATTCGCAACGAACCAACTAACGACGACTTTTTTTAACCATAAATTGGAACCGCTTCACCAAAAAACGTTCCCTTTTGAAGCTTTGACTATCGAAGAAACGGTTCCTGAACTGTGCCAATTGATTTTGGCAGAGGCTACGCCGATTCTGGGAGGGATTGTGGCTGAGTTCCCAGCGGACTTCTTTTCGCCAGAGGAAACGTTGGCGCTGTTTCCGCAAGCGGTGATTCAAGCATTCGCGGAACAGTTGAACACGCCACTTTTAACGGCAGCCGAACAAGCGGCGGCACCGAATCTGCTAGAAGCATTTGAAGAAAAACGGCAGTATTTGGCTTGGCATTTGGACTATTATGGCTACGTGCCTGGGAAAAATGAATATGCGGTGGAGTCCCTGTTAACTGTCGGCAATGGCTTTTTAGGCTTGCGCGGCACAACACCTGAGATGACGATTTCTGATGATCATTATCCAGCGACCTATATTGCGGGACTTTATAATACAGCGGCTTCGGAAGTTGCGGGTCAAGTAGTGGAAAATGAAGATTTCGTCAATGCTCCTGACAACCAACACATCGCTTTAAAAATTGGCGATGCCACCGACTGGTTAACGATTTCTCCAGACACGCTACAACAATTACATCGTCAATTGAACTTGAAAACGGGGTTGTTTGTCGCAGAAATGATATTGAAAGATGCGGACAATCAGCAAATTAAATTAACCACGAAAAAAATTGCCAATATGGCACAGCCGAATGACTATCATCTGCAATATACGTTTGAGCCGTTAAACTTTTCGGCCCCGATTACTTTGAAAACCGTCACGGATGGCAGTGTCTACAACTACAACGTGGCGCGGTATCGTAACTTAACAGCCAAACATTTTCAGGTGACAGCATTAAGCGCGCAGGAAAACAAAACCGTGATTGAGGTTTGTACCAATCAATCCAACTTGAGTGTCCGAGAAACGGCCTTGATAACCGGTGATTTTTTTGAAAAAGAAGCCATTATGATTCAAGAAGAAGCGGAAAAAATCGCCCAAGTGGTGACCGTGATGGCGCACCAAGGAACGCGTTATACGCTAGAAAAACAAGTATTTGTGCAAGCCAGCCACGCCGAACAAAGTTGGCAGGTACCGTTTACGCCGAAGGACTCTTTTGCGGCCGCCGCTCAGGAAAGCGCCCGCGCTTGGCAAACTCTTTGGCAACAAGCCAACATTACCGTGACAGGCGATTTGATGTCTCAAAAACTTTTACGGATTCACAGTTATCACTTGCTGGCTTCGGCTTCGCCTTTTAGTAACCAAGCCCAAGCATTGGACGTCTCGATTACCGCCCGAGGCTTGCATGGTGAAGCGTATCGTGGACATATTTTCTGGGATGAAATTTTTATTTTACCTTTTTATATTCAACATTATCCTGACACAGCGAAACAATTGTTGCTGTATCGTTACCACCGATTAGAGAAAGCGAAGGAGAATGCGGCGGCCAGCCAGTATCGTGGCGCAATGTATCCGTGGCAATCAGGGCGTGACGGGCGTGAAACCACGCAAAAACTTCACTTAAATCCGTTGAATGGACATTGGGGCGAGGATCATAGTATTTTGCAACGGCATGTGTCCCTAGCGATTGCTTACAATGCTTGGTTGTATTGGCATAGTACACAGGATCATGAATTTATGAAACAATATGGCGGCGAAATGTTGTTAGAAATCGCTCAATTTTGGAACAGCGCTGCGACGTTAGATGACGCAACAGGACGGTTCTTTATTGATAAAGTGATGGGACCTGATGAGTTTCACGAGGGCTATCCAGACCAAGCGGAAAGCGGCTTGAAAAACAACGCCTATACGAATTTGATGGTGGTTTGGCTATTCGAAGAATTAACCAACATTTTGGCACTTTTCTCTGAGGAAGAACAGGCACAACTTTTTGCCAAAACGCAGACCACTTCGGATGATTTAGCCCGCATGCAGCAAATTCAAAATTCACTGGAAATTGAAGTTAATTCTGACGGCATTATTGCGCAATATGAAGGGTATTTCGGCTTAAAAGAGATTGACTGGACAGCGATGAAAGAGAAATACGGCAATATTTACCGCATGGATCGGATTTTAAAAGCCGAAGGAGAATCCCCCGATGATTACAAAGTGGCAAAACAAGCCGACACATTAATGTTGTTCTACAACTTAGACAAAACTCGAGTGGATCAAATTTTAGAAGATTTAGGGTATCAATTGCCTGCGGATTATTTGGAAAAAAATCTTTTGTATTATCTAAAACGGACGTCTCATGGTTCGACTTTGTCACGAATTGTTCATGCCCAATTGGCAGAAATGGCGCAATTCCATGAGCTATCTTGGCAACTTTATCAAGAAGCGTTGTATTCCGATTATCGTGACATTCAAGGTGGCACGACCGCTGAAGGGATTCATACAGGGGTCATGGCTGCGACGATTCACGTTACTTTAGCGACGTATGCAGGCGTTGACACGCGCCAGAAAGAGTTATCAATTTGTCCAAACTTACCTGAACATTGGCAAGCGCTGGCGTTCCAGTTTATTCATCAAGGCGTGACCTATCAATTTTCATTAACACAAACCAGTGTCACGATTACAGCAGATAAAGACACACAATTATTAGTTCAGGGCGCGTTGATTCCGTTAACCGCCGAACGACCAAAAGAAGTACACTATCAATAAAGGAGCGGACCACAATGACGATTGGATTTATTTTTGATTTGGATGGTGTCATTACTGACACCGCCAAATTTCATTATCAAGCTTGGAAAGCGTTGGCCGATTCGCTAGGTATTCCCATTGACGAAACCTTCAACGAAACATTGAAAGGCATTAGTCGGATGGATTCCTTGGACCGCATTTTAGCCCATGGCCACCTTGAAAATGCGTTTACTCCAGCAGAAAAAGAAGCCTTAGCTCAGCAAAAAAATGACCACTACGTTCAATTATTAGAACATTTAACGACAGAAGATGTTTTACCTGGTGTCGTGCCATTGCTACAGCAAGCCCAAGCACGTCACATTCCCTGTGCCGTGGCTTCGGCTTCAAAAAACGCGCCCCTGATTTTGGAAAAATTAGGCGTGCGCGCGTACTTCGCCACAATTGTCGATCCCGACTCGTTAAGCAAAGGCAAACCTGATCCTGAAATCTTTTTAGCCGCCGCTGACAGTATTGGCGTGCTACCGCAAAACGCCATTGGCTTTGAAGATGCACAATCAGGCATTGACGGCTTGAAAGCCGCGGGCATCTATGCCGTCGGCTTGTCGGCCAACCAACCCTTACTCGGAGCCGACATGCAAGTCTCTGAAATGACTGAACTAAGCGTTGATGCACTGCTCAATCGCTAAAGAATGACAAGAACCTTTAGCAGCAGGCACCTCTTTTCATCTACATTGTATCTATGCTAGAATGTAGATGAAAAGAGAGATATGCTTCAACATACCTCTCTAGTGTAGAGCCGTTTAAGACGGTGACCAATTTTTTATTGTCATTTTTAACAGCTTTTAGGATTTCACGGATTAACGCTAAATTTATTCGTACTATTTGGGAAAATGTGCTATAATGAAAACGAAAAGAGAGATATGCGTCAACATACCTCTCTGATGTAGAGCCGTTTAAGACGGTGACCAATTGTATTATTTAAAAATAACCGTACTGGTCAAAGTAGACGGTTATTTTTTCTTGTCATTTTTAAGCAATTTCACAATCAGTGCAATCAAAGCAATGGTAAACATACCAAAACCTAGGATCGTCTGAATTGTCTCATATGCTGACAAAAGGCCTCTCCTTTCTGTAAATTTTGGAAGTACGCTCATACGCACCACCTCACTTTCAGATTAGATAGCCACCGCCATAACTTCTCTACACTTAGATTATACCATGTAAAACTAAAAAATAATTAGTTTCAAATATATTTTTTTAGGGAATTGTGCTATAATAAAAACGAAAAGAGAGATATGCGTCAACATACCTCTCTGATGTAGAGCCGTTTAAGACGGTGACCGATTTTGTTACAAAAAATAACCGTACTCAGTCAAAGTAAACGGTTATTTTTTATTGTCATTTTTAACAGCTTTTTAGTTTCCAAGGACCAATACTTTACTATTAGCAACGAAGTTCACGGTCCTTTGTACTTGTCTCCACGTTCATTTCTTTTGCTTATTGTTTAAATCCTACTAACGGAAAAATGAAATCAACGAATTTTATCCCCGCATAAAAACATAAGGCAAACATCAAAATCTTAATTAAGATTTTGACAATTGGTCGTTCAGTTATCTTTTTCATTTGTATACTCCTTTCCAATATTTTTAAAGCTCCAACCTTTTTAATCTTTTTGACATCTATATTTTATCTAATTATAATAAAACTCACAATAGAGGAAGCATCATTTTTTCATTTCCTTTTTATTCCTTGATTAGTAGTTCAGTTTGTAAACATATCATTCTGACAAAATAGAAAAGGGGGTTGTTATAGTATCGAAACAAAATTATCTACAAAGAAAAAAACACTTCTTTATCTCCTGTTCACTTTTTTGACAGCCCTACCCAGCATAGAAGCATTAACTGGAATGAGCTTAATAGCTATAAAAAATAACGAAAAAGCCTTGATTATCTTTGATAGTGTACTATCTTTAATTATTATTATCGTGCTGTCAGTTTTCTATAAAAAAATAGTAAAGAAAAAAAACAAGCTATCTTTAAAAGTCTATTACTAGCTATTGGCATGTTCTTATTTTCTATTATTCTAAATTTACTTTTCTCACGCATGTCTACTCCAGAAAATCAACATTATATTAATGAAGTCCGAAATGTAGCACCTGTTTTAATGGCCCTTCATACTAGACTCTTTTCACCTATAATAGAAGAACTCTTGACTCGTGGCATTTTTATGAACTTATTTTTTATAAAAAACTCCTCTCGAAGTGTCTTATGTAAAATATTTTTTTCTGGTCTTTTTTTTGGTCTTAGCCATGGACTATTACCATCAATTTCCATGCTTTTTTATTGTGGAATGGACTGGGTTTTAGCCTCTACCTATTATTTCTGTAATAACAATCTCATGTATCCTCTTGCTATTCATTTGCTATTAAATAATTTATAATACACTAAAAAAACCGCCCACATCAGAAAAATGATGTGGGCGGTTTTTTGTAATTATTTATTTTTTGTTTCAAATAACGGACTAACTGGTTTGTTTTCGTGGATACGTTTAATCGCATCTCCGATTAATTCACCAACGCTGACTTCGTCAATTTTTGCAATTTTACGATCATCAGATAGGTAAATAGAGTCTGTTACAACTAAGCGTTCAATTGCTGAATCTTCAATACGTTGTAAGGCTGGTCCTGATAAAACGGGATGTGTACAAGAAGCGTAAACGTCTTTTGCTCCGGCTTCTTTCAATGCGTTTGCAGCAAGAGAAATTGTCCCTGCTGTGTCAATCATGTCATCAATTAAGACACATGTTTTGCCTTCCACATGACCAATGATATTCATTACTTCTGCTACGTTCGCTTTTGGACGACGTTTGTCAATGATCGCAATTGGTGCTTTTAAGAATTCTGCCAATTTACGCGCACGCGTTACACCACCATGGTCAGGGGAAACAACAACGACGTCATCGCCTTGAATGCCGTGTTCGATGAAGTAATCGGCAATTAATGGTGCACCCATCAAATGATCCACTGGAATATCAAAGAATCCTTGAATTTGGACCGCATGTAAGTCCAATGTCAACATTCTTGTTGCACCAGCTTTTTCAATCATGTTTGCAACAAGTTTAGCAGTGATTGGTTCCCGGGCACGTGCTTTACGGTCTTGACGTGCATACCCATAATAAGGCATAACCACGTTAATTGTTTTAGCACTCGCACGTTTTAACGCATCAATCATGATTAATAGTTCCATTAAGTTATCGTTAACAGGGCTACTTGTTGATTGAATGACGTAAACATGTGCACCACGAATACTTTCTTCAATATTCACTTGAATTTCGCCATCACTAAATTGTGTTACAGAGCACTTTCCTAGCTCCACACCCACAGCATCCGCAATTTTTTCTGCTAAGGGACGATTAGAGTTCAAAGAAAAGATTTTCAATCTTGGATCAAAATAATGTTTCGACATTAGAACCTCCACTTTCTATTTCAGCCAATTCGTTAAAACTGAACAATACTTTCCTTCTAAAATAATAGTAGTCCTAGCCAAATAAATCAAGAGATTTTCTGTATTTCATACAAGATATTCATCAAAAGTCGCTTTCTTCTAACTATTTTATCGTATTTGTCTAAAAAATGAGGATTATTTGAATAAAGAAAGGTACTCGCCATAGCCTTCTTTTTCTAAATCTGCCACTGGCACAAATCTCAAAGCTGCCGCATTAATGCAATAACGTAAGCCGCCTTCTTGGAGTGGGCCATCAGTGAAAACATGCCCTAAATGTGAATCCGCTTCTTGACTGCGAACTTCTACTCGGTGCATGCCGTGACTAAAATCAGCTTTTTCTTTGACGCCACGTTTTTCAATTGGTTTGGTAAAGGATGGCCAGCCGCAACCAGCATCGTATTTGTCTAGGGAGCTAAACAACGGTTCGCCACTAACAATGTCTACATAGATTCCGTCTTGGTAAAAGTCATCATATTCTCCTGAAAAAGGGCGTTCTGTTGCGTTTTCTTGTGTGACGGCATATTGAAGATCCGTCAAGGTTTGTTTTAATTCTTCTTCTGTTGGTTTTGTCATTCTGTCCACTCCTTTTCTTCTGTTCAATTTATTGGGTTCAATGATACCACGTTTGCCAAACAGGCACCTAATAGTTTGCATAGTAAAAGACAGTCCTTTCTCTTTTTGACGAATGAAAAGGACTGTCTTATATTAGTTGAATTCTTTTAGTAGTCGGGCTACTTTGGCAATTGGTAAACCCATAATGGCGTAATAATCGCCGGCGATTGCTTCAATTAGTAATGCCCCTTGTCCTTGGATACCATAAGCGCCTGCTTTGTCGGCATATTCTGCGGTATCTAAGTAAGCATGGATTTCCGTGTCTGTCAGTGGATAAAACGTCACGGTTGAATGAACTGTCGCGGAGCGCTCTTTTTCCCCTTGTTTCAACGTCACACTTGTATACACGTCATGTGTTTTGCCACTTAGGAGGCGCAACATGCGATAGCCGTCTTCCCGAGAAGTCGGTTTACCGAGGATTTCTCCCGCCAATGCCACAATTGTATCGCAGCCAATGACTAGTGCTTCGGGGGATTGCTCTGCTATAGCCGCTGCTTTTTGGGCAGCCATTTGCGCCACATATTCTGCTGGTAAGCCGTCTTTGCCAACAGTTTCATCGATGTCGGCTGGTGCAATCGTAAAAGTTGGAACCACACGCTTTAATAACTCCTGACGGCGAGGAGATTGGGATGCTAAAATAATTTGCATAAATTGATGACGCCTCGTTTCTTTTTAATGGGGGTCTTGAATGCGTTTAAACATTCGTTCCATATCTGAATTCGTAAAATGAATCAGCACCGGACGTCCATGCGGACAATTAAACGGATTTTCGCACAAGGCTAAATCTTTTAATAGCACGCGTGCTTGTTGCTCATTGAGGTAATGATTGGCTTTGATGGATCGCTTACAGCTCATCATAATGGCAGTTGCTTCACGGAATTTTTTCACGCTGACCGAGCCAGTTGTTAGCAACATGTCAATCATCTCGCGAACAATGCTTTCCTCTTCGCCTGCAGGATACCAAGTTGGGTGCGCCCGCACAATGAAACTATTTTGTCCAAAGTCTTCCAAATGGATGCCGACTTCCGCAAGGGTTTCTTTCTGCTCTTTAATTTTCAAGGCATCGCTATTTGGATAATCAATAACGATTGGTACCAATAGCTCTTGTAAATCGTCACTGACTTCGCCAATTTTTTCACGGAAATACTCGTATTTAATTCGTTCTTGGGCAGCGTGTTGGTCGATAATAAACAGGCCATCTTTGCTTTGTGCGAATAAATAAGTTCCGTGCATTTGACCGAAGTATTCTAGCTCAGGAAAACGTTCTGTCGGTCGTTCTTCTTCCAACTTGTTCAAGGCTTGTTTCAGTTCTCTTTGACTCGCAGCGCTATTGGCATCGAATTCCGGGTGAAGTTTCATTTCTTCTTGGAAAACCTCGTCAGCAGCCTCTGATGAACGCAGAGAAGGTTCTGAATCAGATACTTCAGTTATTTTCGTTTCTTCGGCTATTACCTGTTGCTCATTACTAGCTGTTTCCCACTGATTTGCGGAATCAACATCTGCCGAAGAGGTTTCGTAAGCTGACGTTTCTTCTGCTATACTCGTTGATTCTGGCACTGGCGGCGCAAATGGATCGTCCATTGGGTCCACTGCTCTTTCTGTCTGGTTGACAGCTTCAGGGGCGCTTGAGGCTGGTGTTTCGTCTGTCGCATGTTCCGCATAGAAGCGACCCGTTGCGGGATTATAGCTTAAGCTGCCCGGTCGTTGTTTTACCGCAGGTTGTTCAGTCGATAAAGGAATTTCCATTTGTTCGGCTTTAGGTTCTGGCGGTAGTTTCTTTTTAAAACGCAAATTGTCTGCCGCATTGGGAATCAACTGTTCTTGGCTCAACACTTCTTGAATCGCCTGTTCAATTAATGCCATTAAATCTTTTTCTTTACTTAAACGAACTTCTTGCTTAGTAGGATGGACATTGACATCAACTAACAGCGGATCCATTTCAATTTCTAACACAGCAATTGGAAAACGCCCCACCATTAGTTTCGAACCATAGCCGGCTACAATTGCTTTATTTAACGCGAAATTTTTAATATAACGACCATTGATAATCGTTGATAAATAGTTACGGCTGGCCCGTGTGACTTCTGGCAATGAAACATACCCTGTCAAAGTAAAATCAAGGTCTTTTCCTTCAATTTTCAACATTTTCTTTGCGGTGCTAATGCCATAAATCCCCGCAATCGTTTGTTTTAAATCACCATTGCCTGTTGTACTCATCATTTTGTGGCCATCATGAACTAAGCGAAAAGCAACTTTAGGGTGACTTAACGCCAGACGATTGACAATGTCACCGATATTGGCCAATTCCGTTTGGATCGTTTTGACGTATTTCAAACGAGCGGGCGTATTATAAAATAAATTAGAAACGGTCATTTTTGTGCCTTTACGGAGGGCTGCTGGTCGGTTTTCTTCGACCTTGCCCCCTTTTAGAATCACATAGCTGCCTTCTTCTTCCTCAGCTGTGGCAGTTTCGACAATCATTTCAGAAACTGAGGCAATACTTGGTAAGGCTTCGCCTCGGAACCCCAAGCTGCGAATTCGGAACAAATCATCTCTTGTATGAATTTTGCTTGTGGCATGGCGTTTGAAGGCATTCAGTACATCTTCTTTGGCAATTCCTTCACCATTATCAATAATTTGAATGGTTTTCAAGCCAGCTTCTTCAATAAAAATATCAATTTGGGTGCTTCCTGCATCCAATGCATTTTCCACCAATTCTTTGACGACAGAAGCGGGACGTTCAACAACTTCACCAGCAGCAATCTGGTTGGCTAGTTGTTCGGATAGTTCTTGAATTTTCCCCATTTCACGACCTCCTAACCGGTTCGGTTCCTAATTAGATACGTTTTTGCAATTGATGAAGCATGTTTAACGCATCTAGTGGTGTCATTTCTAATAGATTCATTTTCTTCAATGTGTCAATGACACTTAATTCTTCTGTTGAAACTTCTTTAAATAATGAAAGTTGCTCGGTTTCTTCATGGACTTCTGAAACTTCTTCATGATGAACTGAACTTGGAATCGTTGTTTCTTCCGCTTCTAAAGCGGATAAAATGGTGGCTGCTCGTTCTAAAAGCGGGCTTGGTAAACCAGCGATTTTAGCAACATGTATCCCATAGCTCTTATCAGCAGGTCCTTCCATCATTTTATGAAGAAAGACCACTTCGCCATCTTTTTCGACAGCGCCCACGTGAATATTCTTCAAGCCTTTTAAGGTTTCATCTAGAACAGTTAGTTCATGATAATGTGTAGAGAATAGCGTTTTGGCTTGTACTTCACGATGGATATATTCAATGATGGCTTGCGCTAGCGCCATCCCATCATAGGTTGCTGTGCCGCGTCCTAATTCATCAAATAAAATTAGGCTGTTAGGCGTGGCGTGCCGCAGTGCTTGGTTGGCTTCCATCATTTCTACCATAAAGGTACTTTGCCCTGCAATTAGATCATCAGAGGCCCCAATCCGTGTAAAAATTTGATCGAAAATTGGCATTTCAGCACTTTCCGCTGGTACAAAACAGCCAATTTGCGCCATGACCACCGTCAAAGCCAATTGACGCATGTAGGTACTTTTCCCTGACATGTTTGGTCCAGTAATCAAGAGAATATCTGTTTCTGGGTTCATGCGGATACTGTTTGGAATGTATTCTTGGTGCCCTAAAACTTTTTCCACGACTGGGTGTCGTCCTTCGACAATCGCCAAATTTTTCGTGTTACTTCTTAACGTTGGTCGAACGTATTGATACCGTTCACTAATTGTTGCAAAAGATTGTAAAACATCAACCGCACTAATGGTTTTAGCCAGTGTTTGCAATCGATCAATATTCGTTTTTACTTGTTCTCTCACGGCCAAGAACAATTGATATTCTAGTTCAACTGATTTTTCTTCAGCTTCTAAGATTAAACGCTCTAGTTCTTTTAGTTCGGGCGTAATAAAGCGCTCCGCATTAGCTAATGTTTGCTTACGCTCGTATTTTCCTTCTTCTAAATTCGCTAAATTTGACTTAGTGATTTCAATGAAATAACCAAAGACACGATTGTAGCCAATCTTCAAGTTTTTAATCCCTGTTTCTTGGCGTTCTTTCGCTTCTAACTCCGCTAACCATTGCTTACCATTGCGCATGGCATCACGGTATTCATCTAATTGGTCGTTATAGCCGTCTTTAATAACATTTCCTTCAGTAATTTGTAAAGGGGCTTCTTCATTAATCGCCGTCGCAATCAATGCCACTAAATCTTCAACGGGGTTTAAGTCGACTAACAAATCATCCCATTCCCCTTGATTGATCCCGACAATTAACTGTCGAATCGTTGGTACTTGTTCTAAAGAGGTCCGTAATTGAATTAAATCACGCCCATTCACACTGCCGAATGCCACGCGTCCTGCTAACCGCTCTAAATCATAAACGTTCGTCAATGCTGCTTGCAAATCTAAGCGTTCAAAATAGGCATTTAATAAGGATTGCACCATTTCTTGACGCGCCTTAATTTGACGTTCCTGAATTAGCGGACGATCCAACCATTGTTTTAATAAACGGCCGCCCATAGCTGTTTTCGTTTCATCTAATAGCCACAAAAGAGTCCCTTTTTTCTGTCCTGTTCGAATCGACTGACTCAATTCTAAATTGAATTTAGAATAATGATCCATTTTCAAGAAATGATCTGGCTGATATTCCACAGCTTTCTGAATATGGGACAAGCTCCGCTTTTGGGTAACGGATAAATAAGATAATAATTTGCCTGTAATTTCAATTTCTAATGGATTAATCAGTTCATTGGTTAAAAAACTAAACTCGGCATTTTCTTCCACCGTTTCTTGTGTCGAAAAGATAATATTTAAACGTAAACTTAAGTTCTCTTTTAACGATTCAGGAATCCCTGAACCTAGGACCATTTCTTTTGTTTGCAACGCAGAAGCTTCGTTTAAAACGCCCTCTTCATCAGCCAAGACTGCTGTTTTTAATTCGCCTGTACTCAAATCTACATAGGCAAAACCAAACTGATTACCATCTGTTAGCACAGCAGTTAAGTAATTATTGTCTTTGGCTTCCAAGCCTTTACTATTCATCACCGTTCCTGGCGTTACCAACTGGACCACTTCTCGTTTGACCATGCCCTTGGTAGTCTTTGGATCTTCCACTTGCTCACAAATCGCTACTTTATAGCCTTGCTCAATCAACGTATCAATGTAGCCTTGCGCGGCATGATAAGGAACGCCACACATAGGAATCGGATCATCCGCATTGCGGTTACGACTGGTTAACGTCAATTCTAAGATTTGCGCTGCATTGATAGCATCTTCATAAAATAATTCATAAAAATCACCTAAGCGATAAAATAAAAACGCATCCTTGTATTGGGCCTTAATGGACAAATATTGTTCCATCATGGGTGTATTTTTTGTCTTTTGTGGCATTTAATTCCCTTCCTTCTCTAGCTCTTCGTTCACGCGGTATTGAATGAGCGCCGTGACATGTTGGACTAAGTCATTGGCTTCGATCAGTTGTTCGCGGTAGGCTACAACGAGTGGGTGCTCATCAAATTCTTTTGTTTTCGCATCAGCTCGTTGAATGGCTTCTTTTTCAGCAGTTGGTTTGCCATAGTGAGCAAATTGAACCGCATCTTTTTGCGCAGCTTTAATTTCTTCCACTAATTCTGTCAGCTTTTTGTTTTTCTTTACCTTTTCTTCAATCGCTTGGTAGCGCTGAATGACTTCATCTTGTCCAATTAAATGTAACAATTTTTCTAATTCTTTATTACTTTGTGCATCTAAATTCAACGGCTCCATTTTTTTCACCTTCATCTTTCACCGGCACTTTTTCTATAAGAGCAGAAAAAGTTAACCTCTTAATGATCCGAGATTAACTTTTCTTCTATTATTCTTGAAACGGGCGATCTTCGCTAATCTGAATCGGCTCAATCATCTTCGCTTGGCCCGTTTGGTCATCAATCTCTAAAATACAGGCAGATAAAATTGTCCGCCCTGTTTCGACTACCTCAAAGCGCTTCGGCAATGCTGTCATAAACTTCTCAATAATCGGTTCACGCTTCATTCCTAGAATCCCATCATAAGGTCCGGTCATACCGACATCACTTAAGAAGGCTGTCCCTTTCGGTAAAATCCGAGCATCATTTGTTTGAACATGCGTATGTGTTCCAACAACGGCTGAAACTTGGCCATCTAAAAACCAGCTCATGGCTTGTTTTTCACTCGTCGTTTCGCCATGAAAATCCACAAAAATGAGCGGTGTCCGTTTGCGAGCGATAGCCACTAGCTCGGCGGCTTTCTTGAAAGGATCTTCCAATGGCACCATAAATGTGCGGGCCTGTAAATTAATCACCGCTAGTTCCAATTGATTGACTTTCACAAAAACCATTCCTTGACCAGGCACATCTTCTGGAAAGTTCGCTGGACGAACCATTTTCTTCGCATCATCAATGAATTCAAAGATATCCTTGTTGTCCCACGTATGGTTACCCATCGTAACAACATCGACACCATCTTGCAAAAATTTCTTATAAATCTTGCCAGTAATTCCCCGACCAGATGCCGCATTTTCACCATTGGCAATGGTCACTTGTGGACGATATTTTTTCTTTAATTTAGGGACATACGTTGCTAGGGCTTCTCTTCCTAAAGAACCGACAACATCTCCTATAAATAATATACGCAAAAAGGTTCCTCTTCTCTTTTTAACATCTCTTGTTTATTATAGTTGTTTTCGCTTTGAAAAGAAAGTTTTGGTTTTAAAAGATTAAAAAAAGTGTCTCAACGAACAATCCTTGCAATTGTTCGTTGAGACACTACACGCGATACTTATTCGCTTTTTATTTTATTTCGCATAGTCAACGGCACGTGTTTCACGGATAACCGTTACTTTGATATGTCCTGGATAATCCAAGTCATCTTCAATTTTCTTCCGAATGTCTCGAACTAAACGAACAGATTCTAAATCAGAAATTTCTTCTGGTTTCACCATGACACGAACTTCACGTCCTGCTTGAACAGCAAAACTTGAATCAACGCCTTCAAAACTATTAGAAATATTTTCTAAGTTTTCTAAGCGGCGAATGTAGTTTTCTAACGATTCACTACGTGCACCTGGACGCGCTGCAGATAACGCATCTGCGGCTGCCACTAAAACAGAAATAACTGAGGTTGCTTCCACATCACCATGATGCGAGGCAATGGCATTAATAACTACTGAATTTTCTTTATATTTCGCAGCTAATTCTGCGCCAATCTCAACGTGAGAACCTTCAATTTCATGATCCAATGCTTTCCCAATATCATGTAGTAAACCTGCACGTTTGGCTAATTGAACATCTTCGCCTAATTCGGCGGCTAAAACGCCAGCCAGTTTTGCTACTTCGATTGAGTGGTTCAAGACATTTTGACCATAACTTGTTCTGAAACGTAAACGGCCTAAAATTTTAATTAAATCAGGATGTAACGTATGAGCACCTACTTCAAAGGCTGCTTGTTCTCCGTATTCACGAATCCGTTCATCCATTTCTTTACGTGATTTTTCTACCATTTCTTCGATACGAGCGGGATGAATTCGACCATCTTGGATTAATTTTTCCAAGGTCATTCGAGCGATTTCTCGTCTGATTGGATCAAATCCGGATAACACAACCGCTTCTGGCGTATCATCAATGATTAAGTCAATCCCTGTTAATGTTTCCAATGTACGAATATTACGTCCTTCACGACCAATAATGCGACCTTTCATCTCATCATTTGGTAAAGTGACCACGGAAACAGTTGTTTCAGAAACAGAATCGGCGGCGCAACGTTGAATTGCTAGGGAAAGCAAGTTCTTCGCTTTGCGATCAGATTCTTCTTTGGCACGTTGTTCTGACTCCTTGACCATCAAGGTTAGTTCATGATTCAACTCTTCTTCTGTTGACTTCATAATAATCGATTTTGCTTCTTCTTTTGAAAGGGAAGCAATTCGTTCTAATTCTTGATGTTGCTGATTAATTAAGTTTTCTACTTCTTTTTCTCGCTCATCAATTAATTGCTGTCTAGCACCAAGTTTCTCTTCTTTTTCTTCCAGTGAGCCTTCACGTTTTTCAAGAGAGTCATCTTTACGATCCAACGTTTGTTCCCGTTGAATTAAACGATTTTCTTGAGATTTAAGTTCTAATCTGCTTTCTTTCAACTCACTTTCAATTTCTGAACGATACTTCTGGTTCTCTTCCTTAGCTTCTAGCAATGCTTCTTTTTTCAGTGTTTCTGATTCTTTCCGAGCGTTCTCGAGAATACTCGACGCTGAAATTTTTGCACCATTTATTGCTTTATCATGACGTGACTTTGCAATAACAAATCCTAAACCAAGACCGACAATCAAACCGACGATAGCGAGGAGAATATTTAAAACCATATTTCCACCTCCATACTATCTTTTTGTTAATTCATATCTTGTAGTTTTTTGATAAACTAAAATCAATTATCAATATGCCTACTTGCATATTTGTGCATACACACAATTTTATTCTAATGTTTGTCGCGAAAGGTGTCAACTTAAAAAAGCCCTTTCTTTTGGAAAGGGCAGCAAATATTAGACAACGTCACATTTTTAGGTTTCCGCCGTCACGAATTGTTTAAATTTTAGAACAAACGCCGCATAGTCTGCTGTTTGACTAAGCTGCTTGATGTGGATGGGTTCGGACATGGACAACAGTCTATTTAACAATTTAGTTCTAAACAAAAAAAGACAACACCTGTCCTGTTCAGTAAGTGTTGTCTTTCTTCTTAACGAGTCGTATTCACTCGTTATTTATTCGTCTAAGGGTAATTCTTCTTGACCTTCTGCTTCTTCTGTAATGGTTGAACCGTCACCGATGCCGTATGCATCACGGACCAATTTAGACACTTCTGCCATCATTTCAGGATGATCCGCCATGTATTGTTTGGCATTTTCACGGCCTTGGCCAATTCGTTCTTCTTTGTAGCCATACCAAGCACCACTTTTACTGATAAGGTCTTTTTCCACAGCCATATCTAGTAATTCGCCTTCTTGGGAAATCCCTTGGCCATACATGATATCAACTTCTGCCACTTTAAATGGTGGCGCCACTTTGTTTTTAACGACTTTAATTTTTGTGCGGTTACCGACGATGTCTGTTCCTTGTTTTAACTGTTCTGCACGACGGACTTCTAGACGAACCGTTGCGTAGAATTTCAATGCACGTCCACCAGGAGTTGTTTCAGGATTTCCGAACATCACGCCAACTTTTTCACGAATTTGGTTAATGAAAATAGCAATTGTTTTTGTCTTATTAATTGAGCCTGATAATTTACGTAGTGCTTGAGACATTAGTCGAGCTTGTAAGCCGACATGGCTCGCTCCCATCTCACCATCAATCTCTGCACGAGGAACTAACGCAGCAACCGAGTCGATGACAACGATGTCAATCGCACCACTTGAAACTAAGGCATCGGCAATCTCTAAGCCTTGCTCACCCGTATCTGGTTGAGATAAAAGTAATTCATCAATGTTAACGCCTAGTTTCTCCGCATATTGAGGATCCAATGCATGCTCAGCATCGATAAAAGCGGCTGTTCCACCATTTCGTTGCACTTCTGCAATTGCGTGTAAAGAAACAGTTGTTTTACCTGAACTCTCAGGACCATATACTTCAATAATTCGGCCACGTGGATACCCACCTACGCCCAATGCAACATCTAACGCTAAAGAACCACTAGGGATAGTTGAAATTTTTTGATCAGCTTTTTCGCCTAATTTCATAATAGAGCCTTTCCCAAAGTTCTTTTCAATTTTTTTCAGTGCGGCATCTAAAGCCACTTTACGATCATCTGCCAATGGATAATCCTCCTTTAATTTATATAAACTTATTTTTCATTTCCTGTTAGTAGGTCTATCATATCTCTTTTGTACCAAAAAAGCAAGAAAAAACCGAACAAACATTCGCATATTTATTTTTTATTAATGATTCGGCGCCGCAAAAGATCTAATCCTCGCATAACCGCACTCTGTCTAATATAATTTCGGTCACGGTTAAAATGGAAACATTCTGCAACGGTTGGTTGGCCTTCTTCCGCCAGCCCAATCCAAACAGTGCCTGTCGGTTGGCCTTCGATTGGGTCACCAGCGACCCCAGTAAATGATAAACCATAGTTAGATTTAGCTAACTGACGCGCTTTCTCTGCCATTTCTTTGGCACACGCTTCACTTACCGTGCCATGCTCTTCTAAAAGTTCATGAGAAATTCCTAAAAAGTTCTCTTTTGTTTCTTGCGAATACGTCACGAAGCCTCCCTTAAAAATCTTCGAAGCACCCGCAATTTCCCCCAGTGTACTTTGGAATAGGCCAGCAGTGAGGCTCTCAGCAGCCGTGACGGTTTGTCCGTTTTGTAATAACAAATCCACTGTTACCTTGGCTAAACTATTGTCATCCCCATACCCATAAAAATAGTCCCCCACTTTAGCTAAAACCTTTTCTTCCGTCGCTGTTAATAATTCTTCGCCAGCTACTAAGTCTTTTGTTTTAACTGTTAAACGAAGTGTCACTTCATTAGGCTTAGCATAAGGCGCAATGGTTGGATTCGTTTGGTGCACAATCAACGATTGAATCTCGGTCACCAGCTGTGATTCACCAATCCCATAAAAACGCAAGACTCTTGAAATCAATTGTTCTTCTTGTGGAAACGCATCAATCAATAAAGGTCGTGCCGCTTGTTGGAACATCGGAATTAATTCATTGGGTGGTCCTGGTAAGAGCAAATAGCTTGTTGTGCCTTCTGTTACGAAAGAACCAACCGCTAATCCTGTCGGGTTTTGAAGAACTTGTCCACCTTCAATGGCTAACACTTGTCGTAGATTATTTTCCGTCATTGGCCGCTTAGACTGTTGGAAAAACTGGTGCAAGCGGTTCAATCCTTCTTGATCTTCTACTAATGATTTATGGAGATGTTGTGCGACAACTTGCTTGGTTAAATCGTCTTCTGTAGGTCCTAGCCCTCCACATAGGACAATTAAATCACTTCTTTGTTCTGCTTCTGTTAGTAGCGTTTCTAAGCGGCCGCCGTTATCTCCAACAACGGTCTGATAGTAAACATCGATGCCTAGCGCAGCTAACTCTTCTGATAAAAAGGTGGCGTTGGTATTCACTACTTGTCCCAGTAATAACTCTGTTCCGACTGCAATGATCTCTGCTTTCATTGATTTCCCCTTCTCTAATAACATACGTAGTTAAACTCACTTTCCATTTTAGCACAACAAAATTTTTACAAAAGAATTTGAGCTTCAGGAAATAATTTTTTTATCAGGAAATTTATTAATTATTACGAAAAAAATGTTCATTTTCTCACAATCCGTTGTATAATAACGTTATATCGAAAGGAGAGAAATGAATGAGTGTAGTAGTAGGACTTTTGGGTCTATTAGGGTTACTTGTCAGCGGGGGACTGACTATCAAAGCATTAATTAAGAAACAACCGAAAAAACAATATGGCTATGCCGCATTAGCAAGTGCCGCTCTATTTATTGGTGGGGTTGCCACGACAGATTCTTCCCCAACGCTTTCACTTGATGCAGAGAGTGTTGAAACCGATGCCAATGGCTCAGCCACCATCAAAGGCGAATACGATGGCAACAGCAAACTAACGGCCAATGGCAAGGAAGTAAAAACGAAAGACAAAACGTTTGCTTACAAAGTAAAACTGTCCGATGAAAAAACGCAAAAAATCACTTTTGTTGCTGAGAAGAAAGATACCAAAGTTGAAAAATCAGTCGAAGTCACACCGTCAAAAGAATTTATTGCAAGCATCACAGATTCTGAGCAAGAATTGGCCAAAACAGAAAAAGCCTTAGCTTACGCTGAAAAGCAACCTTCTCAGAAAAACTATGATGAAGCCGCAACCTTAGTATCTTCATTAAGTCAAGAATACGAGGAATACAATGATCGCCTTGAAAAAATCAAAGAAGCAGTACCTGTTGATGAAGCAGTTACAACTGCTGAAAAATCTAAAAGTAAAAGCGATTATCAAGCAGCTGAAAAATTAGTAGCTGCTGCCCCAGTTGGCAAAGAAGGATTTCAACAACGATTAACGACTGTTCAAACCGCTATCGCTGAAAAAGAAAAAAATGAACAATTAGTCGCCAGTGCGACAGCCGCTGTTGAAAAAGCTGAACAAGAACCAACCAATGAAGCTTACTATAATGAAGCGATCAAACAAATTGACGCTTTAAACTCCCCAAATCAAGCTTTAACAAAACGGGTAGCCGTTGTTAAAACTCAATTAGATGCCCACAAAGAAAAACAACGAAAAGAAGCAGAAGCTCAGAAACTAGCCGCTGAAAAAGCGCAAAAAGAACAAGCCGAAGCGGCAGCAAAAGCGCAAGCTGAAGCAGAGACGCAACAAGCCGCACAGGCGCCGGCGGAAGTCGAGACGGCTGCTGCAAATGCTGGTCCAGAAACAAGCGCAACTGTTCTTGTGACACCAACTGGCAGTAAATACCATGCACGCAAATGTGGAAATGGAACCTATACGGCAACTACGTTGGCAGATGCCCAAGCAAGAGGCTTAACACCTTGTTCTAAATGTTATTAATTTTTGTGTAAATAAAGAAAGAAGTGAGAGATAAAACATTTTATCTCTCACTTCTTTCTTTATTTATGATTTTTTTCTTTTATTGATACACACTGATTCGTTGATTTGGGTGTGCATTACTTTCCACTTCATCTAACATGGCAACGGCGTAGTCTGCGTAACTAATGTAGCTGTCACCTTGGCTATTGGTTGTTAATTCTTCGCCAGCGACTTCATAATGGCCTGTCGCAGGACCATCAGCATCAAACATGGCTGCAGGACTAATATAGGTCCAGTGAATGTTTTGAGCTTCTTTCAATAAGTTTAAAGCTTCGCCCATCGCCGAAGCTAATGGCTGAATTTCTGCTGGGAATGATGGTGTATCTTTTAATTGAGTTGTGTGTTCTGGGTCTACATACAAGGTTCCAGCGCCCCCAACGACAAACAAGCGCGTTTTTTGATTGGTTAAAATCTCAATCAAATGCTGGGTAGATTTGGGGAAATCTTGCACATTAGGGAATCCTAAGGCACTAATTAATACATCAAACGCTTGAATATCTTCTGTTGTTAATTGATAAACATCTTTTTCAATGGTCGGTGTGCCATCTGTTATTTTTGAGGCATTACGAACGATGGCTGTCACGTCCATCCCGCGACGTTTAGCTTCTGCTAAAAGTAATTGTCCTTCTTTTCCTGTTGCTCCTAATACTGCTACTTTCATGTAAATCATCCTTTCATTTTTAAATAGAACTAAAATAGTTACATTTAATACTTTAAAAGTAGAGAGATTACTTATCTCTCTTAACTTCTATTTCATGAATCACATCTGCTAAGGTGATGCTTTTCAATTCTTCTTCCATTTTTTGTTGCACTTTAGTAAATTCAGTTTCTAGTACCGATTGGATATTTGCCCCAACGGAACAGTTTGGATTAGGATTTTGATGAATATTGAAAATCTCTCGTTCCAATTCAACCGCTGTATAAATTTCATACAGTGAGATCTCTTCTGGTTTCTTTAATAAGGTATTTTTATTGGCTCCACGCATGGAATGAATCAAGCCGGCTTTTTTTAACTGGCTCATTAGTCGTCGAACAACGACTGGATTCGTATTCACGCTCGAAGCAATGTATTCAGAAGTCACTTGTTCTTGAGGACCTGTTTCAATCAAACTTAAAATATGAATCGCAACACTTAATTTCGTTGACATAGCCATGTCTAATCACTCCAAACTAAATGTAACGTTATTTGTTACATTTATAGAATACGCTGTTTCGTTTTATTTGTCAATGAGAAACCTCTGACTATTCAAAATAAAAATCATTTGTTGAAACAACACGGGCCCCAAACGGCATTAACGCTAATTTCGCCAATTTAAAGGATTGTTGCCCAAACGGAATACCGATGATTGTCAGACAAAGCAACAAGCCACTAATACAATGTCCAATTGCTAATGGTAATCCACTGATAATCAGCCAAATAATGTTTACCACCAAAGATACGCCGCTATCACTATACACGACTCGCTTTTTAAACGGCAAAAAGCTCAACCCCGCTAATTTAAAACATTGTAAACCAATCGGAATACCGATAATTGTAATGCACCAAATCACGCCTGCGAATAGCCAAGATAAGCCACCAAAAAAGCCGCCAAAGATGAACCATAAAATATTGCCAAGTGTTTTCATTCTTGTTCCTCTACTTTCCTCATTAAAAATTATGCATGTGAGTAAGTATATCATGAAAGCTTCTTTTTGTTTCAAACAATATTGTAAGGTTGCTGACTCGTTAAAAGACGAAGACACTGTTTCATGATACAATGAAGAAACTAACGATAAAGGAGCAGACTTCATGGACTTACATTTAACAGTTGATTTAAAAAAAACAAAGACACTCATTGATTTAGCCGATCAGGCCCACTTAATCATTGAACAAACAACTAAATTACCGAAAAAAGAGGCAGCGATTCTTTTCTTGCTAAGAGATAACCAACTAGTTGCTTTAGGACTTGCTGAAGAAAAAGCTACATATAAAGAAGTTTCTTTTGATCACTCGATTTTATTGAAACCGACTTGGGACACAGAACTTGCCTATTTAGCGCAAGCTTTCCTAGATGATGCGAAAGAAAGTGGTTTAACATTGGAAGCGACCCCAACGACAGTCAAAATTCCGAAAAGTGCGGTAGCGACAGTGACTAACTATAAAGAAACAGTCACCTTTATCTTGGAACGTTTTGGCTACTCTCTGTTTAAAAAAACGGCGCCAAAGAAAGCCAGACCAGCCAAAGCACGCCACAAATGGACAAAAGAAGTCAGCCAAATTCCTTTTTATATTGATACTCGACAAAGCAAAGCAACTGTTTTTTGGCAAAAGCGCAATGAAATGCTTATTAAAGCTGGCGCGACAATGATGCCCGAAGCCCCTTTAAATAAAGACGGGTCTGTCGGTTTCTCCGCCAGATTTGGTGAAAAACTTCGTGATGAACGCAAGGGCCAATTTAAAGACTTTGTCACAACGGAAGATATCGTCTTAAAAAGCGTTAATGAAGTCGGCTTGTTTCTCTATTTTGCTGGAACAAACAGCTGGTTAGAGCTAGTTGATGAGAACGGCAAAACCTTAAATGAATGGACTGTGGTGGAATAAACCTTATAAAAAATGTCGCACCTGATTTTTATGATTCAGGCGCGACATTTTTTTAATTTAAATAACTTTTTGCTATCGCTTGATACTTATCAATCATATCTAAATAATTATCAATTTCGACATATTCGTCGACTTGGTGTGCAGTAGTGGTCACACCTGGTCCAAAAACAACGCAATCAAATGTATTGTCTGATTTAGTAAATTCAGCTAAGTCTGTGGTCCCAGCGCTTGTCACTAATGGTAATGGTTGATCAAATTGGGCTTGAATGGCTTGAATTAACGCAGAATCTTTCTCAGCTTTTACAGGAATTTTATTGTAATCAATCGTTAATTCTAACTGATGTTTTTCTTTTTTGTTCAATTCATCGATAATTTTTTGTAATAATGCAATGACTTGGTCGTTGCTGAATTCTGGAATTGAACGGATATTCCCTTGCAAGGTTGCTTGACCTGGAATACTGTTCACTTGTGTGCCACCTTTAATGACGGTTACATTGTGAATCGTTCGACCTAATTCAGGATTTTCATAGTTTGCTGTGACTTCCGCCATTTGTTGGTTTGCTTCTGTAATAAATTCGTTCAAATTATTAATCGCGTTAATGCCTTCTTCTGGCATCGAACTGTGGGCTTCTTTTCCGTGTGACACAACAGAATAGTTAATTGAACCCATGTGCGCATACATCAAGTTATAATTGGTTGGTTCTCCAATGACTAAGGCACTTAAATCATCCGCATAGCCTTTTTCAGTTAATTGGCCAGCACCTAGCTCACCGACTTCTTCACCAACTGTACCTAAAAATTTAACCGCTCCCTTTAATGGAACTTCCTTTTCTTTTAATTCAATCATTGCTAAAACCATTGCGACTAAGCCGCTTTTCATGTCCGTTGCGCCACGGCCATACAATTTATTTCCTTCAATATGGGCCGCAAATGGCGGGAAAGTCCATTGACTTTCGTCCCCTTCAGAAACCACGTCCATGTGGCCACTAAACCCTAAGACTTTTTCTCGGTTTTCACCTAGGTAAGCAACCAAACTACTACGATTTGGTGCATAAGAAACAAGTTCAGAAGGGATCTCATATTTTTTCAAAAGATTTTGTAAATAGATTGCCACTTCTTCTTCGTTTCCATTTACAGATTTAATTTTAACCACATCTTGTAAAATACTAATTTTTTCTGATTTTTCCATTGCCATTCGCCCTTTCTTGTTATGCTTAATTCTAGTGTACGCTTCTCTCAGTAAAACCGCAACTGACTTGGTTAGGTCAGCAAAAAACACGCGACAGTTTTAAGAAATGTCGCGTGTTTTTTACTGAGTTTATTTTAAATAATTAGGCGCTGCCAATTCATTCTCAATGACTTGATTAGGGATCACAAATTCAGGGGTGCCCATATAGTAAGGCGCAATTTCTCCTTGAGGAAACACAATCACTAATTGGTGTTTTTCATTGATATAGAAAGGTTGGTCCTTTTTAATTTTTTTGAAGGGTTGAACATCACTGGGGGCATCCTCTTTTTCGGACCAGTATATTTTATTGCTATCGTTCTTCATTTGGTCTGCTATTTGTTGTTTAATTTCACTACTAATGACATCAATGTAAAAATCATTTTTAAAAATTAAGGGGAGTGAAACGACAACATTGGCTCGTTTGTCGATGGTGTCATATTTCGTTGTCGTCGCAGAGCTGCCTTTAATTTCTGTGAAGGTTCGTTTGACCACTAGGAAGCGACGGTCGTCCACGACTTTTTCATAATCTCCAGTGACTGAAACACGAGAACCATCAAACAATTGCCCTTTGACTTGTTGAAATTCTGTTTGGGCTTCTTTCAAGTATTTTTTGTTGAGTGTATCGGCTACTGAAGATTCTTGGGATGTTTGGATTTTAGGGACATCGATGTTTACTTCACTTTCCTGTTTTTTCGCTGTCAACGTTTTGATGGTGACTAATTGAACAATTTTATCTAACACAGGGATGTTGCGGGCTGCTTCACTAAAACCTGGAAACAAATTGACTGATAAGACAAAGCCACAAGCTACTACTAGACTACTTTGCAGTGAGCGGTTTCTAAAACGAAGCCAGGTGTACCGCTTTTTCTCTTTATGAAAACGCGCTTTGACTTCCGCTTGTAGATCCGTTGGCAACGGTTGTTGGCGGTATTCTTTTGAAAAGTTTTTAACAACGCTTTTTACAAAATCTTCCATTATTTTTTCGCTTCCTTTCTTTTACTAATTCAATAGACTTCGGAGTTCATTCAAACTGCGGTACATCTTCGTTTTAATCGTGTTTTCGTTAATATCCAGGATCAAGGCGATTTCTTTTAGCGTAAATCCTTCAAAAAATTTTAATAGAATAATTTCACGATTGGGACTATCTAATTGATTAATAATTTCTTCAATTTCTAAAAAACTGCGTTGGGGATTATTTAAAAGGGCTAACACATGTTCATCTTTTTCAATATGAACAGCTTCTCGTTTCTTTTTACGCCAATAATCTGTCGCTACAGAAAGCAGAATTCGAAAGAACCACGCGTCAAAATCCTTAATATCGGGTCCTTTTTGGATGGCCTTCAGTGCCTTTTCAAAGCTTTCTTGAATCACATCCAAGGCATCTTCTTTCGAATGTGTATAGTTAAAGGCAATGCGATACATTTTTTCATATTTGGTATCCACAAGCGTTTCTAACGCGCGAATTTGTTTTTTTCTTTTCCAACCATCGAAAACCATCGATTTCTGGAACCTCCTTTCCTGTACACTTATATAGACGAATCACAAGCATAAAAAGTTTCAACTTTTTTATTATTTTTAATTTTTATATTCTAAAAGAAAAAGCGCGGTACAAAAATCACTTTGGATTTTTGCTCCACGCTCAAAATCTGATAAACGGCGGGAACAGAACCAGCTCCTTCGGAAATAAGCCGAAATTATCCAAAAATTAAAGAACAATTTCCGGAAATTTCTTCTTATTTCTCGGAGCTGAGCGGTGCTGTCCCGACCTTGTTTTCTTCTCCCGAGTGCGGTCTTAGTGCACTCAGCGTTTTAATAAAATGCGACCAATCAACAGGACGTGGTGGCGCTAGCCAAATAATTTGAGTAATCTCAGGCCAATCGACAAAATGAATATCCGATAAAATTAATTGTACACTTTCATCTACATGTGCTTTGAAAATGATATTCCATTCCGTAATTTTTTCAATATTTTTTTGTATCATACGATTATAGGCTTCACCAAAGGAAAAGTCGACACACAATGTAATCGGAGCCAAAACTTTTTTCAATGGTAACGCATCCACCATTAACAACAGATACCGATAAAATAAAAAACGTCTGGCATCCCAAACAGCGGGATTCGTTTTTTGTTCTTGAATAAATTGTCGACTAGCAGAAAAATACTCTGTATACGTTTCTGCAAAGTAGGTTATATCCATTTTGCGATAACTATAATTTGCTTCTATTGGAAAATGGAACAATTTAAAATGAACGATTGTTACTTTTTGTTCAAAACCTTGCAGGACTTCCTCGGAAAGCTGAAATTGTATTTTTAAATAGCTTAACAAGTCACGATTCAATTGTTGAATTTCTGCAAATCTTTGGCAAAGTGCTGCTGAAGCTACTTGAAGCCACTCTTCAGCAATTAAAAATAAGAGTAAATAATTGCCTTCGTTTGTTCGTTGTGGTTCTGGGATTTGAAGACTCTCTAACCAATTGAAAACATTCTGCTGATTGTCACCGGCTAATTGTTTTAACACTTGCGAATCTACTTTTTTCTCTACATAAAACTGTTGCTGCGTTCGTACCAAAGAAACCGCCAAAAAATGAAAACATTTAGCTTGTGCATAGCCCGCACGCTGATTAAGATGTACCTTCTCAGAAAAAAATAGCTCAAAGTTCCGAATCTGCTCTAAAACTTTTTTACCGTACAATGAAAAATCACGTTGGTATAATTGTAAAAAAACCAGTGTTGTTACTTCGCGTAAATTGGTTTCATTTCCCACCAAGTGAAATTCTTTATTAATTGTAATTTGATAATTTTCCAGCATTTTCTTTAATTCCTTGAACTCCTTATAAGCCAATGTGTGACTAACAAAGTGTTCTAACGCAAACTCATTCACAGAATCAAAACGCTGAAAAAAGAAATCTTGAAACATAGCAAAACGTAACGACTCTTTAATATAGCAATCAATCAAAGTAGCGGAAGTTTCCGTTCCTGATTCATTAAGAGTTAAGAAAATACCATCGCTCACAATTTGAAAATCCTCTGATAAACCAAATTCAATAAAATCGGCATTTAATTCAGCGACCGTTTTGTTCACGATAAATTCAGATAATTCTAACTCCTGCATTACGGTTTCTTTTGACTCTGTTAACATCGGTGCATTTTCCAGTAACTGAAATAAGGCGATTTTTCTTTTATCCACTTTATTTAAAAACATCATCAATATCATAGACTTCTCTCACATCCATTTTTTTCCCATACAATCCATTTCCTGAAAGAAAGTACCCAACCGCTGCTAAATAGCTTTCAGATTCTTCATCGCCGCCTGCACCAAGTCCGTTAGGAAAGACAAAATCTTTATTCACTTGTAAGGGATGAGCCGTTGTTTCTTTTGTTTGTTTCTTTTTTTCTTTTGACATTGCCGGTTTCTCCACAGGTTTGTCTTTTTTCTTGGGTGAAGGCTTTTTTTCTTCAGAAGGAACCGTTGTTTTTTGATCTTCCGGAGGGGTTGGCACAGGTTGTTCCGGTTCTGACTTTTCCTGAGGGGTGATTGATTCTGGTTTTGGTTGAATTTCTTCCGTTGGTTCTAAGGGATTATAAATAGGTGTCGCCAATGTTTGAATTGGTTCTATTTCGACAGCCGTAAAAATTAGCAAAGAACTAAATAAAAAAAGATACTTTTTTCTCATGGCTTCTCACTCTCTCTACCTCTACTTTATGGGAAGCAATTCCTTGTAAAAGTATCTTTACTTTTACAAGGAAAACCCTTTTTGTCAATAGATAGCCCTTTTTATTGCTCAGATTGTTGTTCTTCCTCTTTTTTCTTTTTACGATACAAGAAGAAAATCAATAAGAGCAGCGCTAGAATGATGAATGCAATCAGTAGATACAACCACCAATTGGTTCCTTTAATGGTTACGTCTTTTTCATTTAATTCTTTAGCGACGTCCCCAGAAATAGTAAATTCTTTTGTAAATTCCCATTTGTACAGGTACCGTTCTTCACCATTGGCACCTTTGACTTGATAGGTGCCTTTTTCATCTTTTACACCATAGGCCGTTGATTTCAAGACATATTTCCCTGGCGTTAATCGTTCCCCTTTTAAAGAAATTGGGTAACTAAAGTTAGAGTTTGGCGCCACTTGCATATCCTCAGTATCGGATTGGTAAAGCATTTCGCCTCCTTTTGAAACAGTGTTGATTAAATGTAATTGGTTTAAATAGGCCGCTTGTGGGTTTTGTAAAGAAACATTGATGACGTTTCGCGCGTTGACTTGGCCTGGTTTAACCCCCAGTAATTTTAAATCTGGTTGAACCTTTGTCTCATTTTGCTGAAGAATAATAGCCACAACGTAGGAGTATTCATTATTAATAGCTAACCCTTTTGATTGATCCGCAGAAGTCGTTGTTTCTTTCTTTTTCTCTTTGAGTGTTATACCGCCAGCCATCACGCCATCAAAAGAATCTTTAGGCATCGTGATGGTTAAAGGTAAGGTCTTTTGGGAATGCTTCGGCAAGATGATTTCTTTCGGTGCTTCCACATAATCTTTTAAGTTAAAGCGTAAAGTTTTGTCAGGTTTGATTCCGTTTTGGCCATATTCTACTACGCCATTTAAATTTGTTGTCGCTGAGTTCACCGTATTTTCAATGGTAATGTCTTCATCTGTATCATTGCGTAACTGAATTTCTACGGTTTGTTTGGCACCAGGCACCATTTTTAAGTCAAAGTAGGTTTTTGATTTATCCACTTGATTTTCGGGAATTGTTGGTGTGACCGCAAAATTAAATTCAGAAGCGTGCGCCTCCACGCCAATCCAGCCAAATAACATACAAGCGATTACCGTTGCATATACTTTCCATCTGTTCATATTCATTCTCCTATGTCTGTCATTCTTTGTTGTATTATAAGCACCAAAAGACCGAAAGATAAGCCAAAAAATTTTTGACTTATATCCCGATCTTGCGTGTATGCTGTCGTTCTTAGTTTCCTGTGTTAGCAGGTGTATCTGTCAAAGTCCAAGTAAAAGTTGTCGTGTATTTTTTCGCATATTTTGTGGTTGAACCAGGTACTTCTAATGAAATACTTGTTTTAGCGGCATCTACACTATCGCCCCAGCTCATTAAGTACGTACCCGCACCTTCTTTATCGCCAGCAGCCATGACCACTGATTCAGCCCCAGTTGGGTTTAATTCAATCGTAGCTGGCGCTGTCGTTGGTTTTGCAGATTGTGAAGCTGAAACCACGCGTCCGTTGCTTAAAGTTACTTTGGCCGCTGTTAGTTCTTGGTTGGCTTCAGTTTTGAATTGACCATTTTGTTTTACTTTTAACGTCCAACCTGTTTCAGTCCCACGATTATCTGAGACTTGAACAAAGTTCGGGCCTTCTTGGTCGGCGCCAGCGTTATCTTTGTATTTTTGTGTTTCTGCATAGTAGGTCATATTTTTTGAGGTAATCGTTTGTTCCCCAAAAGATAAACTAGATGCATAGTCAATGGATAACGGACCTGCTGTCCCTGGCTTAGGCCCTGTTGGATCAGTTGGATCAACTGGCGTAATTGGTTTATCCGGATCTGGATTCGTCGGATCAACTGGATTCGTTGGGTTCGTATTTGGTGCAAATTGAATCGCTCCGTTTGTTTGGTATTCACCACCGTCGACTGCTAATGCACTCATTGGTACAAGTGCCAATGCGCCTAAAGTTGTGGTTGCCATCAATGTCATTACTTTTGTCTTTTTCATTTATTTCCCTCCATTATTTACTGGTACATCTGAAAGTAGCCAAGTCAATGTTGTTTTATATTGTACTGCATCCTTAGGGGTTTTCCCGGGAACAGTTAGTGAGATTGCCCGTGTGATTGTGGCATTTACTTGCTGTCCTTGTTGATTTTTTTCGGTCACTTTTTCTGCTTGCCCCCACAGCGTGATCCACGTTCCGGCGCCGGTATTTTCTGGGGCTTGCATGACAACAGTTTCTGCGCCCGCAGCATCTAATTGAATGTTTGCGGTAGCAGTTGGCGGCAATACGTCCGTCGCATTTGAGCGCACACTGGGCTCAGTAAAGGCGACGGTGGCGCCTGTTAATTCTTTGTGTAATGTTTCTGCATTACGAAATTGACCATTTTGTTTCACTTTTAAAACCCAGCCAGCATTGGTTCCCCGTAAATCACTTACTTGTACATAATTAGCAGTTGCCAATTCACTTGCTGAACCATCTGGATTTTTATAGGTTTGCGCTCTGGCAAAATACGTTTGATCCTTATTCGATATCTCATTACTCCCAAAATCCAAACTTGAGGCATAATCGATGGAAAGTGGCCCAGGGGTACCTGGATTAGGTCCATCAGGATTCGTTGGATCGACTGGTCGAACTGGTTTTTCTGGATCGGGATTTTCTGGATTCACTGGATCCGTCCCATCTGTGCTTGGGGTAAAAACAATCGACTGTTCGCTATCAAAAACGACCGTCGCCGCTTCAGCAGGAACAGTGGCGCCAAGCAACATTGTTCCGAATAACAAGGAGTAGACGACTGTTTTTTTCATTTACTTAGCCTCCAACATTCGTTGGCACAGATTTCAATGTCCACGTTAATGTCGTACGATATTCTTTTGCTAATTTAATCGCTTTACCTGGGACATTTAATTTCACGGCAGTAGCACCTTCTGTCGCATCTTTCCCAAAACGATAGACCCAAGTCCCCATTCCTTTGCCATCTTCTGCTTTGACTAATTCTACTTCTGTTCCAGGAACAAAGGTATGTGCTGCTGTTGGTGTTGGCGCGTATGCGGCATCAACAATCGATGTCACACCTGCATTGGCAATCGATAAAGCGGCCCCCACTAATTCTTCATTTTGGGCTGTTTTGAATTGCGCATTTTGTACAGCGCTTAACGTCCAGCCTTCTTGTGTCCCACGTTTATCCGTTACCTGAACATAGTTGGGACCTGTTGTCCCATCTTTAAATGTTTGAATTTGTGCGTAATAATCTTTCGTGTCGGAAGTGATTTTTTGGGCGCCAAATTGAAAGCTTGAAGCATAGTCAATTGATAAGGGGCCTGCAGTCCCTGGTTTTGGTCCAGTTGGGTCAGTTGGATCTTCTGGTTCAACTTTTTCATCTGGATTGGTTGGGTTAACTGGCTTCGTTGGATCTGTATCTGGTTCAAATGTAATGGCGCCATTACTTGTATAATTCACGTTAATGTCTTCCGCAAATGCTTGTTGTGTCGCTAGGACACCGCTAAATCCTACAATCCCTACTACTGCTAATACTGTTTTTTTCATCTTCTCTTCTCCTTTTAATAAATAATATGCCTATAGTGATAAGGCTGATTCCCAAATAAATAAATGGTTCTTGATTGGTGGTACCTGTCGCCGGTAATCTTCCTTGGCGCGACCCATATACGCCAGAAGAAAGGACAGATGAAGCGCCTCCGTCAGCTGGCTTGGTGGGTTCGGTCGTTGTGGAAGAATTACTAGTCGCTGTTGTCGACTCTTCTGTGGGATATTCATACGTTCCATAAAAGGAGACAACACCACTATTTTCATAAGCTGCTTCCCCAAACGCAGTGTCTGAATGACAGAAGCTGAAAAGACCTAAAAAACAACTAAGCAAAAGGTATTTTTTCATCTCACTTCTCTCCTCCTTATTATGGTGCCATGACTAATGACCATGACAATGTCCCTTTAAATTCGCCGACTTTTTGTTTCTCGACTGGCACAGATAGTTTAAGTCCCCGTTGGTTTGCCGCACCCCAACCTTGGTTAATTGTATAACTACCTGAACCGGAGCCTTCATTTTCTGTAACAACCGTATCTCCTTTATTGAGTAAAAATTCTCCTTTGTCTGTAACCAACGACAAATCTTCCAATTGATCTGTGCCGTTCGTTAAGGGATTCGTTACCTGAACATTCAGTTTCCAAGGCGTACTTTCTGTCCCGCGTGTGTCTTGAACGACTAAATCATCTGAAAGAGTTGGCCAGTAAACTTCTGGCTTGGCAGAAATTTTTTGTTTGCCAAAATCAATTGTTTTAGGTACTTTTTCTAACGTTAATTCACCTGAAATAGACACATTGACTTTTTTATTTAACGTTTCACCAGCTTCTGTAAATTGATAATTGGCTGGCACCGTTTTGGCTAATTCTTCTGGTTTCGCTTGCTGAATGGCTTGGAAGGTTGCGGCATCAAGACTTGGTGTTTGATTGGCCCGACCATCTGCGAAAATCACCGTTGCTTGTGTCCATTTTGCCAACTCGTCTGAATTCGTTAAGCCATTTGCTTCTTTTAATTTCAAATGCGCACTTGTCGCATACAAGGCAAACGAACGATCTTTGGCAAGGACACTTTCATTTTTCACAACAACTAAATGAACCGTTTTGTTTTGCAAATTATCCCCTGACGTCCCTGCTTCTAATTGAATATCATGTGTCCGCGATACAGTTTTTTCTGCTAACGGCGCTTGAATTTGTGGTAAATCCGTCTCTTTTAATGAGGTCTTGAAAAACGGCCGACCTTTTGCACCGAGCATTTCTATTACTTTATCAACAGTCGTTAGTTGCGCTGCCTCATCTTCTGTGACAATCACCGATTGCCCCGAAAGTTCCACTTTATTTGAAAATTGAACTTTCACCTGATAACTGTAGTTCATATTCGTCGCTTTCCATGAAAGCGGGATGGTATCTTTTTGCTCTGGAATTTGCTCTATCGAGCTCCCAACTTCACTAGATTTAACCGTTCCTTGGTGCAACCAAGAACCTGTTACTTCGTCAGGAAGGAAGCTTAGGGTTGGTGTTAAAGCACTTGAGGTCGGAATCATCAAACGTCCTTTTTGAACTTTTTGTCCAGCTACTTCGGTGCCCCACGCTTGTAAGGTTAATGGCGCATTGCCGGCTTTGACCTCTTTTACATCATGAGAAATAGTACCTGCACCTGCCACAATTCCAGGCGTTTCCACTTCATAATCGATGATAGAGCCAGGAATTGCTATTCCATAGCCATTGGCGCCCTTGGTCACATCGTTATCGCCAATAAATGTTTTTCCAGTCGCTTTTTCAATCCCATGAAACGTTGTTGGCGTAAGTTTTGTAGCATTATTGACCGTTGGATTAATCGTCAAGACCTGATAGGCTTTGACATTTCCAAACCAAGTCCCTATGCTATCCACCAAAGCAGTTGTATCTGTCGTTGGTTTAATCCATAAAAGTTCATCTTTTGTTGGATCGACAGCTTCAAAATCCGCAATGTTTACCTTACCTGTACCAGGAATTGTTTCTAATGTTGCATGATCCTGAACCGTTAGTTTGCTAGCTGAAATTAAATTGGCCGTGTTGGTAATCCCAATTCCTGCATTTTTAGATAGATGAATTGATCCGAATTCATTGTAAGTCGTACTATGATTCGCGGCAGTAGCAGAAACGCCATTTTTGATGTTCCCACCATTAGCCATTAATTTAATGCCATTGGTGACATTTAATTCCGTAAAGTTGACAACGCCTAAGCCTGTCGCATTTAGTGGTTCTGTTTGATAATTATTGGTGCCGTCAACGTTAGTCCCAAAGTTAAAGGCCACTTTATTTGAACTAGCATTCACAATTGCATTAGTAAAATTATCTGTTGATGAACCACCGGATAAACCGTTAATACTAACTGCACCTTGAACATTTGCGGTAACATCACGTAAGATTTTTCCGCCACTGATATTGGAATACTGTGTCGCATATAAATTTCCAATACTAGAACCCGTTGCTTGAATATTCATTGTAATCTTGCCGTTCTTGGTATACGCAGCATTGGTTCCACCATCACCGTAAATGCTGGCCCCATTTAGAGATTCCACACCTGTTTTAGTGAAAATATTTAAAGTAATTGTGTTTGATTCATCCGTTCCTAGTGTCGTATTTTGACCATAGGGCCGACCACCAGTAATGTAGGTATTACCAGGCAACTTAAACTCTCCGTTGTAGTTTCTTAAATCAATTAAGAGTTTGGCATTTCCAAGAAGTGAGCCTGCATTGGTAATCCCACCTGAAAAACCGTTCGCGCCTGTCCGAGGAGTTCCTGAGAAATTTCCTCCGTAGATGCGATTGTCTGAATTACCAGTAATTGTATGGCCACCGCTTGCTCCATAAGAAGCGCCCATTGAAGCATTAATTACTCCTTCATAAACCGTTACACCGACATTCCCAACATTTTTGGCATCATTCCAGCCACCGCCTGAAAGAAACCAATCGACTTGACCATTATTAACGATTGTTTGACCGTTCCCATAAACTCTAGCTGCTTGATAGCCTGTTCCTTCTAATGTGTCAGCAATCCCGCCATTCAATGTGTTAGAAGTGTTTCCTTCAACGACACCTGAAAAAGAGCCACCATATGTCCAGCGAGCAATGGTATTATTTAAAACAGTCTTAGTATCTCCTTTTATATAAATATCCCAAGTATCATTACTAGCAGGATAGCCGCCGCCACCAACAATATCCCAGCCTGAACTATACCCACGACTTTTATCGGTCGTTGAATAATCTAAGCTTGTCGGTTTTGCGCCTGAATAAGCCATACCATCGCCACCTAAGGACCCATCGCCATTCGCTGTTCCCACTTCAATTGTTGTATTTCCTTCAATATAGCCACCGCGGCCAGCTGCAGTTGAGTAAATTGCACCATTATTAAACGAACCGCTGACTAATTTAGAAGAAATATTTCCAAAAACTTTAAAAGCTGCTGCTGATTTGGCTAATTCTGCTCTTTGCTGTGGTGTATAAGCATCATACGTTGCTTCATTTGAGGCCCCAATTTGACTCTTGTTAAATTTCGAAACATTGTTACCAGCACCGCCGTTAAAATCATTAATACCACCAGCGGAATTCGTTCCTGCTGTGACCACATTCGTAATATCTCCGATGATCGTTCCAGAATATTGGTTGCCTCCTTCAAAATCTGCACGACCCGCACTATACAACTGTGTATTTAAATTTGTAGTAATTCCATCAGTCGCACGATTCGTTCCTATATCGCCGCGGGAAGAGCCACCAATAAAACGTTGACCCGCTGTATACCAACGGCCATATCCAGAAATATCGTTTGTTACTTTTCCACCAATATTTCCGTATTGAACACCGCCATAATACGTACTTAATTGGAAACCTGTAGCAGCATTCGTAATCGCAACCTTTGTTGAGACGTTACCAGTAACATTCGCTGTGTTGGTTGCGTTGGTCCCATAACCGCCCCCATAAATTGAAGCAATTCTGCCACCAGAATCATTGACAACCAATGAAGTATTCCCAGTCACTGTCCCAATATTGGCGCCCCCACTTAATGTATTTAGTCCGCTCCGTGTATTGTTAATAACAATCGTAGGATTTCCAGCTAAATTACCACCATTTTGGTTTCCGCCATAGAAATTCCATGTCCCTGTACCTGTACTATTTACTGTTAAAGTTGGGTTTCCTGAAACATCTCCTGTATCCGTTCCACCGTATACGGTCAGACCGTTTCCACTAGAACCGCCATTCAAGTTCAAACTGTAACCATTTAAATACATATTCGTACCTGTATAGTTTAGATTTCTCAAAGTGATGTTTGAGCCAAAAAAGATATTTTGATTAAATCCTAACGTCTTAGAACCCGTTGGCGCCGTTTGATCCATACTAATCGGATCCGCGCTGTTTCCAGTAATCACTAAATGATTGACCTTACCTTGCAAGGCGTAAAAGGTCATATTACTTGCCGTAACGGTGTCAGGAATCACTTTAGCGGTGGTCGCCGCACTCGTCGTAATATTGTTTCCTATATAAAGAGTGAAATCGCCATTGTTCCCCTGTTGATACAAATCAAACAAGGCTTCTTTCAAGCCAGCCTCTGTCGATGCATATTCTTTGTACGCTGCTCCATCTCCTGCAGGACTTGGCACAACAATCACTTTTGTTTTATCCGCAGGGGCAATTGTGTCCGCAATGGACTGATCAACTGAAACAGCTCTGGCCATGCGTGTCAGTTTCTGTTTAAAGACAGCCGTAAGTTGTGTATCTTCTGAAAACTCTAATTGAAGAAGTTCTTCATTTGTATATGTTTTGCCTTGATAAGACCAGCCAACGAAAGTCGCATTTTCCTCACTATTCGCCCATTTTGGTAATTCTTCTGTCCGAAGTGGCTGATTTTTTTCTTTTACCACTTGATAACTTTTGGCATCATTTTGAAACAAAGCTTGATCCGTTGTTTCAAAGGTCAACGTGATTTGCTTCTGCTCTTCGCTTGGTTTTGTTTCTGTGGAAGAGGTGGTTACTTTTTCTGTGATAGCACTAGATTCAGTCATTGATGACTGTTCTGTAGAATGTGCGCTGCTTTCTTTTGTTGCTTCACTTGTACTGGTTTCTGCTGTTTTTGGCTGTGTCTGCGTACGTTCCGTTTGTTGCTCCCCTTCAATCGCCCACGCTGAAACAGATAAAAATGGTTGTACAAGTAAACAAGTTGCCAATAAAACAGCGATTTTCTTTTTCATTAACTTCATCACTCCTCCCTCGAAGTAAACTTTCCACAACCAACCTATGGCTCAAGTATACGAAGTTTTCTTCTGATTTTTTTAAAGATATTTTCTTAATTTCAAAAAAAAAATTTATTTTTTAATTTTCTTTTTGTTAACTAAACGAATTTTTTGCTGTTTTTGTAAGATAAAAATGTTAATTTGTTCACAAAAATAACAAAAACGTTATTTTTAACATTAAAATTAACAAACGAGTTCGTAGTATAGCACGGATTTTTTCTCATGTAAACATCATTAAATAAACATTTTTGTTTAATTTATACATATTTCTCAGCTAAAAAAATGACAAAAACAAATAAACAGAGGCCTTAGAAATATTTCTAAGGCCTCTGTTTATTTATACGTATTCACAAACTGGACTGTTTCTTGGTAACATTGTTTAGCTTCTTTTGTTTGATAGTCGAATTGATATTCATGTGTGATCGTTGCTTTCTTATCTTTGAAAAAGAGAGCTGAAACTGGAACATTTAAAGTTTTTAACCGCTGAACCAAGGCTAGTCCTTGCTCTTGGAATGAAAAACTATTGCCATCTGTTAGATACGTCGGGGGAAATTCTTTGGTGACTTTATCCACTAAACTCACTTCTTGCAGTTCTGCACTCGTCTGCCAGTCTTTAGTGCCGAGCAAAGACCAAGCCACTGTTTTAACGAAAAATTTCATAAAACGATTATCACTTTGTTGGTTGGCCATTTGTTTCAAATCCACCGGACCACAATACGAGAGTGTGCCTTTTAAATGGCTAGCCGGCAACGCTGCAGTCATCCCTAGTTCTTTGGCATAGTTGGCATTGGTTTGAACTGTTGCATATTGTAGAGCAATCTGTGCACCCGCACTGTCCCCGCCAATAAAAAGCTTAGATAAATCTAACATGGGATATGCTTGTTTCTTTTCTAATAAAAATTGAACAAGTTCATTGACCTGCTGGAGCTGGCTTGGATAAGGTGCGTCTGGTGCTAATTCATAATTCATTGAAATAAAGGCAACTGAGGAATCAGCCACTAAACGTGTCGCAAACTCTTTCATCCCAGACTTATCTCCTCCCACATAGCCACCACCATGGACCCATAAAACGACTGGTACCGCTTGTTTTGACGTTTGGGGATAATACAAATCAAAGGTATTCTTTTTTCTTGAAGAAGGGTATGTTTGATTTTCTTGAAATTGGACATTGGGTAATGCTTTATCATAGGAAGCTGAATCTTTTATTTCAACTTCGCCTGCGAATAACTGGTTGATGACCCAAGCGCCTGGCTTAGGGGATAATTGAAAGGCGAGAAACACGCCTAAGCAAATAACCACAATGATTCCTAACAACCAAAGGATAAAACGTACGATTTTTCTTTTCACTCTATTCACCTGCTTTAATTTGTAGCAAAATTATAGCATGTTTTTTAGCCAAAGCGTTTATTTTGAAACAGCTTTTTTAGAATTTGATGTACTTTTATCATTTGAAATGCTTTCTTAAAAGCTGTAAAATGAACAAAATGACTTTAACCTTTAGGAGGTTGCCAAATGAAAGCTCTGATTTCCATTGATTATACGAATGATTTTGTCGCCACAGACGGAAAACTAACCACTGGTGCCGCTGGGCAAGCCATTGAAACGGCCCTTGTTCAACAAACAAAGCACTATTTTGACAATGGCGATTTTGTGGTTTTTGCCATTGATGGGCATGACCCCCTAGATCGCTATCATCCTGAAAATAAACTTTTCCCGCCCCACAATGTCTTAGGAACTGACGGGCGTAATCTGTTTGGCTCGCTAGCTGATTTTTATCAAGCTCACAAAAATGAGGCAAGCGTTTATTGGATGGACAAACGGCACTATTCTGCTTTTAGTGGTACAGATTTGGACATTCGATTACGAGAACGAGGAATTACAGAGCTTTGTTTAACTGGTGTTTGTACAGATATTTGCGTGTTGCATACGGCTGTCGATGCCTATAATTTAGGCTATCAATTAATGATTCCCGAGAATGCCGTTGCTAGTTTTGATGAACAAGGACACGAATGGGCGTTACGCCACTTTAAACAAACTTTAGGAGCAACCATTCTATAAAAAGACTGGTCAATCCTTCCACGCGCCCTATCTATACTCAAAAAATCGTGTAAACAACACAAAAGAGCCTGGGACAAAAATCACTTTGGATTTTTGTCCCAGGCTTAAAAATTGATAAACGGCGGGAACAGAATAAGCAGAGACTGCTAGTTGATAGAAATTAGCTACTCATAAAAGAGTGGGGAAGCCCACTTTTTTATAGACCAATGACCGTTGCAAAGAAAGGAACTACTAAAACAGTAACTACACCAACCACTACGACAGAAATACTAGCCATAGCAGCCTCTGTTTCGCCCATTTCCATGCCAACTGCCACACCTAGGGCATGTCCGGCCGCACCTAAAGCTAAACCTTTGGCGATTGGATTGTTAATTTTAAACCATTTCAATGCAATTCGGCCCAAGGCATAGGTTAGTACACCATTGAAGATTACAGTAAACGCCGTAATGGAAGTAATGCCGCCAACAGTTTGAGAAATAGGTACGGCAATCGCTGTTGTAGCTGCTTGTGGTAAGATTGAGGCCACTAAATGATTATCCATGCCAATCACTTTTCCTGCAAAATAAACAGCCACTAGCGAACCAAAAGAACCAATTGTTAACGCCGTTAAAATTTCTAACCAATATTTTTTCAACACGTCTCTCTTTTTATATAAAGGAATCGCAAACGCTACTGTCGCAGGCTCTAGAAAGAAGCTGATATATTTGCCACCTTCATTGTATTGCTCGTAACTAATTCCTGTTACTTTTAAAACGACAACGCCTAAAATCATCGCAACGAATAATGGCGTAAATAAGAAGAAACCTTTACTTTTTTTAAACAACCAAGTACCTATGCCAAATACAGCTAATGAAATAATAATGCCAACATACGGATTCATGCGCGAACCTCTCCTTTCGCTTTCTTCGTTGCTGCGGGTTCTTTTTCTTTTCGAGCATCTTTCATATGCAATAAAAAGGCGCCCGTCCAACCAGTCGTTGCTAGTAACGCTAGTGTCGCTACTAAAATAACAAAAACAATTTGAACGCCAAATTGTTGCATAATCCCTAAAGAATTAACTAAGGAAATCCCTGAAGGAACAAATAAAAATGTAATAACCGTTGATAAGCTATTACCTAGCCCTTCCACTTGCTCCAATTTAACAACTTTTGTACATAAACCAATGAACAATAACACCATGCCAATTACTGAAGCAGGCATTGGTATTGGGGAAATGAACGCCAAGCCGTTGGCGATTAACATAATAATGGCAAAAACTGCTGCTTGTTGTAAAAATGAATATACTTTCTTTTCCATTCTTCTTCGCTCCCTTTTGTCTGTTTTCTATGGGTTAAGTATATAAAGAAAACGTTTTTTTAAGGGCTTTTTTTCATGAAATGCCAGAATTTCTTCACCAAATGCAAAAATCACCACTTGAAATGCATTCGACATTTCAAGTGGTGATTTTTTAACTTAAGCCAAGTTTTTCTTTAAATTCTTTGACGTATGAACGGCTAACAGGTACTTTTGAGCCGTTGGTTAAAATTACTTGCAACGTGTTATTAAACCACGGCTGAATTTCTTGAATTTTTGTTCGATTCAAGATGAAACTTCGATGCGTTTTAATAAAGAGCGTGGTAGGTAATTTCTGTTCGATACTGTTGAGGGTCCCTGTCATCTTGTAGACCTGTTGATCCACAAAAATGCTCAGTTGCCGTTCTTCGACAGAAACGAGGTAAATATCTTCTGGCGCCACAAGATAAATGCGGTCTTCCCCTTGAATAGGTATTGCTTCAGATTTCGGTCCTTTTTCAGCAGTATTTTCTGGGACAGCTTGAGCCATTTCTTTCGATGCTTTTTCAATGACTTGTGTTATTTTTTCTTCTTCAAAAGGTTTCAAAATATAATCTTTTGCATTCACTTGAAAGGCCTTTAACGCATATTGATCATAGGCGGTTGCAAAGACCAAGTAGGGCGCTTTTTTAAGATGGGTTAATTTTTCCGCTAAATCAAACCCGCTTTCATCGGTCAAATGAATATCTAAAAATAACAAATCTGGCTTTTGATCCATCATCTCTTCCATTGCCTCCGCCACAGAATCCGCTTCTGCAACGCTCGTCACTTGCGGATGTTGGGAAACAAGATAGCTCAATTCTTCTCGTGCTAAGGGCTCATCATCAACGATTAATACGTGCATCTAATTCCTCCTGTTCCATCGGGATTTCTAAATGAACATGGCTCCCGCCTGTCTCTAAATTTTCAATTAAAAAACAACCTTCTGATCCATAAAGGTTCGCCATTCTGCGGGACAAGTTTTCCAGTGCCGTGCCGGTGCCTTTTTCCGAAGTCACTGTCGTCTTTCCTAATAGCAAGCGGCGTTCTTCAGGAATCCCTTGCCCATTGTCATACACATCCACATGTAATTTGTGTTGTTTTGCTTTGACCACTACCCGGACTTGATTGTTCTCCTTCCGGCTGCCAAATGCATGCTTGATGGTATTTTCCACTAACACCTGAATCGCATACGGCGGTACTTTTTCTGAAGCAACCGCTTCTTCCACGTCAAATGTTACTTGATAACGATTCGGAAACCGTGCTTGTTCTAATGACAAATAGGCTTTTACTTGTTCTAGTTCTTGTAAAACTGGGATCGTAGTTTGCACGGCTCCCTGCAAGTTACCTCGAAAGTATTTGCTTAATTGGAGCAATAGTTTCCGCGCTTTTTCACTGTCTTTCCGCATTAATGCGGAAATAGTATTGATGGCATTAAAGAAGAAATGCGGGTTCACTTGCGCTTGCAAGGATTTAATTTCAGCTTCTTTAAGTAATTTTGATTGTACTTCCGCTTCCCCTAATTCAATTTGTGAAGAAAAAATTGTCCCAAGACCTTCTGCTAGCTGCTCCTCGACATGCGTTAACTGCGCTGGATCCGTAAAGTACATTTTTAAGGTGCCAACAATTTGCTGATGGGAAAATAACGGAATCACAATCGCCGCTTGCAACGGACAATTAGGGTCTGAACAACCGACTTCTTCTTTGGCATGTGCGATGGTCATTCGGCCCGTCCGTAACACTTCCCGAGAAAGCTCTGTAATGACTTCTAGCTCTGGAATATGATGATCGCTTCCTGCGCCAACATGAGCTAAAATTTGATGACTGTTTGTCATGCTAATCGCACTGACTTTTGTATAATGCTTAATAATCTCCGCAACTTTTTTGCTGGAATTTTTATTGAGGCCTTCTCGAAAATATGGCAGTGTTTCCGCTGCTAATTCCAAAACATCGTGCGTCTGAACCGCTTTGGCCTGCTCTTCTTGTTTCAATGTCGTCGTTAGAATCGACATAAAAATGAACGTTCCTACGCTATTTAACAAAATCATCGGCAGCGCAATAAAACGAACCAACGTGGCCCCATCCGATAGATCACCGCTGAAAAAGAAAATAAAAATCATCTGAATCATTTCCATGCACGCTCCGACAATGGCAGAAAAGCCGGCAGACGGAAAAACGGTTTGCTTTGCCATGCGGCTCCCTAAAAAACCGGAAATTAAGCCAACAATTAAAGAAGCAGGCACATAAAAGAAACTATGCCCCCCGCCTTGAATAACCCGATGAAAGCCAGCAATTAAACCAACCGTACTGCCGACAATCGGACCACCCACTAATCCAGAAACGCCAATTACTAACGTACGCGTATTCGCAATGGAAGCATTGCTGCTTAAATAGGTTAGTAAATTATTGGGAACAATCTGATTCTTAGCGATTTCGATACCTGTAAAATTAGAAATAATAGCAAATAAACCAAAAATCAAAATCAATTGAACTTTTGAAGACATTTTTTCACGACTTAATAAAACACGCTTAAAATAAGGCACATTCACTAAAAGAAAGGCCAGTAAAATAATTAAGCCTACCCGTTCCATCATTAAAATAAATAATTCGACCACACCGGCACCTCCTTCCTATTAACTATACTATAAATCAAAGAAAAGAAAAAAATGAAGCTTCTCAAAAAAGAGGCTTCATTTTTTCTATTCATTAAAACGCAGGAATATTAGCGCCTTTAGAATTTTTCTTGATGTATTCAGCAACTTCTTTTGTTGTCATCGCTTCTTTTAAAACCTTGATCTTTTCGCTATCTTTTTCGCCTTTACGTGTCACAACTTGTAATGCGTAATGTTTACTTGCTTCTTCATCTTCTAACAAGATCGCATCTTTCGTTGTTAAACCAGCAGGTTCTAAGTAGGCTGGGTAGCAGAACACCATAGCGATGTCTTTTTCATCGTAGGCTTTAGCTAAATTCAGTAAATCAATGCTTTCAAAAGTGATGTTTTTAGGATTTTCCACGACATCTGCCACCGTACCGTTAAAGCCGACACCTTCTTTTAATTTAATCACGCCGTTTGCATTTAAAATTGCTAAAGCACGACCTTCATTGGTTGGATCGCTAGGAATCCCCACTTTGGCATTTTCAGGTAAATCTTTCGCATCTTGGTATTCTTTTGAATAGAAACCACCAGCAAAATAATAAATCGGTTGAACAGCCACTAAATCAGCTTTTTTCTCTTTGTTGAACATTTCCATGAAGGGTTGATGTTGCGCAAAATTAGCATCCGCTTCGTCATGTTGCACGGCATCGTTGTAGGCAACATTGTCGCTCACTTCCATAATGTTAATTTTGTACCCTTTTTTCTCAGCTTCTTTCTTGGCAATCTCCAAGATATCTTTTGAAGATTCCAATTGCACGGCAACGGTAATCTCCTTGTCTTCTTTCTGGTCTGCTTGTTTATTTCCCCCACAGGCAGCTAAAATAACTGTTGCAATAACAGCGAATGTTGCTAAATAAAACTTCTTCATTCTTTTGTCCTCCTACTTTCTTTTGTCTAGTTTTTGGGCAATGAAGTTCCCAAGCATTTGTAAAATGAAGACCAGTGCAATCATAATCACAATGGCAACATACATAATACCGTATTCATACCGTTGATACCCGACACGAACTGCAAAATCGCCAATCCCGCCGCCACCAACAACACCCATCACCGTGGAATATGAAACCATACTCACTGTCGTGGTTGTGTAAGCAAGGACCAATCCGCTACGTGCTTCCACCAATAAAAAGTGCCAAATGTATTGGACTTTCGAGGTGCCTAACGAATTAGCTAAAAAATAAATTTCTTCTGGAACATCCAACAGCACTTGTTCAACCAAGCGAGCAAAAATCGCGATCGCAACAATACTCAATGGCACAGATGAAGGAATTGGGCCAAACGCCTTTCCTAAAACAGAACGAGTAACTGGAATCAACGCAATCACAAATAATAAATAAGGAAACGAACGAATAACAGTTACAATGAAATTTAAAACCCAGTACAGCCAAGGTTGATGCCCTTTGACTTTCGGATTAGCCAAAAATAGTCCTAAGCCTAAAGGCAAGCCGACAAGCAAACAGATAGCCATCGAAATCGACATCATAATCCCTGTTTCTTTTAAACCAACCAGCATAGATGGCCAATATTCGGCAAAGGTTTCTGAAAAAGTCATGGGCGCAAACTCCTTTCCACTTTTTCTAAATAGGAAAGCGGTTCTTCCTCATATTGCTGAGGATTATTCAGAAATTCGCCAATTAGCTGACCTTTTTCCATCACTAAGATACGATTACATAAGCGCTTCACGGTTTCTAATTCGTGACTGACAAAGAAAATAGTCGGCCGGAATTCCTGATGCGTCTTATGTAATAGTCGAACGACACTTTCTGTATTTTCTTCATCTAATGAACTCGTTGCCTCGTCACATAATAACCATTTTGGATTACGGCTCAACGCTCGAGCAATAGAGACACGCTGTTTTTCCCCACCAGAAAGCTGAGCAGGATACGCTTCTGCCTTATGGGCCATATCAACAAACGTTAATAAACGCTCAATTTTTTCAGGCTGTTTCTCTTTTAAAAGTTTCAAAGGCAATGCAACATTATCATAAATTTTCAAATTTTCTAACAAATTGTAATGCTGAAACACCATCCCCATTTGTTGTTGCTGCTGGCGAACTTCTTTTTTAGAGAAGGTTTGAACATTTCTGCCATCAATACGAATCTCCCCTTCACTCGGTTGTTCCATTAAATTCAACAAACGTAACAACGTGGACTTGCCAGAGCCACTTTTCCCAACAATCCCAACGATTTCTCCTGGTTGGACAGAAAAGTGAATATTTTTTAACGCGTGTGTCTCTTGATAGTCTTTCGACACATTCACTAACTCAATCATGATTACCTCCTAAAGGCCGACAAACAAACTATAACAACTAAAAAAACTGTATAACAATTAAAGTAATTCTGTGAAACGATTTAAAAAACTATTACGAATTAAAAAATAACACACGTTTCGAAAAACAGTGTTATACCAGAGATGTAACTACTTACATCATCTACTAAAACAGAAAAAAAAGCAACCTTTTTATTTGTGAAAAAAACACTATCTGTTTTTTGTCTGTATTATTTTGTACAAATGAATTAAAAATTTCCTGTTTCTACAGCTATTTCCCCACGCTCCTCTAAAAAAAGACATTCTCAGAAACGAGGCATCCAAAAAGGGAAAAGCGCTCGTAACGATAATGTCTCTAATGGTTTACTTTTTAAATACAACTGTTTCTTCGACAGTAATTCTTTCAGCTAATGATTGAATCACTGGACAGTTTGGGGAGACAAGCTTCAAACACCGTGTCGCCCGTGCTTGAAAGGCTTCTGGAACAGACACATAAAAGAGAATCGTCACCTGTTTTAATGGTTGTGCTCGTCTCTCTACTTCTCTTGAATACGTGACTTCTATTTTTTCAAACTCAAAGGGAATGTGCGAATTTTCCAAAACGGATTGATACACGTACCCCCCACAAGCGCCAATTGCCGAAACGAGCATTTGAACTGGCGAATATCCCTCTTCTTTTGCTAACACCCAGCGCGCTGTTTTCGTTTGTAATTCAAATTTTTCCACACCACGAATAATCGTCAAACGTTCTACCATTGCCATCTTCACTCCTTTTTACTCTTTCTTAAAAGATACTACAAAACAGCTCTAAAACAAACATTTCTAACTTCTCAACTTAGCAAGTCCTAAAAAAAAACGAAATTCTCACTTGACAAACAACGCAACACCTGATAATATACTTCCGTTCAAATCGTAACCATTACGATTTAGATTTTATAAATCCAAAAAGAAAGGAAGTGCCTTATGGCTAAAAAATCAAAAATTGCTAAAGCAAAAAAACAACAAGCAATGATTGCAAAATATGCGCCTATTCGCCAAGCCTTAAAAGAAGCTGGCGATTATGAAGGTCTTAGCAAATTGCCAAAAGATGCTCATCCAAGTCGCTTAAAACTCCGTGATCAAACAGATGGGCGCCCACGTGGCTACATGCGTAAATTTGGCATGTCGCGGATTCGTTTCCGTGAATTGGCTCACCAAGGCTTGATTCCTGGCGTCAAAAAAGCAAGCTGGTAACTCATTATTTCGATAAAGACAACTAGCGAGGACAGTCGCATTTAGGCTGACCTCGCAGCCCCCTTTATCTTTTATACGCAATTAAAAAAATCAAATTGGAGGACGGCACTATGCGCCAAACCATTACGTTAGCTTGCGCTGAAACTGGCGAGCGCCTTTACTTAACAAGTAAAAACAAACGAAATACACCAGAAAAATTACAGCTGAAAAAATATTCACCAAAACTACGGCGCCGCGCACTTTTCACTGAAGTCAAATAACAGGAGGAAAACTTGATGGGCATTCCAATCACCATTGTTTCTGGCTTTTTAGGCGCAGGAAAAACAACCTTAATTAACCATGCGCTTGCGCAGTCACCGTTTCCTAAAGAAGAAATTATTATTATTGAAAATGAATTTGGTCAAACAGGCGTTGACCACGCATTACTTTTACAAACCACGGAACGAATTATTCAATTAAATAACGGTTGCATGTGTTGCAGCTTACGAGGAGATCTTCTTGCCTCTTTATCAGCAATCTTAGAAGTGTACCAAGAAGAACAACAAACCGTTGCCCAAGTCATTTTAGAAACAACGGGCATTGCTGATCCGCAACCAATCATTCAAACAATTTTAACGACCCCGCACATCAAAAATCATTTCTATATAGACAGTCTCTTAACGGTCGTTGATGGGCATCATTGGCAACAGCAACTTCAAGAAGCCGAAGCCATCAAACAACTGGCCTTAGCAGATCGCCTCTTTTTTTCTGTCAAGGAACCAGCAGACAGCACTCAGCTACCAACGTTCCAAGAAACCCTTCGTACCATTAATCCTTTTGCTGATATTTTATCCTTTCAAGCCAACGAGCCTCTTTTGGCTAGTGACTTTTTTCAATTAAATAAGTTTACGGCAACACTTACAGAACACGAAATGACTCATTCCCCGCATGAGCACGCCCACGAGCATCATCACCATACCTTTCACTCCCTCACGCTAACGGCGTCCTCAGCCCTCAACGAACCTCTTTTCACTCGTTGGCTTGATTGGTTAATGTATACGCATCAGGAAAAGTTATACCGTTTCAAAGGGATTCTCGCCTTACAGGAGCATGACTTGGCCATTGCCATGCAAGGCGTCAACCAGCAAGTGGCCTTTCAAATGACGAATCAACCCCCTCAAGAAACGACAATTGTTCTGATTGGCAAAGAATTAGAGACAAAAAAAATCCAAGAAACCTTTCAAACCCTCAACAAAATAGCTACTCCGTAAATTATTTTTTTACGAAATGGAGGTCCTATATATAATGGAAAAAACTGACTTATCTAGTGCTTATCGTCGACTGAAAAGTCCCAACATCAAAACACGAAAACGCGCACTTAAAATCATTAAAGAACATAAGCGCAATAAACAAAAGAAAATTGCGTAATTCACTAAAGGAGCACACCTATGAAAAAATTTACTCTTCCCCTGTTAGCCGCCTTATCGCTAATCCTTTTCGGCGCTTGCGGCAGAACAAACACCTCTGATAAAACAGCTGACGGTAAAGAAAAACTATCCATTGTCACGACTTTTTATCCTATGTACGATTTCACTAAAAATATTGTAGGCGATGAAGGAGACGTCAAATTGTTAATCCCTGCTGGTTCTGAACCCCACGATTATGAACCATCCGCCAAAGATATGGCTACCATCCATGATGCGGATGTTTTCGTTTACCACAATGAAAATATGGAATCTTGGGTACCAAAAGCTGCTAAAGGCTGGAAAAAAGGAGCCCCGAACGTCATTAAAGGTACCGAAAACATGGTCTTACTTCCTGGCAGTGACGAAGACGGACACGACCATGACCACGAACACGGCGAAGAAGGCCACCACCATGAATTAGATCCGCATACTTGGGTTTCGCCCCATCGTGCCATTCAAGAAGTCACAAACATCAAAGAACAATTAGTCAAACTTTACCCTAAAAAAGCCAAAACATTTGAAACAAACGCAGAAAAATACTTAACAAAATTAACAGCCTTAGACAAAGAGTTCCAAACAGCTTTGAAAGACGCTAAGCAAAAAAGTTTTGTTACCCAACATGCTGCATTTGGTTATCTTGCCTTAGATTACGGCTTAAAACAAGTGCCAATAGCTGGTTTAACACCTGAACAAGAGCCAACTGCAGGGCGTTTGGCAGAGTTGAAAAAATATGTCACAGACAATCAAATTCGCTATATTTATTTTGAAAAAAATGCCAACGATAAAATTGCTAAAACGTTAGCTGACGAAGCGAATGTTCAATTGGAAGTCCTAAACCCACTAGAAAGTTTGACACAAAAACAAATGGACAATGGCGAAGATTATCTTTCTGTAATGAAAGAAAACTTAACTGCTTTGAAAAAAACAACAGATACAGCTGGGAAAGAGGTTCAGCCAGAAACCTCTGAAAAAACAGAAAAAACCGTGGCTAACGGCTATTTCAAAGACAGTGAGGTGGCTGAGAGAACACTGGCAGATTACGCTGGAAATTGGCAATCCGTCTATCCTTTATTAAAAGATGGCACATTAGATCAGGTCTTTGATTACAAAGCGAAACTGAAAAAAGATAAAACACCAGCCGAATACAAAACCTACTATGATGCCGGCTATCAAACCGATGTCGACCACATCAACATCACTGATTCCACCATCGAGTTTCTGGTCGATGGCAAACCACAAAAATTCACCTATAAAGCAGCCGGTTATAAAATTTTAAACTATGCAAAAGGCAACCGTGGCGTCCGTTTCCTTTTTGAAACAGACGATGCCAATGCTGGGCGGTTTAAATACGTCCAATTTAGCGACCACAACATTGCACCAACGAAAGCCGCTCATTTCCACATCTTCTTCGGCGGCGATAGCCAAGAAAGTCTGTTCAATGAAATGGACAACTGGCCAACGTATTATCCAAGCGACTTAAGCAAACAAGAAATTGCCCAAGAAATGATTGCGCATTAAGCATTCAAAAGAGAGGAGATAGCATTAGCTAAAATGCTGCCTCCTCTCTTTTTTTATTTAGTCAAGCACACCATGTTCTGCTTCAAACGTCGCTAACAACTGGCGCACTTCATCCGTTGATTTTGTATTCATTAATTGTGCTCTTAAATCACTGGCACCTGGAAAGCCTTTGACATAAATTTTGAAGAAGCGATGCAGCCCAACGATGGAGCGAGGCACCAATTCTGCATACTTGTCTTGCAAATCCAATTGTAAACGTAGCAAGCCCAGCAATTCTTGTGGCGTATGTGTTTTGGGTTCTTTTTCAAAGGCATAAGGATTTTTAAAAATCCCCCGACCAATCATGATGCCATCTACACCATATTGTTCTGCTAATTCTAGGCCCTTTTGACGATCGGGAATATCCCCATTAATCGTAATTGTCGTTTGCGGTGCGACACGGTCCCGAATAGCCATAATTTGCGGAATGACCTCCCAATGGGCATCCACTTTACTCATCTCTTTTCGTGTTCGCAAATGAATGGATAGATTCGCAATGTCTTGCTCTAATAAATGCGTGATCCACGCCTCCATTTCCGCCATTTCAGTAAACCCAATACGTGTTTTGACACTAACAGGTAAGCCGCCTGCTTTGGCGGCGTCAATCAATTCAGCCGCGACTTCTGGGCGCAAAATTAACCCGCTGCCTTTTCCACGCTCAGCCACGTTGGGCACAGGACAGCCCATATTTATATCTAATCCTTGAAAGCCCATCTCCGCTACGCCGATACTCATTTCACGGAAAAATTCCGGTTTATCCCCCCAAATATGTGCCACCATCGGCTGTTCATCTTCTGTAAAAACGAGGCGCCCGCGCACACTGTCTTTCCCTTCAGGATGACAATAACTATCTGAATTAGTAAATTCTGTAAAAAACACATCTGGTGCCCCAGCTTCTTTCACGACATGACGAAAGACCACATCAGTGACATCTTCCATTGGTGCTAAAACAAAAAAGGGCTTTGGCAATGTTGCCCAAAAATTCTTGCTCATCTTCATATACTCCGTTTCTGATTTTTTCTTTATTTTCAACGACAATTGTCGACATATTCTGGTGCGAAACATTGCTATTATACAGGGAAATACACGAAGAATCAAAAAAGCATACTTAGAAACAAGAAAACTGTCTGAATCTGCTCGCTAGAATGAGTGATTCAGACAGTTTAATCTTTTTACAGCTTAACTACGTAAGCCACGCCCTGTTTCTACAAGGTACCAACAAATGCCATATAAAACGACAATAAATAAGATTAAAATGGTCATAGAAATACCAATTGGCACATCTTGAACCCCTAGGAAACCGTAGCGGAACCCAGAAATCATGTAAACAATCGGATTAACTTTTGAGACAGCTTGCCAAAATGGCGGTAACATGGAAATGGCATAGAAAACCCCACCCAAATAGGTTAAAGGCTGTAACACAAAGGTCGGCACAATCGATACATCATCATAGGATTGCGCAAAAATACCATTTAACAAACCAGCTAAAGAAAAAAGAATCGCTGTCATCAATAAAGTCATGATGACCATCAGCCAAGAAACAACGTGCAATGGCACAAAAAATAGAGAAATGATGGTGACTAACGCACCGACCAAAATACTACGACCAACGCCACCAATCACAAATCCCCAAATAATCACATGAGTTGGAACTGGCGCCACGAGAATTTCTTCGATATTTTTCTGGAATTTTTGTGAGAAAAAGGAAGATGAAACATTGGCATACGAGCTTGTAATGGCTGACATCATAATTAAACCTGGCACGATAAATTCCATATAAGAAAAACCGCCCATGTCGCCAATTCGCCCGCCAATCATTTTCCCAAAAATCACAAAATATAAGGACGTCGTAATCACTGGCGGTACCAGTGTTTGGACCCAAATCCGTAAATAACGGTTGGTTTCCTTCACAGCTAAACTTTTTAAAGCAGTAAAATACAGACTAAACATGTTGATCCTCCCTTTGGTACGTATCCTCGGTAATCTTCAAGAAGAGCTCTTCCAAACGGTTGGACTTATTCCGCATTGACAATACTTTGATTCCTTGTTGACTTAGCTGTTCAAACAAGTGATTGACTCCTTGGTTTCGTTCCACTTCCACCGCTAACGTTAACTCGTCCTCAAATACGCTTTGATAGCCTTCAATAACTGGCGCCTGCGTATAAGGTGCTAAATCAAAAATAAACGTTTCAAATTGTAATTTTGCTAACAAGTGCTTCATGCTGGTGTTTTCAATCAATTCACCAGACTGAATAATCCCAATGTTGCGACACAACATCTCAGCTTCTTCTAAGTAATGGGTCGTCAAAATAATCGTGGTTCCCTGCGCATTTAACTCTTGTAAAAAGGCCCACATTTCACGGCGCAATTCAATATCGACACCTGCAGTTGGTTCATCTAAAATCAATAACTTCGGCTCATGCATCAGCGCGCGAGCAATCATTAACCGACGTTTCATTCCGCCAGAAAGCATCCGAGCCCGCTCGTTCCGTTTTTCCCATAAGTTGGATTGTTTTAAATATTTTTCACTCCGTTTCATGGCTTCTTTACGAGACACCCCATAATAGCCCGCTTGATTGACCACAATCTGTTGGACCGTTTCAAACGGATTGAAGTTAAACTCCTGCGGCACTAACCCAATCTGTTGCTTCGCCCGCACCATTTCCGTATCTAAATCATACCCAAAAATTTTGACTTTCCCCGAAGTCTTATTAACTAACGAGGTCACAATCCCAATCGTCGTTGATTTTCCTGCGCCATTCGGTCCCAAAAGAGCATAAAAATCGCCTTCTTCGACTGTTAAATCAATCCCCCGCAACGCTTCAACACCTGAAGCGTACACTTTGCGTAAATCTTGTATCACAAGAGCATCAGTCATTCGTAACTCTCCTTAATGTATAAATATTCATGAGTATTATTGTAACACTTCTCGATAAAAACGGGGGTTATTTTGATTAAATTTCACAGTTTTGCTTAGCTATTTTTCAACAACAAACTAGCCAACGATTAACGTGTTTATTTTGACTCGAAACTGTTTAAACAGTTTCGAGAGCGTTAAAACCCTTTCAAATCAAGGATTTAGAGTTCTCTTTTTTTGGCATAGAACTTGCTTTATATAAAAGTGAGGTGAAAAGAATGAAAAGAAAATTTTTAATTGCTAGTCACGGAAACTTAGCGAAAGGCTTCCAAAGTTCCTTGGATATTCTCGCAGACAAAGGAAAAGAGCTGGCGGTCATCAATGCCTATGTGACTCCTGAGGACTACACGCCAATTATTCAAACGTTTCTTCAGTCCCTAGGCGCAGAAGAACAAGCTATTATTTTAACAGATTTATATGGTGGTAGTGTCAATCAAAAAATTGTTCAAGAAGTCATGACGACAAAACCAGACAATGTTTTTATCATTTCCAATGCCAACTTAGCCATTGCCTTGTCGCTGATTTTCTTAAAAGAAGGCGAAAAGCTAACCAAAGAAGATATTCAAGCAGCAATTGCTGAAGCACAAATTCAATTCGTTGAATTAAACCCATCAAATGAAGAAGAGAATTTTTTTTAGGAGGAAATTAAAATGATTACACAAGTACGAGTAGACGACAGATTAATTCACGGCCAAGTAGCCGTAGTTTGGACCAAAGAATTGAATGCCCCCTTATTAGTTGTAGCGAATGATGAAGCAGCCAAAAACGAAGTAATGCAAATGACGTTAAAAATGGCGGTCCCTAATGGCATGAAACTATTAATTCGCTCAGTTGATGATGCGATTGATGTCTTCAATGATCCTCGTGGTAAAGACAAACGAATTTTTGTAATTGTGAACAGTGTAGCGGATGCTACTAAAATTGCGAAAAACGTGACAGATATTGAAAGTGTGAATGTTGCCAACGCTGGCCGCTTTGATAAATCAGATCCAGCCACCAAAACAATGGTTTTCCCAAGTGTCCAATTAAACCCTGAAGAGTTAGAAGCTGCCAAAGAATTAGCCAGTTTGACTCACGTGGAAAGCTATAACCAAGTACTGCCAACCAACTCAAAATTAAGTTTAAAACAAGCCGTCAATTAAAAGGAGGAAATGAACAATGCTTATGCATGCAACAATGGCAGCCTTAGCTGTATTTATCTGTTTTGCTGGGAACTATTTAACTGGTCAAAGTATGATGGAACGTCCCTTAGTCGTTGGATTAGTCACAGGAATTTTAATGGGCGACATGAAAACAGGGGTCTTAATGGGGGCCTCTTTAGAAGCAATTTTCTTAGGAAATGTTAATATCGGTGGTGTTATCGCAGCGGAACCTGTAACTGCGACTACTTTAGCCACAACGTTTGCAATTATTTCAAATGTCGAACAAAAAGCCGCCATGACGTTAGCCGTACCAATTGGGATGTTAGCCGCTTTCGTGGTGATGTTTTTAAAAAATGTCTTTATGAATATCTTTGCTCCTTCTCTTGACAAAGCAGCCCGTGAAGGCAACCAAAAAATGGTTGTGACACTGCATTACGGAACGTGGATCATTTATTATTTAATCATCGCTTCGATTTCATTTATCGGAATTTTAGCAGGAAGCGGGCCAGTAAATCTGTTTGTTGAAAGCATTCCACAAAATTTGATGAACGGCTTAAGCGCAGCTGGCGGACTTTTACCTGCCGTTGGGTTTGCTATGTTAATGAAACTGTTATGGGATAATAAATTAGCCGTCTTTTACATTTTAGGCTTTGTTTTAACCGCGTACCTACAATTACCAGCCGTTGCGGTGGCGGTCATCGGGACAGTAATTTGTGTCGTGAGTGCCCAACGGGATGTAGAATTCCGCGACATTCTAAAAAGAAAACCTGCGGCGTCTTCTGCGGTTGAAGGCAGCGCGAAAGAAATCGAAGAGGAGGACTTTTTCGCATGAAGTTAAAAGAGAATTTATCTAAAGAAGAGAAAAAAATGATGCGCTCTGTTTTCTGGCGTTCTTGGACGATGAACGCTAGCCGGACAGGAGCTACACAATACCACGCAGTGGGTGTCATGTACACTTTACTCCCAGTTATCAATCGTTTTTATAAAACCAAGGAAGAACGGGCCGAGGCATTGGTGCGTCACACCACTTGGTTCAATGCAACCATGCATATCAATAACTTCATCATGGGGCTCGTCGCTTCGATGGAAAAACAAAACAGTGAAGACGAAAATTTTGATGCTAGCTCTATTACAGCAGTTAAAGCCTCACTAATGGGGCCACTTTCAGGCATCGGTGATTCCTTCTTCTGGGGCATCTTGCGTGTCATTGCTGCTGGGATTGGGATTTCATTAGCCAGCACCGGTTCGCCATTAGGGGCGATTGTCTTCTTACTTTTATACAACGTCCCTGCGTTCTTAATTCACTATTATGCGTTGTATAGCGGCTACTCAATCGGTGAAAGTTTTATCCAAAAAATGTACGAATCAGGCGGAATGAAGATACTCACAAAAGTATCAAGTATGCTAGGCTTAATGATGATGGGCAGTATGACTGCTTCAAATGTAAAATTCAAAACGATTCTTGAAGTTTCCGTTAAAGGAAGCGAAGACGCAGTTAAAATCCAAGACTATTTGGATCAACTATTCGTCGGTATCGTACCATTAGCCGTGACGTTACTTGCTTTCTGGCTATTACGCAAAAAAGTCAATGTTAACGTGGTGATGTTTGGTATCATGTTCTTAGGCATCTTGCTAGGATTACTAGGCATCTGTTAAAATTGAAACAATAAACATTTAATTATTAAACACTTAGAGCCTGAGACAAAAATCCAAAGTGATTTTTATCTCAGGCTTAAAAGCTGATAAACGGCGGGAACAGAAGCAACCCCTGTCCCGACCTCTCTTTTGGAAGGACGATGAATCATGCGCTTGGAGACCTACCAACACTTAGTTGATATTTTAGAAACCAGCAACACCCCGATGAGCACACAAGAAATTGCCACAAAAATTCAATTAAGCCGCTCGGTAACCAGCTTATACTTAAATAAATTATTGGAAAAAGGTGAAGTCCAACAAACGGGAAAAAAACCCGTTTATTGGCAATTAACCCGTGCAACAACCCCCACGACCGATGTGTTTCGACAATACATCGGTAGCCAAGGCAGCGCCAAAAAAGCCATTGAACAATGCAAAGCCGCTATGTTGTATCCCCCATTGGGTATGCCTTTATTAATCCATGGAGCCAGTGGCGTCGGCAAAAGCTTTTTGGCAAAACTGATTTATGAGTATCTGAAAAATGAACAAATCATTGGCCTGGAAAAATTCTACACCTTTAACTGTGCCGATTATGCCAACAATCCCGAATTGCTATCATCCATTCTCTTCGGCCATACCAAAGGCGCATTTACTGGAGCTGAATCAGAAAAGCAAGGACTCTTGGCCCAAGCCAATAATTCCGTACTCTTTTTAGATGAAGTACATCGATTATCCAACGAAAACCAAGAAAAACTCTTTCAGTTTATGGATACAGGGACCTTCCGCCCCATTGGTGAAGAAGGAAAAATGGTCCATTCCAAGGTCCGGCTACTATTTGCGACCACCGAAAACCCGAAAAAAGTCTTATTACCAACCTTTTATCGCCGAATTTCCGTAATCGTCTCACTTCCGAACTTCAAAGAGCGCCCCATTCGAGAACGGATTGCGATTTTGAAAAACTTATTCCACCGAGAAGCGAAACGAATGACCAAAGACATCAACGTGGACGAAGAAATCTTTACAGCATTATTAGAAAATGACGAACCTGGTAACGTGGGAAGTTTATCCAACAAAGTGCAGCTCCTTTGCGCGTCGCAATTACGAAAAACTTTGCCCAATCAACCCGTCGTCATTGGCGATGCGACTCAACCAATGATTACGATTCCTTTAGACAAAGAAGTGTTAGAAGAAGACACACTTTCTTCCGATATTTTCGCAACATTTGAAGCCTTATTTACAAAAGAAAAAACACTGGCCCACTTAAAAACTGAACTGACACAATTCATTAAATATTGTTTAGACGATGAAATAACCTTAGAAAATGATTACTTTTTACAAAACCTAGTCACGGAAGTCCAAACCAAAAACAAACTAATTATTAACCAACCTGAACAAACTGAAAAACCGATGAAAGATGTTGCCAAATTGCTGAAAATTTTACCGCCAACATTTAACGAAACAGTGCTCCTTCCAGTCCAAGCACAGTTAAAAGAACACTATCCGCGAACGGTTTCCCTCGTGAAAAACTTAGTCAGTCCGCTGCCAGAAGAATACCGTTTCTTGACAGAGGTACTCTTATCTGTATTACTTAGCGGAGAAATTTCTGAAACGATTCCTTACCAAGCGCTCCTCGTGGCGCATGGTGAATCGACTGCCACAAGTATTCAAGCCGTTGCCAACAAATTATGTGGTACCTATATTTTTGATGCGATTAACATGCCCTTAACCTCTTCGGTCAGAGATATCGTCGCCGAAGTTAAAGAGTGGCTTTCTCAGCGGGACACATCACAAGGCGTCATTATGCTCGTCGATATGGGTTCCCTGACACAACTTTATAAAAGTTTGAAACCGCAAATTCTTGGAGAACTTTTGGTGATCAATAACCTGACCACTGCCTATGCGTTGGAAATTGGTCATCAATTAATGAACGAACAACTTTTCTATGGTATTGCTAAAACCGCTGAAAAAAAATTTAAAACCGATGTACAATACTTTGAAGGCTTTTCAGTGGAAAAAAATATCATTGTCTCTAGTATTTCAGGTCTGGATATTGCCAAGCAAATCAAACAAATCTGTCAAAAATACCTGTATACTGATATTAAAGTCATTACTCTAAAATACAAAGATTTGGTAAACACGTTAGACATTGCTAACGCCGAAGAAAATTATTTAAAAGAAACCTCGCTCATTTTGACCACGTCTTACTTAGACAACCATACGAATGTTGCTAGCGTGAATCTCTTAGACATGTTAGACGAAGATGCAGGAACCCAGTTGATGGAACCTTTCCAAAACTTGATGCATCCCAATAACATCGATAGCATGATTAACGAATTTGTTCACTTCTTCTCGAAAGAAGGCTTGTCAGAAAAACTAGAATTTCTAAATCCTGACGTCATTATTAAACAAGTCGAAAACGTTACAAAAAACATTGAAAAACGCTTCGACCTCACACTCAGCGGCAAAATGAAATTTAACTTAATGATGCACAACGCGCTCATGGTAGAGCGGACAATGCTCGGCGTTGAAGACTATGAAATCCCTGCTAACCTAGAGGAACTAACCATTAACCAAAAACCATTTTTCCAAAATGCTAAAAACATTTTCTATACTCTAGAACAGTTTTATCGAATAGAGATTTCCAACTGGGAACTCTATGTGATTTATGAAATTTTGTCTTCTCGGTGAGGGGGATGGGAAAAGCCACTTTCCAGAGGAAAGTGGCTTTTTTAGTTTGTGTTCTGCGTTAAAAATTCATACATATTAGGTTCTACAGGTGTTTCTAAGGTAAAGTCTAGTTTAACGACGCTTTTTTTCTTACCCTCTTTGTCTTGTTTTTCGACTTGTTGGATAGTTTCTTGAAGAGGGGCTACTTCGCCTAGATAATAGAAATCTGTTTCGTTCTCTTTTTGATTATATTTCCGTTTCACAAATAAATGAAATTTATATTCCCCAGGATTCCGCAAAAGTTGAACTTCTGGCGAGCGTAGATTTCTAGGCGCTTTTGTATACCAATGGAATGTTCGTTCATCAATAAATTCATCCTCATAAGCAATACGTGCAGCTTTAAAATCTTTGCCTTTATCCAAAGTTACAAAAATAGCAAAATGATTATTACTGTTTGTATAGCCACCAATACTTTGTTCATTTTGATTAAAGTTCATATTTAATAATCGTAAAACATCTTTACGACGATATTTTTTGTATAAATTTAACGGTTGGGATAAATCATACTCCATAGATTTGTTAATCCCTGTATGGATTACATCTAACATCAAATTGATGAAATAAGAATTCTTTTTAAACTCTCTGAATTTTTCTGTTATTTGTAAACAATTTTCTTTCATCTTAAACATTTGTGATAACAAATAACGTTTTCTAATTGTTGATTCGTAAAAAGATAAATCTAAGACTTTAACAACAGATGCTAGAGTATCTGTCGTATACGTCAGGTTAAACGTATCAAACAGCGCTGTGATTTCCTCTAAAGATAACTGTTCTTTATCTGTCATTAAAAATTCTTCAATAACATAAAGTTCATGCGGGCGAATTCCTGATAGCAATTCTACAGAAACAAATTTTAGTGCACCGTTTTCTTCTTCACTTAATTTAGCTTCTGTTTCCCCAATTCTCTCCAAGAAATTATAGTATGTTTTTTCTTTACCTATAATCAACAATGGATCCACGCCATCTAACACTTGAAAATCATTCAGGTAAGGAACCCTATTCAACCGATTTTTCAACTTAAAATAACTAGCTTTTAGTTCCGACATCGCATCTAATTTAGCTTGATCAATTGATTTAAAGATACGTTCACGAGCAACTTTTTCAAAATTAATTGAAGATAAACCACTGATATACGTCACATCAATTGTATCGCGACGTAAACTATTCTTAGTTTGAGAACTATCTCCAGATAAAGCCATAGGAATCATATAGTTATTTTTATAATTACCAATAAAATCAATTACCGTAACAAATTCTTTTGATGGGTCTTTTCTTAGCCCCCGACCTAATTGCTGAATAAAAATAATACTAGATTGCGTATTTCGCAGCATAATTACTTGATTTACTTTAGGGATATCAATGCCTTCATTAAAAATATCAACCGTGAATATATAATGAATCTCTCCAGTATCTAAACGCTTAATTTCCTTTTCTCTTTTATCAAAATTATGGTCACCAGATAAATAAGCACTCGGAATTCCACGATCGTTAAACATCTCTGCTAACTGCCTTGCTTCGTCTTTACGACTACAAAACACCAAGCCTCGAGGACTATCTCCCGAATAACCATAATAGTTAATTTTTTTTATTAAAAAATCAACTCGTTCTTTCTGTAGCAAACGTTTTAAATCGGTTGTTTCATCAATGATTTCACCATCTTTTTCATAATCAGTTACGCCAAAATAATAAAATGGACAAAGCAGTTCTGCCTCTAAAGCGGCTTGCAAACGTATTTCATACGCTACATTATAATCAAATAGCTCAAAGATATTAAAATTATCTGTTCTTTCAGGTGTAGCCGTCATTCCCAATAAAAACTTGGGATTGAAAAATTCAATGGCTTTAATATAAGATTTCGCTCCAGCTTTATGGACTTCATCAATCAAAATATAGTCAAACGCTTCTTTTCCTAAACGCTCTTGATATTCACTTTTAGATACTGTTTGAATTGTTCCAAATAGATATTTTGCATCAAAATTCTTAGAATTCCCTGATAAAACACCATAATCATCATCTTTTCCACCTAAAATCAATTTGAATGATTCTAATGCTTTCATTAAAATTAGCTCACTATGAACAATAAATAATACACGTTTAGGATGGAATTGCTGCACATCAAATGCTGCTAGATACGTTTTCCCTGTACCAGTCGCCGAAACAATCATTCCCTTAGTTGCGCCCGTTTCTCTAAGCGCTTTTAAACTTCTAAGCGCTTCTTTCTGCATAGAGTTCGGCAAAATATATTGCGTATCTAAACACTCGTTTTCAGAAACATCTTGCACTAACATCTTTCTATTAACAATAGGATGATAATTTTTTTCAAATGCATCGACCCATTCTAGGGTTAGCGACTGTGCCTCATGCCATTCTTGAATGAGATGCTTTTGAATAGAAGAAACCATCTCGCCATTCTCTCTTGAAGTTAATCTAACATTCCACTCATAGTTAAGTTTCAAAGCAGACATTGTTAGGTTCGAACTACCAATAACAAAGCTTTGATAATCCTCCATCTCAAACAAATATCCTTTTGAATGAAAACCTTCTTTTTTAGAAACTCGTACTTCTACATTTGGAATATTCAACAATGCTCGAAATACGTGTGGATCATTAAAATTTAAGTATGTTGATGTTAAGATTTTTCCAGAGATTCCACGCAAAGCCAGATCAGCCAGTTGTGTTTTTATTGCATTTAAGCCACTAGGTGTTATAAATGCAACGGCTATAAAAAAAGTCTTACAGCTTTTCAAATCTTTACTCAATGTATTCAATAAATAATCATGTTTTTTGGGATTGTTAACAATAAATTTAGGTGTAAGTTCGTCACCTAGAGTTTCCTTATTAATAAATGCCTTTTGTAACGCCAATTCTAAATTATCCATTTTGTTCAGTTCCCACACCTTTTTCTACTAATTTTTCCACAGTAGGAATATCAGCAGGCGCCCACTCAAGTTGGTTTAATTCATTTGGCGTTAGCCATTTAATTTGTAGATGTTCTGTCAACTGAGGTTCACCTGATTCTAAATAACAGATAAATGTAGTTAAATTAACGAAACCAAAATCATACTCATATCGACAAAAAGCATACTCTTCCTTGACGATCGTTACTTCTATTTTTAATTCTTCTTGCAATTCACGTTCAAGCGCTTGAACTTCCGTCTCACCATTCTCGATTTTTCCACCAGGAAATTCCCAAAGATTTGCTAATGCACGTTCAGGTCCTCTTTGACAACACAAAACTTTCCCCTTCTCCACTATGATTGCTCCTACTACGCGAATTTCTTTTTTCATATATTTTAACCCTCTAATCTAATTGATTTTGTTAGTTTTATTATATTTAGGATCGCATAAATAAGCTAGGGTTGCAATATTAGTGGCGTAAATTTCATTTATTATATTTGTTTTTTGATTTACTATACTTTAATTATTTAATAACTCTTCAGTTTAAACATACTAATCTCTCAAAAAACCGCAACTTACTCCCTCCAAAACGCAAGAGAGAAAAAGTTAATAAAGAAATATCTCCCAAAAACGTATAATGAATTCAAAGAAAAAAGAAATAGCGGCGATCAAAATGAGGAAATCAACTAAAAAGAAATGTATCATTTGCGTAAGTGCGTTATTCGGAATGAGGATACTTGCTGAAATCGGAATCAATTATTCTCTTGGTAAGAAAGATAAACATATTGTCAGTATGTGAATTTTTATATACTGGTTTATGACAGAACACACACTGTCGCTACCATAAAAAAAGACACCTTCCAAAAAATGGAAAGTGTCTTGAAACATTGTAATTGATTCGTAAGCGAACACGTTCGCAACGACTCCAAATAATTAACGTTTTGAGAAATATCAAGATGAATTTTATATATACTCAATCAAGTTTAATCCATCTGTATCAATACTTCACAGATTTATAAATGGATATAGATTGCTGAGAGTTGATTGAAATTGATAGTAATTGAACCAATTTGAACCATTTTAGATGTTAGTTGAATACAAATTTTTAACAGCGATCCCCTATCAATGAACTAATAATATATAAGGTTTTTGAATATCTTAACATTTTATGAAGAAAATTTCTTGAAATTCTCAGCTTGTTCCAAGACCTGTTCAAATATGTCATTATTCCATTGTGGCGGGTAACCATTTTTATGCAAAAGTATGACTAAATCTCGACGAAGTTGGTTCTTGATATCATCACGGCTCGACCAATCTGCAAATTTTGCCTTATCGTCAACCAATTCTTTGATATCTTTTGCTAGTTTGAAAGCATTTTCATCAGAATACTCGAATTCATGATCATCTCGCACTTTTATGAGGATGTCATAAAATGCTTTTTCTTCATAGGAGATCCCTAGTTCCTCGAAGGAGTCTGCATCTGCTTTCAAATCTTTCATGATATCTAATAATTGTTCTGATAAGTCGTCCACAAAGTCTGAAACTACTTCAGATACAAATACCTGTGCATCACGATTGTTATAAGCTTCAACAACCTTTTTCAACCGTTCAGAAAACTCAATAGCTTTAAGTTTATTAGACATCCTATATGTCTTAATTTGTTGCTTTAATAGTTTCAATAAAGCATTAAATTTGGTATTGGGCATGTGAATCTTAGCCAGCTCATCTTGAACTTTCTGGCTAAACAACTCATCGGTTTCATTATTTATAATATCTTCAACACCAGTTGAAGTTATTGCATTGTAAACCATCTGTTGAACTACCTTATTCATCATTTCAGCATCTGGAGCATCCCCTTTAGTTTGCTTATAAATAATAGAGCGGATTGCTAGATAGAATTGTGCTCGTTCAGTTTCTTCGTCAGTTAGCTCACCTGATGGAAAAACAATTTCATATGCTTTTTTCATTTTACGCGACTCGTGCATAAATCGATTTTCTAATTCTTGAGTTATTTGCACAAATTCAGCACCTGCATTTAAAGTCATCAACCGTTGTGCAGGTGAACCGGTATAAAATTTGTTAGCATCGAATTTCACCAACATAGCATCAATGATGGCAAGCTGATTTCTGAAAATACCAAGTGTGATTGGTAAATCATCAATTGGATTTCCTTGGTCGCCACCGTATTGTTTTAATGCTTCCAACATAGCTTTTCGGATACCGATATAATCAACTACTAATCCTTTGTCCTTACCTTCAAATACTCGATTAACACGAGAAATCGTTTGAATTAAAGTATGCTTTTTCAAAGGTTTATCGTTATACATAACTGCTAAACTCGGAACGTCGAATCCCGTAATCCACATATCGACAACTATCGCTATTTGGAAATTGGAGTTATTATTTTTAAATTGTTTTTCCAACAATTGCCGATGTACTTTATCACCAACCAAATCAAACATTTCCTTAGGATCATCTTTTCCACGAGTTGCCACAAGATTTACTTTTGGCAATTCGACTAATTTTTCAAGTTCGATTTCGGATAAAACTGTCCTATCAGTTTTCTTTGGGACAAACCAGTCTGGTCGGATTTTCTGTAATTCTTGATAAAGTAAATAAGCATGTTCACGGCTACTTGTAACAATCATAGCCTTTTGAACAATCTCAGGTTTTTCGCTAACTAGACGCATGTAATGTACAGCAATATCAGAAGCAACTTTCTTAATACGGTCTGGATGAACAAGAATTTGTTTCATCTTCGACATGGCCTTCTTGCTTTCTTCAACCTGTTCCGGATTTGCTCCCTCTTCACTTACTTCTTCATAGTATCTATCAATTTGTGCAGCTTGCGTATCAGAGATAATGACACGAGCTAAACGTGGTTCAAAGGATATACGAACAGTAATACCATCATCTGTTGATTCCTTCATTGTATATTGATCAACAATTTCTCCGAAAACATAAATCGTTTCATCAATTGGCGTCCCAGTAAATCCAGCATATGTTGCATTTGGAAACGCATCACGTAAATAGTGTGCAAACCCATAAGAGGTCTCAATACCTTTATCTGTTTTTTTTAGCTTTGCTGTGGTATTTGTCTGCGTTCTGTGCGCTTCATCTGAAATACATATGATATTATTCCGTTCAGACAGCAAGCCAGTTTCTTCCTCAAACTTTTGAATAGTGCAGATATATACTCCACCAGATTCGTTTGTCGAAAGTTCGCTCTTTAGATCAGCACGACTTTCAATCGCTTTAACATTATTATCTTTAAGATACTTCTTAGATGACTCAAAAAGTTCACTAGTTTGATTCGATAAATCTTCACGATCAACCAAAATAATAATCGTAGGTGATTGAAAAACGTCTCTATCATGCGTTACAAGCAAACGAGACAAGAAAAGCATGGTATTAGTTTTGCCAGATCCTGTTGCACCAAAATACGTACCACCTTTACCATCACCAGCAGGTTTCAAATGTTGTTTGATATTCTCTAACATTTTATTAGCAGCAAAAAATTGTGGATACCGTGTAACAATAGCTTTTTCCTTTTTATCTGAATCCGGATAATAGATAAAATCACGGAGGATAGCAATCAATCGATCCTGAGAAAAAGCGCCATCGATTAGTGTTTTTAATGCGGATATACCATTTGCAATCTTTTCTTCGTCACTTGCTTTATTCCACGCATAGTAATACTCATATGGTGTAAAAATCGATCCCATTTTTGTATTTGCACCATCAGATAAAACTGATAAGAAACAATACTTCATTAAGTTAGGAATGTCACGATTATAACGAGTATGAATTTGTTTCCATGCATCATAGATTGTGACGTTTTCCTTGATTGCTGTCTTAAACTCAAATATTGCAACTGGAATACCATTAACAAAAACTAACATGTCTGGCCTACGTTCACTTTCCCCAACAACAGTGAATTGATTAACGACTTTGAAAACGTTATTTTCAGGCTGTTCAAAGTCAATATAATCGACGTGAATAGCTGTTTCAGTTGCATCGTCACGGACTAAATCGAATCCTTCATTAATCAAAAAAAATAAGTCCCGATTAGATTTATATAGCGGGTCTGTTGGTGTAAGCTTAATTTTGTTGATAATTTTAGCGACTTCCACTTCTGACAAGTTTGAATACTTTGAATTTAAATAACTTGTCAAATCTGATAGTAGCAAAACTTCATCGAATTTCCGGTGAATAGATTCACCACTGATGTAGTCATATCCATTTTCTGTAAACAACTCAATAATAGCTGCCTCTAAAGTTGCTTCATCAAACTTCGGCATAGACTTTTGCCTCCTTGATTGCCCCATTAATTAGAATTGGGCAAATCTCCTTGATTTGTGCTTTTAGTTGTTCATTGATTTCACGACGCGCAATATAGGCGTTATAGATATCAACAATAGATTTTTGAATATTAATATCAGGGATAGGAATTTTCACTTCCTGCATATCTTCCCAGTTAAATGTCTCTCGTGCACTTCCCCAAGAATGAAACCTTGCATAACGATCAAAATCAGATTTGGAGAAGAACAGCATTAAAAATTCCGGTAGAATTCTACTTTCGTTCGTTTGAAAAATTGTTGATATTAATGAAACTAAAACTGTTTCTTCTTGATCATTCATAGCAATTGAAATTTTATCCCCACGTCTTGAAGTATCTGGCACATAAGCAATATGTCTAGGCTTTAATTTTTTATAGTTGCTCACACTTATGCCATCCATTTTTGCTTTAGTAGCAATAATCTCTTTAGAAGTTGAAATTCCCCTTACAAAAGTATCATCTAATCTATCGTTGCGTTCATCTACCTGCTTAATGTAAGCTCCAATCGCTTCACTTGGCATTTTATGTCTAAGTTTTTCAATTGTCGCGTCACAAACTAACTTCAAATCTTCCAATCCATTTTCATAGGATTGTTGGTTAGCAAGAAGCGATTTGTAGACAGCTACATACTTTTCCTGAATTTCAAGTGGTGGTAAGTCAATATCAATGTCACAAAAGCGTGTCCAATCTAGATTTCCTCGAATAGAGGCGTCTGTACAGAACCAAGCATATCTATCAAATTCTGACGACTGAAAGATCATATTTAAGTATTCAGGTAATACTGTTTCAGTTTTAGTTATTTGAAATACAAAATATGCTGATGAAACAACAATCTCGTCACCTTTAGCATTCATAGCAATTGGAATACGTTCATCACGTCCAACGTGCATCAGATTACAAGCAAAACTATTATGCGGGACTACCAAATATTTTGAAGTATCTGCTCCAACATTTGTTGATGGCATAAACTGTTTTAATATATTGATCCCAGAAATATTTGGATGATTGGGATTTCCATTTTTAATTTTTATTTGTTCAATAATATCTCCAATTTTATAGTTCATAGCCAATCCCCCTGAATGCTTCCTCAAGACTAGCTTGTGATGCTTTTTCGACATTTAGGACTTCTCTCATTTCTGCTTGAATACGAGCCATTTCTTTGTCATAGTCAATTTCTAAGTCATGGTCGATGAACTCAACATATTTACTTGGTGCAAGTGAGTAATTGGCATTTCGAATGTCTTCTAATGTAGCTGCTTTGCACAATTCAGGAACATCTTCATATCCATTTCCTTCTTGCCAGGATTGGTAGATAGACTTAATTTTTACAATTTGTTCATCTGTTAAAACTGTTTTTTTCTTCTTTGTGCCTTTCTCAACTGAGTATTGCTCAATATGATCATTCCAACGTCGTAAATCCATAAATAAAACTTCTTTTTGACGGTCTCGAAGCTGACGTCCATTGACATTGTATGCTTTCTTATTATTGTTTATTATCCAGAGTGTCACAGAAATATCGGTTGTATAGAACATATCGCGAGGAAGTACAATGATAGCTTCAACTTTATCGTTTTCAAGTAATTTTTGTCGAATTTCCCCTTCAATACCATCAGCATTTAAAGCACCATTAGCAAGTAAGAAACCTGCAATCCCAGTTGTTACATCCAGTTTAGATAGAATGTGTAAGATCCATGCATAGTTGGCATTGGATTTTGGAGGTACAGCATAACCGTGCCAGCGAGCATCATCCGTTAACTCGTTTTCTTGGCGCCAATCTTTCAGATTAAATGGTGGATTCGCCATGATGTAATCAACCTTCATATCTTTGTGTTGATCATCAGTAAAGCTCGAACTTTCTCCAAGCCCTTGAGTACCCAAATCATAAGAAATTCCACGAATTGCAAGGTTCATTTTAGCAAGGCGACGTGTATCTGGGTTTTTCTCTTGCCCAATAATTGATACGGCAGACTTATTCCCATTATGTCGTTCGATAAATTTCATAGACTGAACAAACATTCCCCCACTTCCACAGGCAGGGTCATACACACGTCCACTGTAAGGTTCAATCATTTCAGCAATTAGTTTAACCGCTGATGCTGGTGTATAAAATTCGCCTTCTTCTTTTGTCGCTGACAAAGCAAAACTTTGTAAGAAATACTCATAAACTCGACCAATCAAATCATCTTCATGAAATTTGTCAGCTGATATTTTATTTATTTCATCAATAAGTTGCTTGATTGTACTTACTGCCAAATTGAATCCGACATAGAAGTTTGAAGGTAGTGCACCTTGCAAAGATTTATTATCTTTTTCAATATCTGCCATTGCTGTATCTATAATAACGGCAATGTCATTTTTATTGGCGTTTTTGACAAGGTAATCCCATCGAGTATGAGGCTCAAGGTAGAATACGTTATCAGCTAAGTAAAAAGATTTATCATCTAAAAACGCTGGTACATCTCCGTACTCTGCTTTGATTTTTTCACGTTGTGTTTCAAATTTGTCTGATGCGAACTTAATAAAAATTAGTCCAATAATCGCATCTCGTTTATCATCTGTTTTTCCTGAGGAACGTAAGATGTTACGAATACCAAATAGGATTGTTTCTAATGTTTGTTCTTTCGTTTCAGCTTTCTTTTTTACCATTGCTTTTAATCTCCTTCAATTACACTTTATTTTCTAGTTTTGATTAACCAGAAAACTCTTTTATATTCTCAGATAAAAATATTGACATAACAAATGATAAAAAAACATTTGCAACAAATAGCTCTATGCTTTGTGGGAGCTTCTTAAAGGTTAAATATTCAGCACCATTAAAACTAGTTACTAATTTTGTCTCTTTATTAAATTCCAATACACCTTCATTTTCTACTTGATTTGTTGAATTGTATTTGTTATACGTGAAATCCGTAAACAATCTGACGAATTGATCTTCCACAGTACCCATATGATCAAAAGATACTTCTAAAAGAGTGGCTACTTTTTCTGGAGTAACTTCTGTTGATCCTCTTCCGAAATTTGATAAAAGCGACAAAATATTACTCTTAATTTTAACATTTTTTTCAATACAATCTTTTAGTAAACATTCAAATAATTTGGGCGCATATTGTTTTATTTCTTCGGTATTTCCCCACAAAAGATCATGCTTATTGCTAAAGTTCAATTTATTAGTAAGTAAATCAACATACATATCTGGTACCAAATATCGATTATTTCTATTAGTTTTGCCTAGAGCTATTTTATTAATCATTTTAGGATCATACCCTGTTTTTTCAGTAGAAGTTTCGTAATCTATCTGGTTAGCATAACCCGCTAATTTGTAATAGGTTACCTTCATACTCTTTTTTCTAGAGTAAATTCTTTTAGCTGCTAATGAATAAATAAACTGACTAGTTTCTTGAAATATTTCCTTCATAATTTCACCTTCAATAAAAGTGGTGTATTTTTTATTATTATATCATAAAAAAGTTCAACCCAAGCAACCGATTAAATCTATGGCAAAATTAAATCATCAAGAAAGAGTCGCAATCCCTTGAATAATTCATAGTGTTTGTTTGCTAGTGACAAACACAGAAAGAGGTTATTTGTATGACAAAAAAATTATCAGCCTTCCTATATTTTGATGCTGAAAACTATTTTGAGAAAAAAATCTTATTAGCAATGCAGTCTGAGCCATTAAAAAATGAAAATCAAGAAATTATTGGCAGTAAGTACACTGTAATTATATGGGAAGATGCTACTGATTACGGCGATCAATCCATTAGTAATATTGGTGATACTTATAAAGTGAAGGTAGTTGGAAAACATTTAAAAAAGATAGATAGTCCCTCGGAAGTTAAATTGATTAATCCCTCTGGAATAGTTTATGGAGAATTTCGTAATCAATTGAGTGTTTCTGCTGAAGATATTATCTTCATTACCAAGGATACAAAATAATGGCACGAACAGTAAAAAAGCTAACTCAACTTCCTAAAAAAATACCACTTCAAGTAAAAGTACTTGGAGTGGCATCATTAATGGACCTACTACTAATAATATTTAATCGATTACTAGTGTTTCTTATGCAACACGACTTTCCTGAAACAATCAATCACATCCTAATTATACTGAGAGACTGGACAAAGACAATTATCCCTGGATTAACCATGCTAATATTTCTTTTTGGTATTGGCATTCTATATCTTCATATTGCTATTAAAAAAAGATATGATCCTTTTCCTTTTGTAATTCGAAGTATTTATTTTGACTTTTGGTTACAGACCGTCAATCTCTGTATTCCATTAGATCAAGAAACTATTTTATTGCCCAATGTACGCAAAATAAAAAAGGGTAATGATAATAACCAAAAAGCTTTTGAAATAGAAATATTAGCTGATTTCAAAGAAAGAATGTTGTCATTAAATGATGCAATTAACAGCTATTTAGCTCACCATAATTCAGAATATCATGTGTTTGAGAGCTATGAAATAAACGGGTGGATACGATATATATTGACAACAAATTTTGAAAAAGAGCAATTACGAGGTGAAGATATTGAACTATAGCATTCCCATTACCAAATCAATCTATTATGATGCAGCAAAGCAAATTAATTGCTTAATTGGAGGGCCTCGAGGAATGGGCAAAAGTTGGTTAGGTATATATATAGCCAATAAGCTAGCTACTTTAGAAGTACCCACACAGTTATTTATTATTGACTATAAACAAAGTGATGCTTCTAGACTTAATACCCTACTTCCAGAGAAAAGAGTAGCTTGTACAAAAGAAGAAATATTTTCCTTATTAGAACACTTCGTTAACTTAATGCGTATACGACGCAAATTCATAAATGATAACTCTGAATTTGGTGCTACAGCAGTAAACTTACAAATGCCTTTATATTATCTTTGGTACGATGAGTTTGGTGCATTCACCCCAACATTAACAACCAGTGAGAAGAAAAAACACGATGATTTATTATCTCAACTAGTTTTATTAGGGCGGCAATATAATTTTGGATTATTAGCGATTATGCAACAAATTTCAGTTACTAATAGTGGTTTAAATAGTAACATAAAGCAGCAATTCGGAATGACTGTTCATATGGGCTCAGATACAAAGGAATCATATCGTCAGACGTTCGGCACCACCTATGAAATACCTCGGGTTAATCTCTCTAGAGGGCAAGGCCTAATTTGGATGCAAGGAGAACGAGTTATTCAACCCTTTTACGCTCCAGATCTATCGAACATCGATATTTGGCAATCGTTTAAAAAGAATCTTAGTAGTCAGAATAACGATAAATATTTAAAAAAGTGCAAAACAAGTGAATTGAAATAAGGGCATTTTGGTTTTAACAAAATGTCCTCGCGCGCAAGCGCCCTTTAACTTGATAAGCGGAAAACAAGTGAACTTCGATCATATTGGAGGTGATTTGATGAAATCAAACAATGAGCAACCTTTTCATTTTTAATAATGCGCTTGTAAAAGCATATCGCTACGGAAGAACTTTAGAAATTACTACCTCAAATGGTCTAAATAGGCAGACAATAAAAGTACTCCCAAACAAACGATATGTAATACTTGAAACTGGTGAGATTAGGGATATGAACACTAGTGCCGAGAATAGAGCTGACAACATAAAAACTGTGAAGCAAACCATGAAAAAATTGCGGCGTCTCATCGCTCATAATTTTAACGGTGGAAATAATCAACTTTGGATCACGCTAACCTATGCGGAAGATATTACTGACTACAAACTTGCTTCAAAAGACTATAAACTGTTTATGAAAAATCTACGGAAATTTCACAACAACTTGGAATATATATCAGTCATTGAGCCACAAGCAAGTGGGCGTTGGCATTTTCATATTCTCTTAAAGAGTGAAACAACTCTATTTATTTCTAATGACGAAATAGCACGCTGCTGGGGAAAAGGTTTTACCAAGACCAAACGTTTAAAATCATCGGATAAAGTAGGAAATTATGTATTGGCTTATCTAAGTAATCTTGATTTTCCTGCTGACCAGAATAATCAAAGTAAGAAATACGTCAAAGGTGCTAGATTGTATTTCTATCCTAAAGGGATAAGGATATACCGAAGAAGTAAAGGTATTCAAGATCCTGTTACCGAAACCGCAAGTAAAAAGAGCATCATGCAGAAAAATCACGCAACAAATCGAAAAGCTAATTACTCAACAAAGACAGTTCACCAAGCTAAGACTGGACAAGTAACATATATTACTGAATTTTATGATGGTTTAGATTAAAAGGAGTGACAATACATGATAGCAGATAAAATTAACAGATATCCTTATCTTATGACCCGTGAACAAGCTTCAAGTTTTTTAGGTATTGATCCAAAGTCATTTGATAAATACCTCCGAAAAAGTGATCAACTAAATAGATTTATGATTGGAAGGCAAGAGCGTTACACTATCGATTCTTTAGTTGATTTTATTAAAACGAATCAAATTTAAAGCTTACTAATGGTTGATACTTTGCTAGAACATGTTTACAATGATTTTGTATTCAACTAGCATCTATCAACTATTTTTATGAAAGGAATTGATAGCATGGCTAGTATTATTAAAAGAGGAAAATCATATCGAGCGCAGGTTTCCTTATATAAACAAGGAAAACATAAAAAACTTTCTAAGACTTTTCCAACAAAGAAAGAAGCAGAACTTTGGACTTTAGAAATGGAATTAGCGAAAGGAGAAGGTAAAGAACTTGCATACAGAGCAACAACCTTTGGGGATTTTTTCGAGAATTGGATTTACCTTGTAAAAGTAAATGACGTGAAAGAAACAACTTTTCAAAATTATGTACGTACTTTAGGAGTTATTCGAAAATTATTTCAGGACATTCAATTAAAAGATTTAAATGATATTGTTGTTCAGAAGAAAATTGATGAATACTCAAAAACACATTCCCGAAAAACAACACATGAAGTATTACTAAAAATTAAAACGGCTTTACGTGATGCCTATGCTCGCGGTTATATTGCTAATGACTTCGCACGATTAGTCAAAACACGTGGAGAAAACCCACCTAAGCGAAACAGAGCATTATCCATCACTGACTTTAAAAAGCTTCGCAATTATGTTTTAAAGCATCCAGAAAATGAATTTAACGTACTTGTATTACTAGCATTAGAAACAGGCATGCGACGTGGAGAACTACTAGCAATAAGACCAGAAAGCCTTTTTAAATATGGAATAGAAGTTAGACATTCAATCAGCCCTACTTCTGACGATACTTCATTAAAAACACAAAATGCAAAACGTGAAGTTTCTATTAACAAAGAAGTACATGATCTTATTAGTAAAATTCCTGTTAAAGAGAATGGTTATATTTTTAGTTTTGGCGGGTTTAAACAATCCGAACAATTAGCAAAGTTATTGAAAGGGTTAAACATTAAAAGAACTACCTTTCATGGTCTGCGAGATACACACGCATCGTTTTTGTTTGCTCAAGATATAGATATTGCTTATGTATCAAAAAGATTAGGTCACATAAATATTCAAACAACGCAAAATTATTATCTGGAATTAATGCCAGAAAAAAAGCACCAGCAAGATGCTGATGCTTTAAACCTTTTAAATTCTTTGTCCAGTTGATTTGAACCAACTTGAACCAAAAATCTCTTGTAAACGTTGATACAATAAAGAATTGATTAACGTTTTGAGAACTGTGAAGCTTTACGGGCTTTCTTAAGACCTGGTTTTTTACGTTCAACCATACGTGCGTCACGAGTAAGTAACCCAGCGCGTTTTAAAGCAGAACGGAAGTCAGGATCTACTTGTAACAATGCACGAGCGATTCCGTGACGGATAGCTCCTGATTGTCCAGCATAGCCACCACCGTTTACGTTTACGATTACATCGTAAGCGCCTTTTGTTTCAGTTACGCCAAATGGTTGGTTGATAACTTCACGCAAGTCAGCATGTGGAATATATTCTTCTACGTCTTTTTTGTTTACAGTAATTTTACCAGTACCTGGTACTAAGCGTACGCGGGCAACTGCATTTTTACGACGGCCTGTGCCGCTATATTGTACTTGTGCCAATGAATTTCCCTCCTTAAATTAAGTTCGTGATATCTAATACTTCTGGTTGTTGTGCAGCATGTGGATGCTCAGCTCCACCGTATACGTTCAATTTAGTAAATTGTTTACGTCCTAAAGTGTTTTTAGGTAGCATACCTTTTACAGAAGTTTCGATAAGACGGCGAGAGTTTTTGTCGCGTAATTCACCAGCAGTCACTGATTTTAATCCTCCAGGATACATTGAGTGACGGTAGTAAATTTTGTCTGTAGCTTTTTTACCTGTTAATTTTACTTTATCAGCGTTAATTACGATTACGAAATCTCCAGTATCCACATGTGGTGTGAATGTTGGTTTATTTTTACCACGTAGTACAGAAGCAACAACTGCTGATAGACGTCCTAAAGGAACATCTGTTGCATCTACTACGTACCATTTACGTTCTACTTCGCCAGCTTTGGCCATATATGTTGTACGCACGTTTCTTTCCTCCAATTTTGTTTTCGATGTTTGACATACACTTGAGTTTCCGGGGCTCATTGTGGGGCAAACAATACCATTTAATATTTTACCTTCAATCACTGATAAAGTCAATGTTTTTCTGCGCTTTCAGAAAATAGATTTTCACTTATTTTTTTGTGCCTTTTAAACAGAAAAAAACCGCCAACGTCAACGTCAGCGGCTTTGGGAGTTGTTTTAAATTATGCGTCAATACCAGGCGCTTTGCCAAGTTTGGCTTGTAACATCCAAATATTTTTTTCGATGTCTGTTTTGTTTGCGATGAAAATGTCTTGTGTGCAGTCGTCGCCTTCTTCACCAGAAACTTCGATTCCTTTTGCGTAAAGGTCTGCTAAGTAACGGTAGCCTGCTACTAATTTTTCCATACGTTCTGGAATAGTGCGGTCCCAGTTACCAATTTCATCTTCAATTTTTGTATTTTCTGCGAATTCACGCAATGTTGAGAATGGAGAGCCGTCCAATGTGATTAAACGTTCTGAAACAACATCTAATTGCTCATTGATTTGATCCATGTATTCATCCATTTGTGGGTGAAGTGTTAAAAATTCAGGTCCACGCATATACCAATGTGTTTGATGAATTACCACGGAAAATTGGCTTAAATCTGCAACGAGTTGGTTCAAAATTTCTTTTGTTTTTTCAAATTTCATTCTTTGTCATCCTCCTAAATATTATTTCTACACTCTTAGTGTAATATGAATTGTGAAAAAAGTACACTGAAAACCCTTCTTTTTTAAAATTATTATCAAATTATAATAATTACAATTAAGAATCTAATTAATTTCCTGCAATCGCTGTTCTTTCATCCGCAGTGACGACTTTTTGTTCCGCTTGAGTGAGGATCGTGTCGAGCGCCTCTGTCAACTGGTCAGTATCTTCTTTTCCTGTGACGAAAGCTAAAAAAAACTGATTCAGTCTCAGTTGCTCCACTGCTGGCAAGTACCATTGTCCTTCTACTTGCTTAACCGTTAATGGCAGTTCAACTGGCTCATGGCTGACATTGATTTGTTGGATTTCTTTTTTTAAAACGGCTAACGTGTGCTGCATGTCTAGCGCTTGTGTCGCCTGTTGCGTTTGCTGAAGAAGAGCAGTGGTTGTATCTTCAATCGCCGTCACAAAATCTAAGCCCTTAATCTGAAAAGTGATTGTCGCTTGTCCATTCAATTCTTTCGTGGCTACTAGTTGATATGACGCTTTTTTCTTCACTTGAGCCAGTAATTCTGCGCTAAGCTTCTGGGCTTCAGTCTCGGTGACTTCAGCGTTCATTTCTTTTAAGCTATTGAAAAATTGCTTCTGGAACTGTTGACGGCTCGTCTGCAAATGCTCCGCTAAGACTTTCGGTTCACGAAAAGTTTGAGAGAATGTCTCTGGCTTTTCTTGGTAAATAAAGTAATCTACCAACTGTTGCGCTGCTTTTTCGCCGGAACGAGACTGTGCACTGCAGCTTGCTAACGCCCCAATGAATAACAGAAATAGTGGTAGTAGCTGTTTCTTCATTTCTCATCCTCATTTCCTCAAGTCTTTGTCTCTCTTCTAGTTAAGCAACTTCTCAGCCATTTGTCAAAGCTATTTACTATCAATTATTTGCGGAATTCTGCTAATTTTTGATAACTTTGTGCTAAAACTTGTTGGGTTTCTTGAAAAACAGGATACAGTTCTTGATAAACTAGCAATTGATCCGCTCGTGGCGTGACCGTTTCATGAATCAGCACCTGTTGCGCCGCTGCTTGCAAATTTGGTAACTGCCCTAAGCCTTGCCAACCTAGCAAAACAGCGCCTAATGCCGAAGCTTCGGTGCTATCAGTGAACGATAACGTTTCTCCCAGCACATCAGCCATGATTTGACGGAACACAGGGGAATCAGCAAAGCCGCCTGTCGCCCGAATCTCCTGAACGGGTCCACCGAGTTGTTTCAAATCCTCTAAAATGGTTTTTAAATTGAAACAGATTCCTTCCACCACCGCTCGAGCTAAATGTCCGGCATGGTGATTTTTGCGCAAGCCAATAAAACTTGCGCTCGCCTCTGCATTCCACAGCGGTGCTCGTTCACCAAGCAAATAAGGATGAAACAGTAAGCCATTTGCCCCGGCTGGCACGGTTGCAATTTTGGCCATAATTGGGTCATAGAGATTGGTCCCGTTTTGGATAGCTTGCTGACGTTCTTCTGCAAAAATCGTTTGGCTCGCCCAATCTAATGCAACTGCACCATTACTACTTGCGCCACCAATCACCCAGTGCTGTTCATCTAGAGCAAAACAAAACGTTTCACCTTGCGGATGCAAAAAAGGTTCTTCGACAATATACCGAAGTGCACCGCTCGTACCAACAGTCAAAGTCGCTACACCCGTTCCTAGCGCTCCCAAACCTAAATTAGACAACGGACCATCCGCGCCACCAAGAACTAAAACCGTTTCCTCCTCAACACCAAGCATCTCTTGCCAAGAAGGCGCTAATGCTGGAAAAATGAACGTTGACGGGGCAACTTTTGGCAACTGTTCCTCCTCAATAGATAAATACGCTAAAATCGACGATTCCCATTGCCGCGTGTGAATATTAAATAAACCCATTCCTGAAGCACTACTATAATCTGTCCAGTATTCGCCAAAGAAACGGTAAAAAATGTAGTCCTTAATCCCAATAAACTTGGCCGCGCTCTGCGCAACGGCTGGCTGATTTTCCTGCAGCCAGCGAATCTTGTACAAAGGCGCCATTGGATGAACTGGCATGCCTGTCAATTGATAAAACAATTGGGCCGCTGGCGTTTCTTTTAACGCTTCCGCATAATCAGATGCTCGTGTGTCAGCCCAAGTAATCACTTGGGTCAATGGGCGTCCTTGCGCATCCATGGCAATTAAGCCATGCATCGCTGAAGCAAAAGAAATGAGCCCAATTGGTTGATTCTTCACTTGTTGTGTGACGGTTCGAATACAGTTCACCACAGCTTGGAACAGCGTTTCTGGGTCTTGCTCCGCCATTCCTTCAGTCTCTTGAATTAATGGATAACGCACATAGCTAGAAGCTACGGCTGTGCCATTGGGTTGAAAAGCCACTGCTTTGGCTTGCGTGGTGCCAACGTCGACACCAATCGCTAATTTTTCCATTTGATTCCCTCATTTCTTGTTTCTTTTATTATTCCTAACAAAAAAAGATTTGTCTAGTCAAACGAAAAAGTTTAAAAAAAGCGTAGTTTATTTTTAAGGAGGTAACCTATGTTTTTCTTGAGTCTCTTTTTGATTGGTGCCTGTTTCGGTTCTTTTTTATGCTTAGTGGCGGAGCGCTTACCAGTAGGGCGTTCTTTGTGGTGGCCCCCTTCCCACTGTCAAGGTTGCCAACAGCCTCTACATCTCTATGAATTAATTCCAGTTGTTTCGATTTTGCTGCAGCGCTTTCGTTGTCGAAAGTGTCAACAGCCAGTAGCTAAGAGTTATCTTTTAGCAGAACTTGTCATGGGCGGCTTAACCGCAAGTTGTTTTTTTGCTGGCCTGACGATTGATGCTTTGATTCTCTGGTGGTGGCTGACGAGCGCTTTCATATTATCCTTGATTGATTACTGGTATTTAGTGGTTGAACCGAAGATTCTTTATCCTAGTTTTTTTGTGCTTTGCTTGCTGAAAATTGCGGGTCAGCATTCGTTTTACTTACTGACTGGTCTTTTTTGTTTTTGTTTTTTCCGAGCCGTCTTACATTATTTTCCGGAAGCCATGGGGCGAGGGGATCTTTTGTTACTGGGTTTGTGGGGCTGTTTTTTACAGGTACCTCAGTTGCTGATGCTACTATTTTTTGCCAGTAGTTATGGCCTAATCTATGGCTACAGCTGTAAATTTTTGGGGTATCCAGTTGAACAGACACTTCCCTTTGTCCCCTTTTTAAGTTTGGGCTTACTCACAATCAGTTGCTTATAGCAAATAAAAAAAGCCGTAAGGAGCATGCTCCTTACGGCTTTTTAGGGTTTATTTATTGATGTTTTTCATCGCATCTTCAGCAGCCATTTGTGCTTCAATGTCTGAAATACTATAAACGTTTTCGCTAGCTACGCCAACTTCTTTTGGTTCCATGTTACGGTAACGAGCCATACCAGTACCAGCTGGGATGATTTTACCAATGATAACATTTTCTTTCAATCCAAGTAATGGATCTTTTTTGCCACGGATAGCAGCATCTGTTAACACGCGTGTTGTTTCTTGGAAGGATGCAGCAGATAAGAAGCTGTTTGTTTCCAATGACGCTTTGGTAATACCAAGTAAGACTGGACGACTAGTAGCAGGGACGCCACCAGCAACTAATGTGTCGTAGTTACGGTCTTTAAATTCTGCGATGTCCATTAATGTTCCTGGAAGGATTTCAGTGTCACCTGGATCCATTACGCGGATTTTACGTAACATTTGACGAACCATTACTTCGATATGTTTGTCGCCGATTTCTACCCCTTGCATACGGTAAACACGTTGTACTTCACGTAATAGGTAGTTTTCAACAGATAAAACATCACGAACTTGTAATAATTGTTTTGGATCAATTGAACCTTCTGTCAACGGTGCACCACGGTGGATGATGTCGCCTTCAGCAACTTTCATACGTGCAGTGTAAGGGACAGTATAGGTACGTGTATCTGTTTTTCCTTTGATGGTTACTTCTTTTTGACGTGTGGCAGGATCTTCAGAAATATCGATAACTTCACCGGTTACTTCTGTAATCACTGCTTGTCCTTTCGGATTACGTGCTTCAAAGATTTCTTGGATACGAGGTAAACCTTGAGTGATATCGTCACCGGCAACCCCACCGGTATGGAACGTACGCATGGTTAACTGTGTACCAGGTTCCCCGATTGATTGAGCGGCGATTGTACCAACTGCTTCTCCGACTTCAACGTCAGAACCAGTTGCAAGGTTACGTCCGTAACAGTGCTTACATACACCATGTTTTGTGTTACATGTAAAGACAGAACGGATGGTTACTTTTTCAATACCAGCGTCCACGATTTCTCTTGCAAGATCTTCAGTGATTAATTGATCCGCACCAATGATGATTGCACCAGTTTCTGGATGAACAACTGATTTACGTGTATAACGACCTAATAGACGTTCGTCTAATGGTTCGATAATTTCGTTACCTTCACGAATGGCTTCGATTTCAAGACCACGGTCAGTGCCACAGTCGTCTTCACGAATGATTACGTCTTGGGCAACGTCAACTAAACGACGTGTTAAGTAACCTGAATCGGCTGTCTTCAAGGCCGTATCGGTCATCCCTTTACGAGCTCCGTGAGTTGAGATAAACATTTCTAAGACAGAAAGTCCTTCACGGAAGTTTGAGATGATTGGTAATTCCATGATTCGTCCATTCGGAGCGGCCATCAAACCACGCATACCAGCTAACTGTGTAAAGTTGGAGATGTTACCACGGGCTCCAGAGTCAGACATCATGAAGATTGGGTTACGAGCTTCCATACTTTCGATCAGTTTTTGTTGGATTTCGTCTTTGGCACCGTTCCAAACGCCGATTACACGTTCATAACGTTCGTCATCAGTAATTAAACCACGACGGAATTGTTTAGTAATTGTTTCAACTTGTTTGTGGGCAGCATCAATGATTGCTTGTTTTTCATGAAGAACCATGATATCGGCAATCCCTACCGTCATCCCAGCATACGTTGAGTGTTTGTAACCTAAGTCTTTCATGCGGTCAAGCATTTTAGAGGTTTCCGTAATGTGGAATCTCTTGAAGACTTCAGCAATGATATTTCCAAGATTTTTCTTCTTGAATGGTAAAACTAATTCTTGCTCTTTAATGTGTGCAGGAATGTCTGTACCAGCTTCTACGAAGTATTTATCTGGTGTTTGAACAGTTAAGTTATAGTCTGTTGGTTCGTTCAAGTAAGGGAACTCAACAGGCATGATTTCGTTAAAGATGATCTTACCAACTGTGGTGATTAAGGTTCGTTCTTTTTGCCAATCAGTAAATGGTTTGTCACCTAAAAGTGTTGTTTGAACCCCAATACGTGAGTGTAAATGCACGTAGCCATTTTGCCATGCTAAAACAGCTTCGTTCATGTCGCGGAAGATCATGCCTTCCCCTTCACGGCCTTCTTCTTCCATTGTTAGGTAGTAGTTACCTAAGACCATATCTTGAGATGGTGTAACAACTGGTTTACCATCTTTCGGGTTCAAGATATTTTGGGCAGCAAGCATTAACATACGAGCTTCTGCTTGTGCTTCTTCATTTAGAGGCACGTGAACCGCCATTTGGTCTCCATCGAAATCGGCATTGTAGGCTTCACAAACTAATGGGTGAAGACGGATCGCACGACCTTCAACAAGAACAGGTTCGAAAGCTTGGATCCCTAATCTATGCAACGTAGGTGCCCGGTTAAGTAAAACTGGGTGTTCTTGGATAACTTCTTCTAAAATATCCCAAACTTCATCTTCGCCACGTTCGATTTTACGTTTCGCATTTTTAATGTTTGTCGCAATTTCACGTTGTACTAATTCACGCATTACAAATGGTTTGAATAATTCAATCGCCATTTCTTTTGGTAAACCACATTGGTACATTTTTAAGAACGGACCAACGACGATTACGGAACGACCAGAATAGTCAACACGTTTACCTAGTAAATTTTGACGGAAACGACCTTGTTTCCCTTTCAACATGTGAGAAAGAGATTTCAATGGACGGTTACCTGGTCCAGTAACTGGACGGCCACGACGACCATTATCGATTAAAGCATCGACCGCTTCTTGTAACATCCGTTTTTCGTTTTGAACAATGATGCTTGGCGCATTTAAGTCTAATAAACGTTTTAGACGGTTGTTACGGTTGATAACACGGCGGTATAAGTCGTTTAAGTCACTTGTTGCAAAACGACCACCTTCCAATTGAACCATCGGACGTAAATCTGGTGGAATAACTGGGATAACATCCATTACCATCCAGCTTGGTTGGTTACCAGAAGCACGGAAGGCTTCTAAGATGTCTAAACGACGGATGGCACGTGTCCGTTTTTGACCAGAAGCTGTTTTCAATTCTTCTTTTAATTGCGCAACTTCGCCATCTAAATCGACGTTATCTAATAATTGTTTCACGGCTTCGGCACCCATAGCAGCTTTGAAGGCTTGGCCATATTGTTCACGTTTTTCACGATATTCGCGTTCCGTTAACAATTGTTTTTTCTCTAATGTTGTGTCACCTGGTTCGATGACAACGTATGAAGCAAAATAAATGACTTCTTCCAATGCACGAGGGCTCATGTCTAAAACAAGACCCATTCGAGATGGAATTCCTTTAAAGTACCAGATATGTGAAACTGGTGCGGCTAATTCAATATGTCCCATACGTTCACGACGTACTTTTGAACGAGTGACTTCAACGCCACAACGGTCACAGACAATACCTTTATAACGGATACGTTTATATTTACCACAAGCACATTCCCAGTCTTTGGTTGGACCAAAAATGCGTTCACAGAATAACCCTTCACGTTCGGGTTTTAATGTACGGTAGTTAATTGTTTCGGGTTTTTTAACTTCCCCATAAGACCAGCTTCTGATCTTTTCTGGTGAAGCAAGCCCTATTTGCATACTTTCGAATTTATTTACATCGATCAAAAGGAATTCCCTCCATTTCCTTATTTAGAGAAGCTGAGTCAGCAACTTGTTAGCAAATGGCAAGCATCACTTGAAAGAAGGTCTGACGACACTTGGAACAAGTAATGGCTTGCGCAGTTGCAACAAAGTCGCAGTTGAATCAACTCATCAGAGTGGTAGCGACAAATTAGTCTCTGTCTTCGGCTGTTTCAATTTCTTGAACAACGTCTTGTGCTTCTTCTTTCACGACTGATTCTGCTTCTTTTTCCAGCTGTTTCGCTGATTGTTGTTCCGCAAATTTGGTTAGTGCGTCAACGGTGATTAAATCATCATCGTCATCGTCCATATCGCGTAACTCAATCTCAGCTTCCTCAATGTCCAAGACACGCATGTCTAAACCAAGTGATTGTAATTCTTTCACTAATACTCGGAATGATTCAGGCACACCTGGTTTTGGAATCGGTTCACCTTTAACGATGGCTTCGTATGTTTTCACACGTCCGACAACGTCATCAGATTTGTAAGTTAAGATTTCTTGTAATGTGTAAGCAGCACCGTAAGCTTCCAGTGCCCAAACTTCCATTTCCCCGAAACGTTGTCCACCGAATTGAGCTTTACCACCCAACGGTTGTTGCGTAACAAGAGAGTAAGGTCCGATTGAACGAGCATGCAATTTGTCATCAACCATGTGGGCTAATTTAATCATATACATGACACCAACGGAAATACGGTTATCAAATGGTTCACCTGTACGTCCATCGTAAAGAACTGTTTTAGCATCGCTAGCCATACCAGCTTCACGAACAGTTTCCCAAACGTCTTCATCGGTTGCCCCATCGAAAACAGGTGTTGCAACGTGAATACCTAATTGGCGAGCAGCCATACCTAAGTGTAATTCAAGTACTTGTCCGATATTCATACGAGAAGGTACCCCTAATGGGTTCAACATGATATCAACAGGTGTTCCGTCAGGTAAGAATGGCATATCTTCTTCCGGCATAATACGGGAAACAACCCCTTTATTTCCGTGACGTCCCGCCATTTTATCTCCTTCGTGAATTTTACGTTTTTGAACGATATAGACACGAACTAACATGTTGACACCTGGTGATAATTCATCGCCAGCTTCACGAGTAAAGATTTTCACATCATGAACGATACCGCCGCCACCGTGAGGTACACGGAGAGACGTATCACGAACTTCGCGGGCTTTTTCCCCGAAGATTGCGTGTAATAAACGTTCTTCTGCAGATAATTCTGTAACCCCTTTAGGTGTGACTTTCCCAACTAGTAAGTCGCCATCTTGAACTTCAGCACCAATGCGGATAATCCCCATTTCGTCTAAGTCTTTCAACGCGTCTTCCCCAACGTTTGGAATTTCACGGGTAATTTCTTCAGGTCCTAATTTTGTATCACGTGCTTCTGATTCATATTCTTCAATATGCACAGAAGTGTAGACATCGTCTTTAACTAAACGACGGCTCATGATAATGGCATCCTCGTAGTTGTAACCTTCCCATGTCATGAAGGCAACTAAGACGTTTTGCCCTAAAGCCATTTCGCCTTCTTCCATAGAAGGTCCATCCGCTAAAGTATCGCCTTTTTCAACTTTTTCACCTAAGTGAACAATTGGGCGTTGGTTGTAGCTTGTTCCTGAGTTAGAACGACGGAATTTTGTAACCATATATTTGTCTAATGCGCCATTGTCGCGACGAACGCGAATTTCTTTTGCATCGACGAATTCTACGACACCGTCATGTTTACATAGTAAAGCAGCACCTGAGTCATGGGCTGATTTATATTCCATACCTGTACCTACCCACGGAGAGCGTGGTTGAATTAACGGCACCGCTTGACGCTGCATGTTGGCACCCATCAAGGCACGGTTGGAGTCATCGTTTTCTAAGAAAGGAATACATGCTGTTGCGACTGCGACTACTTGTTTTGGTGAAACGTCCATGTAGTCAACTTTGTCTACGGCAACTTCTAAGTTTTCACTTTGTAGACGCGCCATAACAACATCATTGGCAAATGTGCCATCTTCATTTAAAAGTGAGTTCGCTTGCGCTACGATATAATGGTCTTCGATGTCTGCTGTTAAGTAATCTACTTGATCAGTAACACGGCCTGTCGCACGATCAACACGGCGATAAGGCGTTTCGATGAAACCAAATTTATTCACTTTCGCATAACTAGATAAACTATTGATCAACCCGATATTTGGTCCCTCAGGCGTTTCAATTGGACACATACGACCATAGTGAGAGTAGTGAACGTCACGAACTTCATAACCGGCACGGTCACGAGTCAAACCACCAGGCCCTAAGGCTGATAGACGACGTTTATGGGTTAACTCACCTAATGGGTTTGTTTGGTCCATGAACTGTGATAACTGTGAAGAACCAAAGAATTCTTTGATACTTGCTACCACTGGACGGATGTTAATTAATTGTTGTGGTGTCAATGTTTCTGTGTCTTGAATAGACATTCTTTCACGAACCACACGTTCCATACGGGCTAAACCAATACGGAATTGGTTTTGTAATAATTCGCCTACTGAACGGATACGACGATTACCTAAGTGGTCGATGTCATCGACATTACCGATATCTTCCATTAAGTTGAAGAAGTAGCTCATTGAAGCAACGATATCTGCTGGACGAACTGTTTTTACGCTGTCGTCTGGATAGCCGTTACCAATCACATTTACGATACGTTCAGGATCTTTTGGTGAAAGAACTTGAATCACTTGGATCGTCATTGGTTCAGTTACTACCGCATCTTCACTTGGATAGTAAGTTACGCTGTTTAAGCCGTTGTCAATGTATTCGCCTAATGTTTCCATGATTTGGTGTGTTAAAACCGTGCCTTTTTCGACAATGATTTCACCAGTTTCTGGATCAACTAGCGTTTCCGCTAAGGTTAAGTTTAAGAGACGTGTTTTTAAGTCTAATTTTTTGTTAACTTTGTAGCGACCAACGTTTGCCAAATCATAACGTTTTGGATCAAAGAAACGTGCAGTTAACAAGCTACGTGAGCTATCTGCTGTTTTTGGTTCGCCTGGGCGAAGACGTTCATAAATGTCTTTCAAGCCTTCTTCTGTACGAGAATCACTTGCATTTTTGTGTAAATCTTTTTCAATTGTGTTGCGTAAGCTTTCGCTGTCGCCGAAAATTTCGAAGATGGTATCATCTGAACCGAAACCTAAAGCACGAACTAACACAGTTAAGGGAATTTTACGTGTGCGGTCAATCCGAACATAAGAAATGTCTTTCGCATCTGTTTCCATTTCTAACCATGCACCACGGTTAGGAATGACTGTTGAGCCAAAACCTTCTTTGCCGTTTTTGTCCACTTTTCCATGGAAGTAAACACCTGGAGAACGAACTAATTGGGAAACGATAACACGTTCTGCCCCGTTGATGATGAAGGTACCCATTTCTGTCATTAATGGGAAATCGCCGAAGAAGACTTCTTGGGATTTAATTTCACCTGTTTCACGGTTAGTTAAACGTAATGTTACATGTAATGGCGCAGAATAGTTGGCATCATGTGCGCGGGCTTCTTCTACTGTGTACTTTGGTTCTTTTAATTCATAGTCAACAAATTCTAAGGATAAGTTTCCTTGGAAATCATCAATTGGTAAAATGTCTTCAAACATTTCACGAAGTCCCTCATCTAAAAACCATTGATAAGAGTCTGTTTGGATTTCAATTAAATTTGGTAATTCCAATACTTCACTGATACGTGCGAAACTTCTACGTTCGCGATGCTTTCCGTATTTTACTACGTGTCCAGCCAAGCTCTTCACCCCTCTAGTTATAAGTCTATCAAAACACCGATCCGAAAAATTACATTTACGTTACATATATTAAATATATGTAACAAAAAGCATTTTTTGCAGTTTTTAAGCAAAAAAAAACCAAAAATAGAACATGCTTCCGAAAAATTTTCTGGCGTTTCTACTTTTGTTTTCCTATAAAAAACCGGAACGGACAATATTTCGCTCCTGCTTCGTCACTTTCAGATAGTTTTTGCTCTATAGATTCTACTACCTTTGTCTAGAAAAGTCAAGGGTTTCTTTAAGGTTTTCTTTTTCATAAAAAGGAGTTTTTTTGTAAAGGGTTTTAATGAAAAAATGCGTAATAAATAATTACGCATTTTTTCAACAACTAGAAAATATATTCAATTATTTGGTCAATTTTCGCCATATCTTTTAATGGCAAATGCTCAATTTGACTTAATTTTCTTTCAGTGAAGTCCAAAGATTTCAGTTGTGAGATCACTACTTGTCCATGGGTTTCTATGTCATCGGGCAACGTATATCGAGTGGGAATATTTTTAATGGTGGAAGTAATCGGGCAAATCACAGCAAACATGGTTTTCCGATTAAATTCATATCTTGACACGACTAAACCAGGCCGTCTCTTCTGAATCTCTTTGCCTGCAGCAGGATCAAAATCAATCCATACAATATCTCCTTTTTTGGGAATGTACTTCTTTTCAACGTTCATTAAAAAAGTTCTCTCCCCTCAGGTGCAAGATCATGCCACTCATCTTTTTCATAATACTCACCTTCTGGACCTTCACTAAATGGATCCTGAATTTTAGGGACTAATGTAATTGTACCGTCGTCAGAATACATCACAATATATTCTTGGTCGACTTTTGGTTTTTTACCATTATCAGTGGGTAATGTTAAAACGACCGAGCTTCCTTGTCTTCTTGATTTAGTTGTTAGCATGAAATCACTCCCTTCGCTTCATTATACTATGCCTTTGCAATGATGGAAAGAATTTTAAATCACACTTAATGTGACTGAGTTTACTATATAATGCGTGTGGGACAAAGATCACTTTGGATTTTTGCTCCACGCTCAAAAACTGATAAACGGCGGGAACAGAAGCAACTCCTTCGGAAATAAGCCGAAATTCTCCAAAAATTAAAGAACAATTTTCGGAAATTCCTTCTTATTTCTCGGAGTTAAACGCTTCTGGCCCGACCTCCTTTTCCCCTATCTTCCTCTTCACACAAAAAAACGAATGCAAAGATGCATTCGTTTTTGACTAACCGCCACCTAATAAAAAGTCTAGGACATTCATGCCGCCGCTTGTTTGGCTGCGGTAAAGTTCGGTGTAGCCGCATTGGATACAGCTAATTGTAATAAATTTTTTATTTTGAACATCAAAAATTTTCGCAAAGTTCCCACCTGTTGCTTGAAATTGGTCCGACACATAGTGCATGTTGCCACATTTCTCACAAACATATTGTTGCTTTTCCATTCCCCTCACTCCTTCTCAATAAAACAAGTATAGCAAACGCCTGCTTCATTTTCCTCCATCCTAAGATGGATTTTTTCACTAGTTGACCAAGCCTTTTCCTTTCCGCTACAATAAGCATAACGAATCGGAGGAAAAAATATGTCGACAAAAAGCCAAGTCCTAACTTTATTGATGAAACAAACGCCCGCATTCCTTTCGGGCGAAGAGATGGCACAACGTCTGTCCTTATCTCGCACAGCTATTTGGAAAGCGATTAATGAATTGAAAAAAGATGGCTATCAAATTACTAGCGTGCAAAATAAGGGGTATCGCCTTGAAAAATCAGATGTCCTTTCTGCAGAAGGCATTCAGTTGGCATTATGGCCACAAACGCCGCCTTTAACAATTACCGTCCTAGAAACATCTGAATCTACCATGACCGATGCTAAGCGGGCGATTTTAGACCAGACGCCCGACAATACATTGATTGTTGCTGACATGCAAGAAATGCCGCGGGGCAGGTTCGGCCGGCCGTTTTTCGCTACGCCAGGTAAAGGGATTTACATGAGCATGGTGCTTCAACCGAACCAAAATTTTGAAGAAATCGCCCAATATACTGTGATTATGGCCGTAGCGGTCGCTCGAGCAATGGATGCTCTGGCAAGCGTTCACACAGAAATTAAATGGGTCAATGATCTTTATTTAAATGGCAAAAAAGTTTGCGGGATTTTGTCGGAAGCCATGAGCAATGTGGAAACAGGGCAGATTTCTAATGTTATCATCGGCATGGGGATTAATTTTTCAATTACAGAAACCGAATTTCCTGAGGACATTCGGCAGAAAGTGACTTCTCTTTTCCCAGATGGTGAACCGACAGCGACGCGAAATGAATTAGTCGCCAACATTTGGAATCATTTTTATCAAATTTTAGACGAACGTTCAACGAAAGACTTTTTAGAAGAATACCGTCAACGCTCCTTTGTGATTGGCAAAGACGTCGCTTTTACCCAAAACGGGCAAGACTTCCGCGGCGTTGCGACAACCATTAATGGAAATGGAGAATTGATTGTCCAGTTGCCTGATGGCACGGCCAAAACGTTGTCTTCTGGGGAAATTAGTTTGGACCAGATTGGTGAATGGCGTCGAGGATAAGTAGGGAAATTTAGAAAAAAGAAAGCGGGACATCAGTCGTTTTGACTGATGTCCCACTTTCTACTTCTGAAAATAATCAGCTGAACAAAAGCAGCCCCTTCGAAAATAAGCCAAAATTGACTTTCTCACACAAGTGTTCGGCGTATCTTAATCCTTCCAAATGTTGAGAATCACGAAGAACGTAGTGATTTGATGATGAACAGGACCTACTTGGTTCTTGGCGCTAAACACTTTTGTCTCAGCCGCATTATCTTGATACCTGATTATTGAACATTAACATCTATCGCTTGATAAAATGAATTAATCGTGTCATTGATATCCCAAACGGCATAAATAACATGGTATCCTTTCCTATCAGCGGGAATATTTATTCTGTGTGTTTCTGTATCATTGACCATAAATCCTTGACCAGGAGGTAAATCTTGACCGATTGGTTGCCCTACTATGCCAATCAGTTCCATTTCGTCCATCGTTAATGGTGCATTAGGATTCCATCCAGGTTTCGTCATATAGTATCTAAAACGATTGGTCTTATGTTTTGCCGTCATCACCCATTTAAAATTATTCTCTCCTGTTGTTATATTACTTTTTACCCAACGAGTGGCTGTTTGTTCATCTAGTTTGGAATAGCTTGCTAATCCAGCTGAAGGCAACCTTCCATTTAATTGACCCGTGTCTAATAATTTAGTTGGCGCTTCAATTCCTTGGGGTGTCGTGATAATTTCTGGCTGTGAGCTGTCTTGACCAGGCCCCCATCCAAATCCGTTTGCTTCCGCATTTTTGACTCGACTGACTGGGCTATCAACATAGCCGTGTGCATAACTCTGCTGTGCATCTCCTAAAGCAAAAACACTGATCATCGTTGCGCCTACTGCAATTATGAATAACATCATTTTTTTCATGTATATCGCTCCCTTATAAGCAAAACCCTTCAAAAAACATGTAATCTTAATCAACTGAAACGTAAAATCTCCACAACATCATTTTTACTTTTTCGATAGCGACCATCAACTTTGTGCACAATTATTGTCGACATATTTATTTTAAATGAACTAGCAATTCAATAGCAACTGTCCGCCTTTTTTACTGAGAAAAACTTATAGCACTCTTATAAAAAATGTTTGTTTTTTAATTTATCATTATTGAACACCTACTATTTATAGCGATTAACCGAGAACAGCCTTGCCCACTCTTTTTTTAGAATGCTCAAGTACTGTTTTTTTTAACTGCTTCACTTCCCCACACCTTTAAATTTATTTAAAAAACAATAAATTTTCTTAAACTTCATTGTGAGAACCGCTGCATAAATTCTATACTTCTAGCGTTAGATAAAATAACCTTGTTAGGTGAGGCTCCTATCCAAACATAGGCTATTGCGCAGAAATGTCGAAAGACACCAATGTGTAAAACAGGAATGGTCGAATTAAGGCTCTTCTAAAAATAGCTAAGAGAAATCTTTACGTTGGATAGTGCTAAAGCTCAGACGATGAGAACCGATTGGCTTGCTGTGTCCTGTTTAGTCGCAAGCGCTTATTTACGATCGATGCTGGCTTAGTCTACTCTTTCAAGGGAAAAAGAAAGGGATTCTCATGCAAACATCGAATAAAAAATTTCCACTTTATGCCCTAACAACGCTTGGTTTTACTTTCCTCACTTTGTTAGTGGCGGCTAGTCCAAATTGGTTTCAACAAATGGACGAAGCTATCTATCACATCAAATGGCAATTAAATGCCCCACTTTTAACAGCGGTCAATCTGTTAGCAAAAACAGCCACAATTGGACCAATGCTGCTATTCTTCTTATTATTGATGGTTTACCTTTTACGCAAAAAAGAAAAAATTCTAGCCTTTTGGGCTGTCAGTAACCTATTAGCTGTCGGCTTCTTAGGGAGCGTTTTTAAACATGTGGTGGGTCGGGCTCGACCAAACCTAGGCGCTTTAGCTGATCGAAGCTCTGCTAGCTTTCCCAGCGGACATTCATTATTAGCAATGGCGCTAGTCTGTACGATTTTGATCATTTTGGCCTATCTTCATGTCGAAAAAACCAAAGGCATCAAAATTTTCTTACTCACTTATTTAGTTTTGATTGTGTTAGGTCGCTTAATCTTACGCGTTCATTATCCTAGTGATGTCATCGCTGGGATGCTCCTAAGTTATAGCTGGATCAACTTTTCATTTCAAATTGTTCAACGTTATTTGCCGGCATCAGAACCAGAGGAAGCAGAAGTACCGACACAACGCCGGCACCGCCATTCTCGTAAAAGAAAAAGTTTATTCGTGGTCTTCAGTTTAACCCTTTTATTTTTAGGCACACTTTCTGTTTCGGCTTACGGCGTCAGCATGTATCGCAATTTGCAAAAAACGGCGAACACCATGTATAAACCAAGAAAATCTTCCACGAAGAGTCCCGATTTAGCCAAAGGGGAGCCGGTTAGTTTCTTAATTATGGGAATTGCGAATGACTCAAAACGCAAAACCGATTACCGCTCCAACGCCTTAATGGTGGTTACAGTGAATAATCAATTACAAAAAACTACCATCACCAGCATCCCGCGCGACTACTATGTGGAAATGGCTGGCACCAATGGCGAATACAATAAAATCAATGCGGCCCACGTTTTCGGTGGTGCCGATATGCAAATTAAAACGGTTGAAAATGTCTTGCACATCCCAATCAATCATTACTTTTCAATTGATATGGATGCTATGAAGGACCTTGGCGATGCGGTGGGCGGCGTCACTGTTGACAATGCCTTTGCTTTTGACGCTGAAGGGATTCATTATCCGAAAGGCAAACAGCATTTAGGGGGCTGGGAAGCTTTACAATACGCGCGCATGCGTTACGAAGACCCCGAAGGCGACTATGGTCGTCAACGCCGCCAACGAGAAGTTTTAATCGAATTAACCAACAAGCTACTTTCTTTTAACAGCTTGCTAAAATATCAAGAAATTCTGGACGTAATCGGCGAACATGGTGAAACCGACTTGTCCTTTGACCAAATGATGGCGATGCTAAAAAAATACACCCCCGCACTAAAAACGATTGAAACCGATCAATTAAAAGGCTACGATTACACTGGCGATGGCGTGACAGGGATTGAAGGTATTTCTTATCAACTTGTTGAAGAGAGTGAACGCCAACGTGTCGAAAATGCCATCAAAGAACAAATGAACCTCTCTACGAAAGACACTGAACAATCGCAATAACGACTAAAAAGCAGCGCCCCTTAATGAAAGGGGCGCTGCTTAACTTTGCCTAGTTAGACGGTCATTTCAAAAATATTAATTTTTGTCACCGTTAGTAACGGCTCTACATCAGAGAGGTATGTTAGCGCATAGCTCTCTTTTCATTACCGTTATAGCACAATTACCTGAAAAAATATATTGGGAACTAATTATTTTTTTGTTTTACATGGTATAATCTAAGTGTAGATAAGTTAACACGGTGGCGACTTCCGAAAGGTGGTGGTGCTTATGAATGTAAGTACTGAAATCTATGAAAGGAGTAGGCCTTTTGTCAGCATATGAGACAATTCAGACGATCCTAGGTTTTGGTATGTTTACCATTGCTTTGATTGCACTGATTGTGAAATTGCTTAAAGAAGACAAAAAGAAATGACCGCTGTTTAACTTTGCCTAGTTAGACGGTCATTTCAAAATCTTTAAAATTTTGTCACCGTTAGTAACGGCTCTACACTAGAGAGGTATGTTACAGCATATCTCTCTTTTCACTGCTATTATAGCACAATTTACTAAAAAAACATATTACAAACTAATTATTTTTTAGTTCTACATGGTATAATCTATATGTAGAGAAGTTATGGTGGAGGCAAGCGCACAGGAACATGCGCTTTGCGACGAGAATCGCAACAAAGTGAGAAGCGTAGGAGCAGAGACTTTCCCCTTTCGGTGGTGATGCGTATGCACGTATTTCCGAAATTCACAGAAAGGAGAGGCCTTTTGTCAGCATATGAAACAATTCAGACGATTCTAGGGTTTGGTATGTTTACCATTGCTTTGATTGCGCTGATTGTGAAATTGCTTAAAAATAACCGTCAACTTTGACCAAGTACGGTTATTTTTAAATAATCCAAAAAGTCACCGTCTTAAACGGCTCTACACTAGAGAGGTATGTTACAGCATATCTCTCTTTTCAACGCTATTATAGCACAACGACCATCAAAAGACCATCAATAAAAATGCCCGAGCCTTAGAAAAATAAGAGGCTCGGGCATTTTTATTTTAGGGGCCAGTCACTAAATTCCACGTGACGGCGGCTTGGTATTGTTGGCCAGCCATACCTTGGTTGGCTGGCACTTCTAGTTTGATGTTAGCTAACGTGAAGTCTAGTTGGTAAACGTCACTGCCTGTGAACTGTTGGTTTGCGACCACCGCTGTTGCGGTATTGTCGGCGGTTAAAGTCACGGTGCTGGTCTTGCCAAGTGGTGTCCTGGTTTCTGTTGGTTGGTTGTAATCGGTAAAGCTTGCAGCAGCGGCCGTTCCTAGCAACAAGCGGGTCGTTGTTGGCAAGCTGTCTGTGGCTGATTTCGGTTGTGACAGCTGGGCCGTTAAACTCCAATTGGCTTGGCTAGTATTCAGGCGTAAATAAGGGTTGCGAGTGCCATTGCCGTAGTAATCTGCGGCCTTCTTCAAACCATATTGTTGCTTACTTCCTGAAATTGCTAGTTTACCAAAATCAAATGTCGGGGTACTAATAAAGCCGTCGCCGTCAGGGCTCGTAATTTCTTGATCTAAATCTTTAATACGGACCGTATCTTTGGCGGTTAAGCTGCCAAAGTTGCCCGTTACCTCAACATCAGCGGTTAAAACTTGACCAGGTTGACCGGTCACGGTGGCTCCTAATATGTTCATTTTTAATTGACCGCCAGCTGGTAAAGGCTGATCCAACGTGATGGACACTCCTGCACCGGTCGTCCATTGTTCTTTGGTGACAGGAAAGGCTTTGGTGTTTTGACCCGTTCCTTGTACAAATATCGTGTTGGGTGCGCCGATGCCAGCCGCCCAAGTTGCCGTTGGCTTGATTTTAATGGTGGTTAACGGCGCTTCGCCTGTGTTCTTCAGTAGTGCTTCCCAGTAGTCCATTGTGGCGCCATTTTCGATTATGTCAACGGCACCTGTTAACGTTAGTTCCGCGGTGGGAATCGCTTCTTGGTACACAGCGGTCATGTCGTCCTCATCATTAAAAGTTGGTGTAAAACTTGGGGTCGTTGTCGTCTTTAATGTTGCTGGCTTGCTTTTGCCTTTAAACCACCCTTGGAAGATATAGGTTTTTTCACCAGCTTGGTAGATTTTCGGTAAAGTTTTTGCGGCAGTGTAGACATAGTTTTCACTGTCCATCACTAGCTGATTTCCTTGTGTAAAGCCAGTTGGTGGCGTGATTTTTGCACCACCATCATCTACAAAATGTTCAGTGACCCGCCGATTTTCTAAGTAATAATAAATGGTGCCATCGGGGGTCGATAAATTATAGTTGCCCCCAGCAGTTCCTGAATAGATACTCATTGAGTAAAGTGTCTTCGTGGGGTCCCACGTCCAGTAAGAACGGCGGGCAGTATAGCGCGTAGCACTTTTTTTGGTCAAGTTATACGCAGTGGTTCCCACTAAACTACTAACAATGTTGTCGGGGTTTTCGATGCCACGGCGCACTTCATTTGGTACTGGATACTTGGTTTTATCCCCTGTATACGCAGTAGTTGGTTTAATCGAAATCGTCTGGTAATACTTAGGAATTTCAACACTCACTTCTTGCGGGCCATAAGTTAAGATTGTCCCATCGTCTGGGCGTGTGTAGACTTTTTGCGGGATGGCTAATTTCTTTAATTGACTTGCTGGCATATCGATTCCATCAATTGTGGGAAAAGTCGTCATTTCCCCTGTGGCTCCGTCACTTTCACCCATGGTCGCACTTAGCTTAAACTTGGCGGGATTAATCAAGTTTCCTTGCTCATCAACATAGCCGAATAAAGCTTCTCTCGCTGGCAACGTATAGGTTTTCATCACTGCTTCTTCATAGACCACATGCAAATCGTCATTGTCATCATAGGTCACCGCATAACTAGGCGTTTTGGTGGTTTCCAACGTGCTAGGTTTTGCATTCCCTTTGTACCAACCTTTAAATAAATACGTCTTCCCATCACTGCCTGTGTAACGTTCAGGCAAAGTGCCTTCTTGGGTAAAAGTAAAATCCTCCCCCGTCACAATGGTTTTCTTATCCTGCGTAAAACCTTCTGGCGCAGGAATCGCCCCGCCTGCGGGATTCTCAAATTTTTCCGTGACACGCCGCTTTGTTAAATAATAATACACAGGACCCGATGTTCCTCGTCTTTGGTGCGAACTAGTTGGACCGCCGACATCTCCATAAAAATAGGTCAGTGCATACGTAACGCCTCCTGGTGCCGTAGCTACCGTATATTTAAACGTCTTTTTAGGACCAAACGTCAGCTTATTGGGCATTTTTTCATTGGTTAACTCTAATTCCGTCTCCGCATTGGCGCCCACATAGTTCGTCACTTTGCCCCCAACGTTCGCAAAAACCGTTGGCACTGGATATTGCGTAGTGTCTCCTGTATAAAACGTACTTGGTCGAATGTCCAGGCTCTGATACTCCTTAGGAATAGTAAACGATACTTCAGAAACGCCATAAATATTACTTGGATCCCGATTGTTGGTATCATATTTAAAAGCTGGTGACGTTGGAATAGACAGTAACTTTCCGCCATTCACAGTGGTAGGCTCAAGGGGGGTTCGTTGTAATTTCTCTTCATAAAACGAAAACGAAGAAAGATTGACCGCCATCGTAATTCGGTCGGGATCAAACAACGTCCCGTCTTCCTCCACAAAGAAAAAGGGAATCTCGCGCCCTTCCACAGAAGAATAACCAATCGCTCGAGAAGCAATTCTTGCCGTTTCCTGTGGCGGCTCTGTTTTCGCTTCACTAGCGACCGTTGCCTGTGACTCTTCGGTTGGCTGTGTCGTCTGGCTCGCTTCGTCACTAGACTGAGATGTTGCTACTCCTTGCTCCGTCTCCCCAGTAATCGTTTCCGCTAACACAGTCACACCAACCACTGAATCCATGAACAAAGAACAACTTAACCCAACAACTAGCCATCTTTTCCAATTTACTCGCTTCATCTTGCTCCTTCTTTCTATGTAAAAATTCAATCTATAGTCTCTATAAAGTCCTTTCTTAATCAGTATCCTGTTATTATCGATACTGATAACTAGCATTTTTTTATTTATTTTACCAAAGAACACACCGCTTGAAATTTCAAATTTTGACATATTGAGTGCCGTTTTTTAGTGATTCCTATCCTTTCAAGGCTGAGCGCCTCTGTTCCCTTTGAAAACAAGTGTTATTTTAGCGAAAATCAAGGATTTAAACGCTCTTTTGATGAACTCCAACTGTTTTTTCCTTAATATTTAAACCAAAAAGCTCAAAATGTTAGTGATAACCACTAACATTTTGAGCTTTTCTCATGATAACTTAACTATTTTAAGGACCTGTAACTAGGTTCCATGTAACTGCGGCCTTGTATTGTTGCCCTTTAACACCTTGATTGGCTGGCACTTCAAGTTTGACATTATTGAAGGTGAAGTCCAACTGGTAAACATTACTACCTGTGAATTGCTTGTTGGCAATAATACTCGTCGCCGTGTTGTTGGCTGTTAAGCTAATGGCACTCGTAGTACCGACCGCATTTTTCAACTCGGTTGGTTGATTGTAATTGGTGAAGCTAGAGACAGGTGCCGCCCCTAATAATAAGCGGGTCGCTGTAGGCAAGCTGTCTGTCGCTGATTTTGGTTGCGACAGTTGCGCTGTTAAGCTCCAATTTGGTTGAGTTTTCTTAATTCGGACATACGGATTGCGTGTGCCGTTACCGTAGTAATCCGCAGCTTTTTTCAAGCTGTGTTGTTGCTTACTTCCTGCAACGCCCACTTGACCGAAATCAAAGGTTGGTACACTGATGAAGCCTTCGGTCGTTGGTGTGACTACTTCTTGATCATTTGGACGTATTCTCACGAAGTTGTCCACTGCACTATCTTTAATACCACCAAATACTACAACTTCTGCTTTCAAAACAGTGTTTGGTTTCCCTGTTGCGCGAGTTGTGAAAGCAATTGAAACTTTTTTGCCGATAGGAACGGCATTTGGTAAAGAAACCCCATTTGTCCAAAGTGTACTATTTACTGGGATTGATTTTGTCGTTTCTCCTTCTGGTGTCACTTCCATGAAGGTCGGGATCGTCAGACCAGCTGACCAATTGGGCCCTTTTTTCAAGGTGAGATTCTGTAAGGGTGCTTTGCTGGTATTCGTGATCGTTGTTGTCCAGATTACATTGGTATTCGTATCGATCACTTCTTTTGGTCGAGTTAATGTGACACTAGCCGTTGGTATTTCTTCCTTATACATGGCGGTCATATCGTCATTGCCATCAAAAGTCGCATTAAACGTTGGTGTTGTGGTTTTGTTCAAGGTACTTGGCTTGGTTTTCCCTTTATACCACCCTTGGAACGTATAGGTCTTGCCACCTGCAGTATACGTCGCTGGTAAAGCTTTTGCGGCTGTGTACTTGAAGGTGTTACTGTTCATTGGTACTTGGTTGCCTTGGGTGAAACCTGTTGGTGCAGTAATCTTGGCACCGTTGGCATCGACAAAGTTTTCGGTAACTTGTTTCCGTGTGACTTTGTAGACAAGTTTCGTTTGATTCGCAGGACTTTCATTAAACAGTGCCATCATTAAAAGTAAGCTACTTCCTGAAGAACTATAGCCTAAGTTTATGTTGAAAAATCGATTATTTGCATTATAAAAATAGGTTCCGTCTGAGCTAAAATTGAGCGAGTTAATCTGTTCTGTAGTCATATTATACTCTGTTGGTGCGACATTAGGATCAAAAATCGTGGAACTGCCGCTAGTGTACTTATGACCATAATAGTTCAACGGGCTACTTTGAGCGGTATCTATTTGAATACCATCTATATATTTTAATTGTTGGTCGATTGTCAATTTATCAACATGGAATCGTAATCTATTGGTAGAGCTAATCGGCAGACCATTATTGTATTTTTTTAACAACTCTTGGGACAAAGGAATACTGCCATTATTGATACTTACCGTATATTGCCCATTGCCATTATTTTTTGAGGTCACGTCATATAAATTATTAATTACATTGTCACTCGTACTTTGTACATAATACTTACCACTAAAAGTTAACGCCGGTGTGAAAGCCCCGCCTTTTTCATTCACAAAGTTCATATCGACTGATGGATACAATGTCGTAACTGTTTCTTCCTCATACACCACATTCAAGTCATCATTGTCATCGTAGGTCACTTGATAACTTGGCGCTTTGGTAGTTGTCAATGTGTTGGGTATGGACTTGCCTTTGTACCAACCTTTGAACTTGTAGGTCTTACCACCTGTTGTATAGGTGTCTGGTAAGGTACCTGCTTGTTTGAAGGTGTAGGCATCGCTTGTGATTGCCGTTTTTTTGCCTTGGGTGAAACCTGTTGGCGGTGTGATTTTAGCACCGCTTGTGTCTACGAAGTTCTCGGTGACACGGCGATTTTCTAAGAAATAATACATGGTGTCGTCTGTAGTGTAGTAAGCAGGTGCATTTCCTGCATTTGCTGTTGATAAAATTAAGTCAAATACGGTTTTAGTTGTATCTGTCTCCCAGAAGAGTTGTCGTAGTCGATAAGAATGAGCGGTTGTCGTTGTAGCTAAAGTATACTCACTACCATCTGTTGCTAAACGATCATCAGGTAAGACACCACCTACGTATCTCATTCTTGTTGTAGCAATTGGATAAGCGGTACTAGAGCCTGTATAATATGTCCCAGGCTTAACTGTTGGCAACTTATACCGTTTAGGAACAGTTACACGGAAATTTGTACCACCAGAATAAGCAGAACTAACCGTTGGTGTATACGTTAGTTGTTGGCTCGGAATCGTTAACTGTTTCAAGTTACCATTGTTCACACCACTAGCTGTGCCGACTTGTTTCGGCGTACCATTCATGACAGTTGTTAAATTAGTTGTCATGTTAAAATTCGTTGGTGCGACTAAAGCACCTTTTTCATCGACAAAACCAAATTTATACGTAACTGCTGGAATCGTGGTGGTCTTTTCTTTTGTTTCCTCATACACCACATTCAAATCGTCATTATCATCATAGGTTACCCCATAACTTGGCGCTTTCGTCGTTTTCAAGGGCTCGGTTTTGGTTTTCCCTTTGTACCAGCCTTTGAACTTGTAGGTCTTACCGCCTGTTGTGTAGGTGTCGGGTAAGGTGCCTGCTTGTTTGAAGGTGAAAGCATTGCTGGTCATTGGTGTTTTCTTATTTTGAGTAAACCCTGTTGGTGGTGTAATGGCTACGCCACTAGTATTTACGAACTTTTCGGTGACTTGTTTCCGTGTGACTTTGTAGTTCATTGTTTGTTTATACGTAGAAGTCCCATCAAAGCCAATTAATACCATTTGCTTTTCTGGAGGATTATCAGAGACCGCCACTCTTAATAATCGAGGATAGGTTGTATTGGAACTACCTGCACCAAAGGTTGTTTTCATAGCAAATTTATTATCTGTTCCTTTTTTAAAGCCTTTATCTACGGCATTTAAAAAAGTAGGGTCCCCATTATTGAAAACAGGATTGACTCCCACATAACCAATAGGATACCTTGCTACAGGAATTTCTGTAGTTGTTGCTTCAATCTTATCGACATAATTCAACGTATTCGTGATGGTGATATCATCAATTGTATAGCCACGAAGATTATAAATATCACTGACTTGTGTATCAAAATTTGCAGGCATAGCGACTCGTGATTGTGTTCCTATTTTATACTTGTTGTTTTTTGAAGTATCTTTTGTCCCAACAATTGGTGTACGTGTTCCCGTTTGATTTATCGTGTTATCCGCTTTTCTTAAAAATTGAGTATAGTTACCAGAAAATGTTAATGGCTCATTGAATGCTTGACCATTTTCATCGACAAATTCTGCATAGAAACCTGGATAAACCCACGTATCTTGTGGAATCAATTCCTCATACACCACATTCAAGTCATCATTCCCATCATACGTCACCGCATAACTTGGCGCTTTCGTGGCGGTCAAGGTACTTGGTTTGGTTTTGCCTTTGTACCAGCCTTTGAACTTGTAGGTCTTACCACCTGTTGTATAGGTGTCTGGTAAGGTGCCTGCTTGTTTGAAGGTGAAAGCATTGCTGGTCATTGGTGTTTTCTTATTTTGAGTAAACCCTGTTGGCGGTGTAATAGCTACGCCACTAGTATTTACGAACTTTTCGGTGACTTGTTTACGTGTGACTTTGTAATTCACTGTTTGGCGATACATCGTAGTACCGTCAAACCCAAATAGTATTGGCCTACTCGGTGTGTCTCCACTACTTACTTGCAACAAATTCACCAAACCACTATTATCCGTATGAAGTGTTGAACTCAGAAAAAAAATGTTTGCACTACTTTTAGAAAATATAGAACTTCTTGCCCCAATTCCAATCGAACCATCGTTACCAAACTGTACTGTCTCAGGTGTCTGTTGAGCACTGTATTTGGTCAACCATAACTGATTTGAAGTACCTGAAGTATTAATACTGTCAACGTATTTTAGCGTATTATCAATTTTTAGCAAATCAATTGCATATCCCTTCAAGTTATAACCAGTTGGTAAATCTGTAAAGAAATTATATGGTAAAGGAACTGCTTGGCTGACCGCCACTTGGTATTGACCACCACCTACATTAGAAGAAGTAATTGGATAACTAACAGGGTCTGGGCTTCCGCCCCATTGATTATTAACATTACGGAACACCTTAAGATATCTTCCTGACAACATTAAGTTTTCATCAGTAAAGGCTTTCCCTGTTTCATCCGTAAAAGCAAAGGTCATTCTCGGATAAATCACTTGATTATTCGGCACCCAACGTGGTGAAATGCTCTTTTGTAGGTCATTTTCACTACTAGTTGCTGGTGTTTCTGCTTGTTCCACTTCTGCTTGCGGTTCTTCTTTCTGCTCTTCTTTTACTTCTGTTTCTGCTTGTTTCTCCGCTTCTTTCGTTGCTTCTTCCTGACTCGTGTCAGTCGTTACTTGACTATTTTCCGTACTGGCTTTCGTTGTTTCTTCCTTCACGCTACTTGCTGGTGTTTCTTCCTTGGCACTACTTTCGGCGGTCGGACTACTTTCAATCGTCACGGTTTCCGCAACTGCCGTCACGCCAGAAAAGGCATTCACTAGCAAAGAACTACATAAGCCAATAGCTGCAATACGTTGCCATTTATTTCGCTTCATGTCGTCCCCTCTTTCTATGTACGATTCCCGCCAAGCCAATTAAGGCGAAGCCGAGAATGCTCAAATTTGCCTGACTCTTGCTCCCTGTACGAGGGAGCTGCGAGCCAGTTGTGGTGGTCTGTGTCGAACCACCACTTCGTTGACCTCCTTGCGGGGGACCAGCTGGTTCCTTGGGATCAGCAACTGGCGCATCTGTTTTCGGTGGGGGATCTTTAGGAGCGGGTGTTCTCGGATTTTGGTAAAATTCAATCCCCACCGAACTAGAACCACCATCAGACGCTTCAACATTTATAAAAAAACTAGGAGAAGATAGTAGACACACAATCATTAAATAACGCTTTTTTTTCATTGAAAAACCTCCTTTTAACTCGCTAGCCTTTCTTGCCCTTTTACACAAGAAAGACAAAACAACCTTTTGTTACTCCTCTATAATAACAAAGAAACCCCCAGCAGAAATTGACGATTTTTTCGCACCCCATGCGAAAATTTTGAAGGTTCCTATTCTGACAAGGGTTACAACAGCTGTTATTTAATAATCGGCTCAAAAAAAGGGCGATTTCGGCAAATTTTTACCAAAATCCCCTGACAAAATTTTAAGATTCCGCTATTTTTAACAAGAAAAGCTCAAAATGTTAGCAACGAATACTAACATTTTGAGCTTTGTTTGATTGTTTTGACGCAGGCCTCTGAAAAAAAACAGTATTTTTTTCGCCCAGCCCGCTATTTTTCCGCAAGACTAACCAAGTAAGGCGCTAATGAATAGCCCTAAGGCATAGGTGCCATTGAAAACCATTAAGTTCTTAATGGAATGACGGAAACTTTTCGGCTGCGGCAATTCTTGTTTAAACGTTTGAATATTTTTCCAAATGACAGGCAAAGTGGCAAACGTGATTAACACAGGCCATTGATAAATACCACTAATGAAGCCGAATAAAATCACCAGATAACCAGCTAGCGCTAACACTTGAAACAGCACAATCCCTGCTGGGCGCCCAATATAATAGACTAATGTATAACGGTGGTTCTCAATATCCGTGTCTAAGTCCCGTAAATTGTTGGCGAGCATGATGTTAGCAATCGAACAGATCAAGGGTAAGGACGCCACGACAATCGCAAGTACCGCCCAGAGATTGCCGTCTAAACGAAAGGCGCCGCTAGCGAAATCGACCGTTAAGTAAAAAGGCGGATTGGTGACGACGTTCAAGTAAACGGTTAAGACGAAGATGCCTAAGCCCATCGTGAAGCCACTGAAAATTTCTCCCAAGGGCATGCGGGATAACGGAATCGGTCCATACGTGTAGAAAATACCGATGAAGCAGCAAATCCCGCCTAATACGAGGAAGAGCCAGCCTGTTTGAACCGTTAAGTAAGCACCCACAACGGCAGTGAAGGCAATCATGGCGAAAATCATGTCGCGGACCAGTTGTGGTGAAACGCCTGATTGTCCGATAATGTTTTCTTCATACTTGTAGACGTCCGATTTGGCTTTTTTGAAGTCCATGTAATTATTAATGGCGGTGGTGGCCATATCAAAGACCACCATACCAATGAAGAAAACCAGCGTGTTGCCCCACTGAACTTCCCCAAAATAGGTCATTGAAAACAAGACCCCGATAATAAAGGGAAAGAGACTGGCAAGCTTCGTCTGAATTTCCACTACTTTTAAAAACACATTTAAAGACATTTTTAGTCGCTCCTTATTTCAAATCGGCCCGATTCCCCATCGTATAGCCAGAGTCTTTGCCGATTTCAAAGTTGCCTTCGATATCTTTGCTGATGTAGACTTTGTCGTCTTTTGTGACGAAAATGGCATCGGTTCCTTTCAGACTTTCGACATATTCTAGTCCTTTTTTGACGCCCATTGAGAAGACGGCTGTTGAGAGACCATCACCATCGATGGATTTGCCGGTGATAATGGTGACACCTGCGATGTCGTTATCAAACGGATAGCCAGTTTCACGATCGAAGAGATGGTGGTACGTTTTGCCATCGACTTTTAAGTAGCGTTCATAAATTCCTGATGTGACTAAGGTTTTGTTGCTTTCTTTGACTTGACCTAAGACTGTGTTGCGGGCTTTATTCGGATCTTGAATCCCGACTGTCCAATCCATGTCTTTGCCACGTGGGCTGTGTCCTAAGACGTAAACATTCCCGCCTAAATCGACGATAGCGGTGGTGACGCCGTTGTCTTTGAGGACTTTCACGACTTCGTCGGTGATGAAGCCTTTGGCAATTGCGCCTAAATCCAATTGCATGCCTTTTTCTTCAAGGTAAACGGTTTGCTCTTTGTCGTTGAATTTGACTTTCGTGTAATCAACGAGTTTCAAGGCTTGATCAATTTCGGCTTGGCTTGGTTTGCGGGCATCATCGAAGCCAATGTGCCACATAGAGGTGATTGGGCCAATTGCCATGTCGAAGCCGCCGCGGGAGTCTTTGCTGTATTCATAGGCTTTTTTCAACAAAGGATACAGGTCATCTGAGACTTTGACTGGTTTTACGCCTGCTTCTTGGTTGATTTCATCAATTTCTGAACCTGGTTGGTTGACGGTGATTTTATCGCCTAGTTCTTTGACACGGGCAAAGGCTTTCGGTAAGACGTCTTCTTTGCCATCATCGTAGATGCGAATTTGAACGTAGGTACCAAGCATTGTTTGACGGTCAGAGTATGGTTCTGTATTAATTTTCGCTTCTGGTTTTGAGGAACAAGCAGCTGCCACAAACAGCACTGCTAGAACACTCACCATGAGCAGAAGTTTCTTTTTCATAGGATTCCCTCTTCTTTCCTTCTTTAATTAAAAAATAAGTTCTCTTGCATAGTAGCCTTTTTTGGAAAAAATGAAAAGTCTTTCTCTTGGAAATTCACAAATTTCTGTGAAAAAAATTTGTGAAATGATGGACAGAACTAGCGAAGAAAAAGGGGCGGGAAAGTCAGCTAACCGACTTTTTCCCAACCCCTCAATGGTGTCAAGTAATTGCTGAAAAGCGTTTCAGGAACTACTTCACGATTCATTTATTATTACTTATTTTGTTACGATGTTGTCAACAACGATTTCAGTTGTGTCGCCTTTTTCAGCAGCGTTCACTAATTGTTGTGCGTAGTTGATGAATGAATGTGTGCTGTGTGTTGCACCAGTTACCACTTCAACACCTGCAGGTGAGCCGTCTTCTTCGCCCATTGCTTTAACAAATTCTTTGTTTAATGTTTCGATATATTCTTTTGGTCCAACGCCAGCAACGTCTTTCATTTTGCTTTCGTATTCAGTGTCATCTTTTTTAGATTTGCCGTCAGCGTTCACGTTATCGTAGTTAGATTCAGTCACTTTACCATCTTTCACAGTCATTGAGAATGTTGTGTGGTAGCCGTTTGAGTCATTTTTTTCTTTCAATGAGTACGTACCATCTTTCAATGTTGCCCCATTGTCGATTTCGATTGTGTCTGTGTTACCAGCTTGTGCTGCTTGGATTAATTGTTGTGCGTAGTTTTGGAATGATTCAGATGAATGAGTCGCACCAGTTACTACTTCCACACCGCTTGCGCTTTGTGCTTTAACAAAAGAATCGTTTAATTGTTTGATGTATTCTTTTGGTCCAACACCAGATTTTGCTTTCATGCTTTCTTCATACTTAGTGTCTTCTGTTTTAGATTTGCCGTCAGCATTGATGTTGTCATATTTAGATTCAGTGATTTTGCCGTCTTTTACAGTCATTTCAAAGACTGCACGGTAACCATTTTTTTCATTTTTTTCTTCTAATTTATACGTACCATCTTTTAAATCGCCACCGGCAACTTTTTTCGCTGGTGCTGATGATTCAGTTGATTTTTTCGTTTCTGAAGATGCTGCGCTAGAAGAGTTCGTTGTGTTGTCTTTCTTGTCTGCACCACATGCTGCTAAGACTAAACTTGATAATGCAATTGCCGCAAAACCTTTAACAAATTTATTCACTTTCATTGATAGTCACCTTTTCTTTCATGATTTTCACAAACATAAAAAGTTTGTGATACATTACACATTATAATGGTTTTAAAAACGTTGTCAAGACCATCCCCTAAAAATATTTACATTTCGGTCTTTTTTTCATCAAAAACTCATCGTTGGAGTAAATTTGTTGACAATTAAAATTTATATTAGACAAATTCGTGAAATACTTATATAATGTTAGTCGATTGTGTACTTATTAATCATTATCACTATTTTACTACTTACAATATTAAGGAGCGGATTGTCAATGACAAAGCAAAATATTGTCGTTGTAGGTGCTGGGTATGCTGGCGTTTCAGCTACTAAATTTCTAGCAAAGAAATTTAAAAAAGATACGGACGTAACAATCACATTGATTGATCGCCATTCTTACCACACTATGATGACCGAATTGCATGAAGTAGCAGGCGGACGTGTTGAACCAGAAGCAATTCAATACGACTTACAACGTTTGTTCTCACGCAAGAAAAACGTAAAATTGGTAACAGATACTGTTACTGGGATCGACAAAGAAAATAAAGTTGTGAAAACTTTAGCAGGTTCTTATCCATTTGACCAGTTAATTCTGGGTATGGGTGGCGAACCAAACGACTTTGGAACACCAGGCGTGAAAGAAAATGGTTTCACCTTATGGTCATTTGATGATGCAGTGAAAATTCGTCATCACATTGAAGCAACCGTTGCTAAAGCAGCCATCGAACCAGATGCTGAAGTACGCAAAGCAATGTTAACATTCGTTGTCTGTGGTTCTGGTTTTACTGGGATCGAAATGGTCGGCGAATTAATCGACTGGAAAGATCGTTTAGCGAAAGATGCCAAAATTGATCCAGACGAAATTACATTAATGGTTGTTGAAGCAATGCCAACCATCTTAAACATGTTATCTCGTAACGATGCTGCCAAAGCAGAACGTTATCTAGAAAAGAAAAATGTTCAATTATTATTGAACTCACCAATCGTTGAAGTTGCAGCAGATCACATTAAATTAAAAGATGGTTCTGAAGTACCAACGCATACGTTAATCTGGACAGCTGGTGTGAAAGCAACTTCTGATGCCGCTGACTTTGGTTTAGAAGCAGCACGTGGTAGTCGTTTAGTTGCGAATGAATACATGCAAGCAAAAGGTTACGAAGACAAAAACATTTATATCATTGGTGACTTGGTTTATTACGAAGAAACACCAAATACACCAACTCCTCAAATCGTTCAAGCAGCTGAACAAACAGGTCATACTGCGGCTGCCAACATCGTTGCAGATATTAAAGGCGGCGAAAAACACGCCTTTAAAGGAAACTACCAAGGATTCATGGTTTCCATCGGCGCGAAATGGGGCGTTGCCAACTTATTCGATAAAATTCATTTGAGTGGTTTCTTAGCCATCATTATGAAACATATCGTTAACTTGAAATACTTCTTTGATATTCGTTCTGGTTACTACATGTTCCAATACATTATGCACGAAATCTTCCATATTAAAGATGATCGTTCTGTTGCTCGCGGACATACGTCTCGTTACGGCAATGTCTTGTGGAGTGTTCCGCTACGTGTCTTCTATGGTATGGTTTGGTTAGTCGAATCAATGAAGAAAATTGTCGGCAACGGCGATTACTTGAAACCAAGCACTTGGTTTGGTGATGGTTCTTGGTTCACAGATAAAGTCGTTTTCCCATTCCCTTGGTTACAAGAACAAGTAACAACAGGTGCTTCTCAAGCAACTGAAACAGCAACAACTGCTGCAAGTGGTGCGGCGGATGCGGCGGCAAGCGGTGGTGCCGATGCGGCAACACAAGCAGCGCACTTTGGTTTAAGCTACGCTTACGGCGAAACACCAATGCAAGTGTTTGATCACATGCCTAAATGGTTCGAAAGCGTAATGAAATTTATGATGCCAAACCAAGAAGTTGCTTTGTTCATGCAAAAATTCATGACAATCGTTGAAGTATGTATTGCTTTAGCATTGATTGCTGGTTTATTCACTTGGTTATCAAGTGCTGCTACAATTGGTTTAACAATTGCCTTCTGTTTATCTGGCATGTTCTATTGGGTAAATATCTGGTTTATCTTTGTCGCTTTTGCTTTGATGAACGGTTCAGGCCGTGCTGTCGGTTTAGACCGCTGGGTAATTCCATGGATTCAACGCAAACTTGGTAAAGCGTGGTATGGTACCCCGAAAGCTAGATACGGCGGTAAGTAAGCAATCGATAATCGATTGACAACTACGAGCAAAAGCTGAGACACATGTCTCCAGCTGACTATCATAGGATTTAGTATGTGGGACAGCAGTCAAGCATGACTTTTGTCCCACATATTTTCTTTTATATAATATGGTGGCTCAACTGGAAAAGAATACTTCTTTTCCGTTCATTATGTTATGATAGACAAGAAAAAAACACCAAAGGAGAGAGAAGAAAATGACGATCAAAGAATTCATTAAGAAAAGTCGCTTGAAAACATGGGACGTTATTATTATTGCTGTTTTAGTTCTTGGTTCTTTTCTGCCCCTTGTTGTTTTTGCCATGCAAAACCGTGGTCAAGAAGCGGCTACGTATCAAGCAGTCTTGAAAGTAGACAACAAAGTAATCAAAGTCTTTGACTTAAAAAAGGACGGCCCGCATTATACATATAAATACGAAGCAAAAGACGGTGATTACAACCTGATTGAAGTAGATGGTGATCGTATCCGCGTGAAGGAAGCCAACTGTGCTGACTTAGTGGATGTTCGGCGAGGCTGGATTTCCAAACCTGGTGAAACCCCGATTGCCTGTCTGCCCCACAATTTGTTTATCACCGTGGAAGCTTCTGATGGGAGTGAAGACGGTAGCTTAATTTATTAAGCACGACAACTATGAGCAAATTACACAAGAATATTTATATTGCTATGCTCGTTGCCCAAGGGGTCATTATTGGTTTAATCGAAAATATGATTCCTTACCCTTTCGCATTTGCTCCTGGGGCAAAGCTCGGTCTAGCAAATTTAATTACCATTATTGCGATTTTCACCATGCGTAAGCGTGATAGTTTTTTCCTGGTCTGTTTACGTTTGATTTTAACGACATTACTGGGCGGCACACTTTCGACCTTTTTCTATAGTGCCAGTGGTGCCTTATTAAGTTATTTCGGCATGTTGCTTGTCAAACAGCTGGGTCCAAAACGGGTCAGCATCATTGGGATTAGTGCCGTTGGTGGTTTCTTACACAACGTTGGTCAGTTGCTAACGACCTCTTTCTTTGCTCATTCGTGGGCGCCGATGCTGTACTTACCATTTCTATCTCTGTTTGGGTTACTTTCGGGGATTGCCATTGGGATTGCCGCTAATTATTTACTACAACATGTCCAGACGTTACGAAAATTCCAACTAAATTATGAACAAACAACGAAACATAAGTGGAGTCAATTTTTCTAATTGAAAACCTGTCCGCCACAATTAAAGGAGTCATCTTATGAATATACATCCTATGTGGAATACCTATCCTACGTTATCAAAAGAATTAACAACTACTCTTCGCTTGATGGAACAAGCGGTTCAAATCGATAATCAAGAGATTCAAGCTGCTGTCCATGACATGATTCATTCTGGCGGCAAATTGCTACGTCCAGCCTACCAACTGTTGTTCTCTTATTTTGGTGAACAGCGGGACCCTAAAAAGGCGACAGCGTTAGCGGCTTCCATTGAATTACTGCATACCGCCACGTTAGTTCACGACGATATTGTCGACGAAGCCGATACGCGTCGTGGCTTGCCAACATTGCGTTCGCGCTTTGGGAATAGCACAGCCGTGTATACAGGCGATTATCTTTTTGTTTGCTGTTTCAAGCTCTTATCTGATTATTCTTCTTCATTAAAAAGCATTCAATTAAATTCGCGCAGTATGGAAAAAGTCCTGACTGGTGAGCTTGGTCAAATGGACAATCGCTATAATTTCGAGGTAACAATTGACCAATATTTAAAAAACATTTCCGGGAAAACTGCGGAACTGTTTGCGCTAAGTTGTTTTGTCGGTGCCTATGAAAGTGGCACCTCCCAACGTTTTGCCAAACGTTGTGGTGAAATCGGCGAAAATATCGGACTGGCTTTTCAAATTATTGATGATATTTTGGACTATACACAAACTGCTGATGCTATCGGCAAACCCGTCTTAGAAGACGTACGTCAAGGCGTGTATTCTTTGCCCTTGATTTATGCACTTGAAGCCAATCGTGAAGTCTTGTTGCCACTTTTAATGAAAAAAGAAGCCTTGACCGATGAAGAAACACAGGAAATTTATCGTCTTGTCCATGAACTAGGTGGCGTAGAAAAGGCCCAACAATTAGCCACTCATTACACAGAAAAAGCGCTGAAAGAAATCAGCAAACTTCCTGAAACAAAGGCCCAAGCGAAAGAACAATTGTATGAAATTACACAAACGATTTTGACAAGAGAAAATTAAAGAAGCCGCTAAATCCTATTGAGGATTTAGCGGCTAGCTTTTTAGGTGATACCTTGGTATAATAAACACGAAGAGAGCGTACTAGACATACGCTCTCGGGTAGACCGTTTAAGACGGTAGCTTGATTTTAATACGGAAATAAACCCGTCAATCCTTGCTAAAGATTATGACGGGTTTATTTTTTGTCGTTTTTATTACTGATTTTGACAATTAATGTTGCGAAAGCAATCGCAAGCATCAATGCTTCAAAGACAGTCACTGCTATTCCTTTCTAGGGAAAGAGCAAACAAGCAAAAACATTGGGAGTCCCTCTTTTTTGAGAAATTGCCACCGTCATAAACTTCCTACTTGTGTAGTATAACACATTTGTACCTTGAAGGAATACGCTTTCTTTTTTTATTTACTATTCGACTTTTCCGTTTCAACTTGCTATAATAAACACGAAGAGAGCGTACTAGACATACGCTCTCGGGTAGACCGTTTAAGACGGTAGCTTTAATTGTGGATAAATAAACCCGTCAATCCTTGCTAAAGTTATGACGGGTTTATTTTTTGTCGTTTTTATTACTGATTTTGACAATTAACGTTGCGAAAGCGATCGCAAACATCAATGCTTCAAAGACAGTCACTACTATTCCTTTCTAGGGAAAGTGCAAACAAGCAAAAACATTGGCAGTCCCCCTTTTTTGAGAAATTGCCACCGTCATAAACTTCCTACTTGTGTAGTATAACACATTTGCACTTTGTTAGAAGGCGCTCTCTTTAAAAAAGTAGGAGCCCCAGAGAGATCTATAAAAAAGTGTCCAATTATCTATTGATAGATCTTTGGACACTTTTTTCTTATTAAACAAAGGGGTTATTCTGGCGCATCTTCCAGAGACCACCGCAATACTCCACTATACCTTCCGACTGGATCAGAAGGAAAAATCGTCAACTGAAGTTGTTTGGTCAAATTAGCGGTAGCGTTGCCGCTTCCTTGCAAAATAGGTTGGCTATCTGCATTAATTAGAACACGCTGATTCTTCTCACCATAACTTATTCTTTTGTCGAGTAACTCACCGCTTTCGTTCTTTAACGGTTGTTCTTCTTTTACTTTAATTGTCCACCGACTTTTATCAAGTTTGCTTGTATCTTCAATGCGGATTTCTTTATTTGTAATAGAAGAAATCATTGTCTCTGTTGCGGGAATTTCATTCACACCAAAATTGATTGTATCAGGTAAAATGAGCTTGGGCCCAGATTCTTTTTGAAGAGTCCGACTGTCTTTTTCTGACTCTTGATTGTTCTCATCTTTTATATAAAAGAAAACCTCTCGATTCAACCAATGTTCAGGAAAAGTATACGTAACTTTATCAACAACCGATTCTGGCGCATCTACATATTTTTTTAATTCTTTTTCTTCTGTGCCACACTTCGCTATTAAAGTTATATTGGTTGATGGATCATGAGAAAATGAAAAAGTAACTTCTCGCTGATTTGTAAAACGTGAGACCAATAGCGGATTTTCTTCATCCATCAATTTGAATTGTAATAACTTCTTTTCACGATAACGATGAATAATTGTTTGCTCCTCTGGAAGAAACATTCCTTGATCTTGTTGGGTCTTAATTGGTTCATAGCCAGCTATTTGGGGATACTGATTAGACAAGTCAAAAGGCGTGGTTAAAATCCCTTCTTTTGTGACTGGTTCATAAATAGCATTATCTTGTTCATTTAAAAACACAGCCGTTGCTTTCCCCACATAATTCACACTGGATGTAGCAGTCGTTTCCTCTAAATTTTCTCCATCTAAAAGAGTTCTTGCACTAAACGGCAAGTCTAATTTTCCATTTGAAATGAGCGCCGTATCGACTGGATTTTGAGTCCCTTGCCATTTCAAGTAAACTTTATATTGTAATACGGTATCGTAGAGACGACTATCTGACAGATTTTTTGTCATAATTTGGACATTTTCACCATCTGTTTGGCTAGTAAATAAATCCGTTAAATCTTCTCCTTTAAAGTCTGTAACTAAGACTTTGTCAAATTTATATTGCTTTGTTTGATTTACTTGGTTCAGGTTAACGTTTACAACCATTTGACTAGGTTTTGTCCACTGATCAATATTGGGAATGGTCTGTTGCACATTTAAACAAACAGCCGTCTCTGCATTTTCAAAATAAGTATCCATTGCGTAGGCTGGTGGAAATTCTGGTTTTGCCAAAAAATCCGTAAAGTAAACAATGGATGACGGCGTTGTGTCATTGTTGTGGACTACAAACGTAACAGTAGAAATACTTTTGGTCGTCATTTCAAAACGCTGGCGAGGGTCCCGCCAAGGTACCCCTGCAGTAACGTTTTTTAGATATAACCAATAATCATCGTCTCCGCCATCCCACGTATCGTAAAGAATATGTGTAGGATTTTCCGCATATAAGGCATCAATTATCGTTCCAGGGTTTTTATAGCCAACATATTTGTTTGAATTTAACCCATAGTAATTAAACGCTGTTTTTATCGTTAAGGGCTGACCATAATTATCAACAAAATCATAGGTAACCAGCATTTCGCCTTTAATCGTAATTCCTAAAAAATAGCTTTCAGTAAAACTAATTGATCCTCCATCCAAATTACTTTTATTCCGTTGTAATGTAACTAATAAATTAACTGCTTTTCCTTCATAGAACCCCACATTTTTTACTATTGCTTTACTTTTATTTGTCGTTCGACTAACTGCCATGTAGTTTGAATACACTTCGCCTTCAATTGGTTCGACGGATGTATTTTCGCCGTAATGCATAATAAATGTGTTTGCCGCTGGTGTAATCGATTGATTTGCCCAATGGAAATAGCCCAGTTCTGTTAATGGTCTAGGAGCAGCCTCTACTTTTTCAACTCCTAAAAAGATCCCTCCAACTATCCACAATAAAATCAATAAATAGTTATGTTTTTTCAATTGAGATTACAACCTCCTTACTTTTACTTGTAAAAAATAAAATAAATATTAAATAACAATTGATATTATTTGAAGATCCAAAGACAATTGTAATAGAATTTCTATGCTGTATCTACTCTAAAATATTTCTTAAAAATACCTAAAAAACGAAAGCTTATTTAACAATCGACTTTCCCGTTTCAACTTAGCATAATAAACACGATAAACATGAAGAGGTCAGGACAGAACCGATTAGTTCCGAAGGCGTTGGTTCTGTTTCTGCCGTTTATTAGGTTGCGAACGTTTAAGACGTCATCTTTAATTATAATCAACCTTCGGTAAAAGTTATGACAGGTTTATTTTTTATTACTGATTTTAGCAATAGACTAAACAGACCGACCATCAAAAAAGATGGTCGGTCTGTTTAGTCCATTGCTCTGCCCTTACTCCTTCTCCGACAATGCTCGCCAGACATCAAATGTTTGTTTTAAGCCTTGGACATTATGAACACGTAAAATTTCTACGCCTTGTTGTGCTGCATACAAGGAAGCAGCGGCTGAACCAAAATCACGGTTGGCTGGTTCTGGTTCGTTCGTTAAAGCGCCAATGGTTCGTTTGCGAGAAACGCCGTATAGTAACGGATAATCTTGGTAGCGAAAGGCGTTAGGATCTTTTAACAGTTGAAGGTTTTCTGCGACAGTTTTATGAAAGCCAATCCCTGGATCGAAACAAATTTTTTCTAAGGAAAGCCCATATTTTTGGCATTGTTCAATTTTTTCTGTATAAAATTGGTGTAACTCTTCTTTTAAAGAAAGAGATTGGCGTTTTCTAGAATGCATAATCACAACTTGGATTTCAGGGTATTGCGCGAGGACTTCTGCCATCCCCGGAGTGTCTAATCCTTTGATGTCATTAATCATTGTGGCGCCAGCTTGGATCGCGGCTTCCGCTACTTCGGGATAGTAGGTGTCCACAGAAATCGGCGCTAGAGAAGTCTCACGTATTTTTTTTATTAATGGTAATACTCGTTCTGCCTCAACTTGTGGAGAAACTTCTTCGTAGCCAGGGCGTGTGGATTGGCCGCCAATGTCTAAAATATCGGCCCCCGCTTCTAGTAGATGAAGCGCATGTTGATAGGCCACGTCGACCGTTGTGTAGCTACCGCCATCAGAAAAAGAGTCGGGGGTCGTGTTGACAATCCCCATAATTTGGTAATTCTTTTTTAAATCAATCATTGTCACATTGCTCCTTTATCTGCTGAATCATCTTTCGTAAAGCCCGCATTCTAGGACTTATTTTCATTCGTTCACTTGTGGACAACTCCGCTAAGGTTTTGCCTCGGTCTGGTAAATAAATAATCGGATCAAAACCATAACCGCCTGTACCGCGCGGTTCAACTAATTCACCAGTCAAAGTGGCTTCCGTTTGCAACAGTTTGTCGTCATCGAGTACATAGACCAACGTGGCTGATAAGGTTAACTCTCGGGTCGACTGTTGCCCTTCAAATAAGTGCAACAGTTCGCGGTTCTGTTCTTCCGGATTGGCTGAATGGAAAAAGCGGCTTGTATAAATCCCTAATAAATCAGGAAAAGCAGTTAACGTTAAGCCGCCATCATCACCTAACATTGGGCGGCCAATTAATTGTTGGAAAAAGCGAGCTTTTAGATAAGCATTTTCAGCATACGTAGTACCAGTTTCTGCCGGTTGTTCTTGACTGGTGGTATACTTTCGATAAGAGACAAGTTGAATAGCATGGTCCTTAAGTCCTGATTGCATTTCTTTTAACTTACCTTGGTTATTCGTGCCAACAATGATTTCCATTTTCTAACGTATCTCCATTAAAAATTGATTTTTCCACTCTTGTTCTTTAAATAGTCCTGTAAATTGAAATGTTTTGGTGCTACTTTGTGGTGTTTTCACGCCGCGCATCGTCATACACATATGTTCCGCTTCAATGGCTACTGCAATGCCTTTGACGGGAATATTTTCTTGGAGTTTGCGGGCAATTGTCACTGTTAAATCTTCTTGAACTGTGGGACGTTTGGCACAATGTTCTACTAATCTTGGTAACTTGCTTAGTCCCAATACTTTGCCACCTTCTGGCAGATAAGCGACATGTACTTTTCCATAAAATGGCAATAAATGGTGTTCACACATTGAATAAAAGGCAATATCTTTTACTAGAACCATTTCGCCTTCATTTAAGCTATCAAATAATTTATAATCGTCAAATTCAGATTCGGTTAATCCACTAAAAACTTCTGCATACATTTTAGCTACACGTTTGGGTGTATCAATGAGTCCTGACCGTTGAGTATCTTCCCCCACTGCTTCTAAGATTGTGATAACTGCCTGCTCAATTTGCGTTTGTTTTTCCTGCTCCATCTCTACCATTCCTTTTCGCTTACTCGCACTTCTTCTTGATTGCCACTGCGCTGAATCCACGTAGCTATTGGCGTGCCCAATAATTGTTCCTCTGCGTAAACATCACTTAAGGGAATCAAAACAAATGACCGTTTTGTTAATTCTTGATGAGGAACTTGTAAGTGGGGCAACGCGACTGACTGTTCCCCTAATAATAAAATATCAATATCAATAATCCGCGGACCCCAGTGAATTAATTTTTTACGTTTCATTACTTGCTCAATCCCTTGGGTAACAGCCAATAACTCTTCAGCGGTATAGCTAGTATCAATTTTCAATACGGCGTTCAAAAAATCATCTTGGTCTGTATAGCCGTAAGGATCCGTTTCATAAAGTTTTGAAGAAGCCACGACCTGAATCTGCGGGTCTTCGTTTAAATAATTGCGGGCTTTCACTAAATTTGCGTATGGATCGCCGACGTTACTACCTAATGCTACATAGCCAATCATCTATACTTCTCGCTCCATTTCAATTTCAATATTGTCAAAAAGGCCGGGCATCGGCACACTATATTTTCTAATTTTAATGATAATTTTGTTCAATTGTTCTTGATAATCTGCGGAAATATCATCTAAAATAGCACTCGCTAAACCTTCGATTAAATCGTACGAGTGATTGTTTACTCGTTGGGCAATCAATTCATTCACTTCGGCATAATTGACGGTTTGGGTGACATCATCTGTTCGCCCTGCCTCGGCTAGCGACAACTGCATTTCAAGGTCGATTTCTAATTGCTGTCCTAGACGTTTTTCTTCTGCCAAAACACCATTTTTTGTGAAAAATTTCAAGTTGTTAATTCTAATTTTATCCATCCTCTAACTCCCTACCCTCTGTTTTGCTGATTTTTTTAATCATAGCATATTTCTTGGAAAAGTCAGTAGTTAAAAGATGTTATTGTTTATTTAATAGCAATTATTTGCTTATCAACCACTAGTTGATTGAAACATATAGCGGAATAGACTACTCTAAAAGCAAGGAGGTAACGAATAATGTTAATCCAAACTATTTTAAAAACACGGAGAATAACTAATCACTATACGCAAGAACAAATTGCCCACAAATTACATGTCACTACACAAGCTGTTTCCAAATGGGAAACTGGCCAATCCATCCCTTCAATTGATAATTTACTGATGCTTTCTGATTTATACAATGTTTCTATTGATGAGCTAATCCAAGGTAGTCCTTATTTTAAAAAGCCCCAAGTTGTTGGAAAAATTTATAATCTAAAAAAAGGAATTTTATTTTGTATTGTTTGGACTTGTTTCTCTTTGCTACTTACTGGTTTTGGTTATCAACCTTTTTGGTTGTTTAGTGCAATCATATTTATCGGTCTACTTTTAGTTTTTCCAATCATCTTTTCAGATTATTGGATAATTAACCAACAAGATATTATGGTCCATCAATTCTCCAGAAACCCGATTCTGAAAATCATTGAATGCATAAAAAACAATTCTACACAAATAAAAATTCCTTATTCTGAAATTGAATCCATAGAAATCATTTATACCAAAAAGATAAGAGCGTCCGCTTTTGATAGTAGTCCCGACTATTTTTACTTGCTAGTCACCTATAATAATCAAACCACAAAGTTATATTTAGATATCTATGCCAAAAGATTTTTACCACAATTTATTGCGTTTTTATCTCGACAAAGAATTACTATTATAGATAAATCTGAAATCATTGAATTACTCGTTTCTGATACTTCCTTATATCAACATTTTAATGAAAAAAATGTTGCAACTGATAATAGAAAATAGCTAATTTCATCACGTTTGTCAGCACCCAATTGGTTATAAATTGAATGAAATAACTCGTGTATTCAAAAAAGAGCGTTGCATCAGCAACGCTCTTTTTTGGGGTTTATTCGCCTTTTATCGCATTGTTACAAATTCTTCTGAGCCTGTTGGATGAATCGCAACAGTATTATCAAAATCAGCTTTGGTCGCGCCCATTTTAATAGCGACTGCAAAGCCTTGTAGCATCTCGTCAACACCGATGCCGATGCCATGCAAACCGACAATTTTTTCTTCTTTGCCGACACAGATTAATTTCATGTCGCATTTTTGACGGTATTCTCCTAAAGCGAAATACATTGGCGTAAAGCTAGAGCGATAGATTTTCACTTGGTCTTCACCATATTCTTCAAGCGCTGCTTTTTCCGTCAAGCCAATTGTCGCAACTGGTGGATGGGTAAAGACCACCGTTGGCACCAAGTTATAATCCAAATATAAATCGGTTTGTCCGTTAAATAAGCGTTCAGACAGGCGCCGACCAGCGGCAATCGCGACTGGCGTTAAGTCGATTTTCCCAATGACATCGCCGACTGCGTAGATGCCATTTTGCGTGGTATTTTGGAATTTATCTACTTTGACGTAGCCTTTTTCATCAAGAGCTACTTTCGTATTTTCTAAGCCTAATTGATCCGTGTTCGGCTGACGGCCTGTCCCGAAAATCACGGCATCTGTCGTGATTGATTCACCATTTTCAAATGTAATAACGTACTCATTCTGCGCCTTTTTTTCAATTTTAGCTGGTGTTGCATTCGGATGAATTTGCATGCCCATTTCTTGATAGCGTTCTACGACTTTTTCAGAAAGCATGTCATCAAAGCTTCGTAATGGTCGTTCATGACGGAAGGCCCAATGTGTTTCTGCGCCTAAGCCATGTAAGGTTCCTGCTAATTCGGCTGCGATGTAACCTGCACCGACAAAGACCACACGTTTTGGCATTTCTTCTAATGCAAAGAAGCCGTTTGAATCTAAGGCATATTCTTCTCCTGGAATACCTAGTTTTTTCGGACGACCACCTGTCGCGATTAAAATGTGCGGCGCCGTATATTCTGTCCCATTGACTTCAATTGTTTGCTCCCCAGTAAACGTAGCGTAACCATGGATACGTTCAATGTTGTTACTGTCTAAACCACGATTATACGCACCATGTAAGAAGTCGATATATTTTTCACGATTTTCAACTAATTGTTTAAAGCTAAAATTTTTGATTTCAACATCAAACCCGTAGCCTGCTGTGTCTCTTTCCATCATTTCCATCATGCTGCTGGCTTGCCACATGACTTTTTTAGGCACACAACCAACGTTGACACAGGTCCCACCAATTTCGTTGCCCTCAATTAAAAGGACGTTGGCTCCGTGCATTCCTGCGCGGTTAGCAGAAGCAATCCCGCCACTACCGCCACCAATAACAATATAATCATAGGTTTTCATTTATTCTGGCTCCCTTTCAATTTGAACTTTCTCCCTTATTATCGCAAAAAATAGCAAAAAAAGACAGTCGTATTACTTACTTTTGTTTAGTTTTCTGCCGCTTCTGTTTCATGGATTCGTTCCGTAAAAGCACTGGGGGAAAGGAATTCAATCGTAGCATTGTCGAAGGGAATTCCTAAATCTTCTTTCGTTACGTTTGGATTCATTGTAATGACATAAAGTGTTTTGCCTAAGGAAAGTGCAATCCCAATTTCTAAGTAACTTAGTCGGTCAAAGTCACCATTAATAAAAACGTAGGTTGCTTCGTGAAGATACCGTTTTATCACTTCAATATCTGTAAACATTCCGGTTTGAACACAATCTGCTAAACCGAAGCCCACACCCCCCGCACAGCCATGCTCATCTTCAAACAGCTGAGGATCTACCAAAAGGTCCGTTTGAATACGAGGGTTTTGACCAATTTGGTAGGCGAATAATTTAGCCATAGTTATTCCTCCTTCTTTTTGATTACTCGTTAGAACGTAATAATTCAAGAACAATTTCTGTTTTGTCCTGCTCCGTTTGAATAGCTGTTCCTAATATCTTTTCTATTTCTTCTTTAGGTAATTTAAAAGCTTGATTTAGTTGACTTGCAGGAATGACTTGGTGCTCTAAAATCATGTGGTAAACTTTTTGGAAAACTTCTGGCTGTTCGATAGTCAGTTGTTCATCGTAAGGCTCTTTCGTTTTCCATTTATTTTTAGCAATTCTTTTATTTAAATAGAGACGTTGATCATCATTAATTAACGCTAATGTGTATGTTTTTTGAATCATTGATTGAAGAGAAACTTTCCAATACTTTTTCAAATCAATATAGTATTCTAACGAAATAGACAAGAGCGAATCAGAAAAAGCCGCTGAAGGAAGTAGAAAATGCGCAGCAAATAGATTTGCTTGATACTCAATAATGTTCTTTAATTCTGTTTGCGAATACTCATGAATACTTTCAACACCGTTGTGTAATAAAATATGTCCTAGTTCATGCGCCACGTTAAAACGACGACGGACAGCAGATTCATGATTATCTGTGAGCATAATAAACGGCCGACCAATCATCCAACGCGAGACCGCATCTAGTGTTGGATTGGACATGTTGGCTTCTGAAATAATCACACCATTTTGTTCAGCTAACTGAATGAGATTAGGGACTGGCGAAATCAAGTCTAAGCCCCAAATTTTCCGTAATTCCTCAGCCTTTTTCACAATTTCTTCTTCTGTGATTTCATAAATACTCTTTTCAATTAATTCTGGTAAACAAACTTTGGGAAAGTTCACATATGTTGCTAATACTTTATACACTTCTTGCACATATTTTAACCGCTCTTTTTGCATATCTCTTACTTTCTTCGTCGCCGCACTTCGGCTTCTAAAAAAAGTTGCGCCTGAATACAATTCAAATGTATCTGCTGAAAAGAAACTACGGGGAAATTGTAAAACAGAAATTAGTTTTAATATGCTATCTGCTTTAGGAATTGTTTTTCCCGATTCGTAATTCGAAATTATTTGCCTAGATAGCTCTGCTTTCTCGGCTAATTCTTTCATTGTTAATCCTCGTGCAATGCGAGCCGAAGTTAATTGCTTTGGATTAAAAATCAACCTCTCGTTCATTTTCTAGCCCTCTCCTTATCAGTTCGTCAGCGGTTGACGTAAAAGTCAAATGTAGGTCCTTACGAACTTCCTCTGGATTTTTTAAAAGAACTGGTGCCTGCGTAATATCAATTTGGTCAATCCAACGACCAACTCCCATATCTGGTAACCCTAATCTAACAAAACGTAATTGATGATTTGATCCGCCATAAGTTAGTAATAAGAATGGCGGTTGATTGGCATCATAATACTCATTCAAATCTTCTGGTTTGTCAAATAAATTATACTGCTTATTCAATAAGCTCCCACGATTTCTAAATAATGCCTTTTTAGGAACTGAAGCTTCTGATAAAACTTTAGCTGGCGTCAAAATTGCTCCTTTGGTTTCAATCATTAAGTACGTATGACCATTGACATATCGACTACTAGCTTTGTCAGCTATTTCATGCGGGATTGCTGATGAAGTTAACACTTGTTTTAAACCAACATCAACCAATCCATGCCGAACGTGTCCCCAAACTTTTTTCATTTCTGCTCGTTGAAAAATAGATTCTCTTTCTGTTAGCTCATTTAAGTAGCGATATGCTTCTCTTATGCTTAACGATAAAACACCAACCATTCGTGCATCACAATTTCTTTTTAAATGTTCTTTTAAAATACTCATTATTTTCTCTCCTTTTTTCACAACACCCCAACAACATACCATGTTAACATTTTGCCTTTTCTAAAAAAATATGTCAACACAAAAAAATAAACCTAGGAAGGTAAGTCATTTCGACTTACCTTCCTAACTCTGAATTTTAAAATAAACGGCGAGACAATCATAGCTTCTTCTGAACTCTTCAGAATAATACTTCAATTGACAGTACTAGCCCAACCTTATATTTCAAATAACTATTCTTATAACTTTTGTTTTGCACTGGTCCTCAATACATGTTCCCAACCACTTTTACTCGTAAGCGGGTTGCATTTTCTGGATGATAGGCGAGTGGTGTTTCTTCCACCTCGACTAACTCGATTGTGCCAGGGACTGCACCTGCAAGTTCAGCTTGTTGGACGGCTTTTTCTTGGGCATCGGCCAACGCCGCGTCCCGTTGGATTTTTGAATAGACATAAATTTGTTCGTATTGTCCGCTAATCTGAGCGATAGAGGCACCGATGGCATTCGCCACTGCTCCGTTTTCGTTGCGAATTAGCGCTTTAACGCCTGTCAATTCTTCGGGGATGATAATACTCCCACCACCAACTAAAACGACCGTCACGTCTGCGGAACTGGTCTTCATGCGATCAATCGCTTCACTGACCAATTCGCCAATTTTTTGGTACACTTTTTCCGCAAACGCTTGGTCTAAATGAGCCACTTTACTAGGGTCACCGACTTGGGCATGGCCTAAGCGAACCGCAATATCAGTGGTCGTTAATTGTGTGCCGCCAAAAATAAGGGCCTCTTGTGTAATATGGTAGCCGACACTGTCGGGGCCAACTGTCACAGAACCATCTGGTTGTTCACGCACTAGACTGCCGCCGCCGACACCAATTGACACGATATCTGGCATTCTAAAATTGGTCCGTACCCCGCCAACATCAACGGCCAGTGAAGATTCTCTTGGAAAGCCATCCACTAACACGCCAATGTCGGACGTTGTGCCACCAACATCTAAGACAACCGCATCTTTCAAGCCGGCTAAGTAAGAAGCCCCACGAATACTATTGGTTGGTCCACAAGCAATGGTTAAAATAGGAAACTGTTTGGCGTACGTTAACGACATTAACGTACCATCATTTTGACATAAGTACACTTGGGCGTGATGAATTTTTTCTTGTTCTAAGGCTTGTTCAAAGCCTTCGCTGGTCACTTTAATTACTTTGTGCAACGCAGCATTTAAAATTGTCGCATTTTCCCGTTCAATTAAACCGACAGATCCAATCATTGAGGAGCAAGATACAGGAACATCTGCCCCTAACACTTCCTTCGCAAGCGCTTGAACAAACAATTCTTGGTCATTTTTTAAAGAAGAAAAAACGCCAATTACTGCGATTGCCTCTACTTCTCCTCGCCAAGAGGCCAAAATCCCACGCAATTCTTCTTCGTCCAGTGCAGTCAATGGTTGTCCATCATATTCGTAGCCGCCATGTGCTAAAGCATACGTTTCTGAAAGAGTGGCCACTAAATCCTTGGGCCAAGCTGTGTAAGGCAAGACCGAAGCGGTTGCTGGATAGCCCAAACGAAGGACCCCAACTTTTGCTAATTTTTTTCGCTCGACAATGGCATTCGTACATTGGGTCGTGCCCAACATTGCATGTGTGACTTTAGTTGGGTCCACTGCTGATTCTGCCAAGACTTTATTTAAGGCACCGGCAATCCCTGTTTGAATATCATCGGTTGTTGGAACTTTCACTGAATGAATCAAGTTTAATTGATGATCTAAAATAACAGCATCTGTATTTGTGCCGCCGACATCGATACCGATTTTATACATTTATTTGTCCTCCTTCGCTACTAAGTTTTCTAGTGGTTGATAATCCATTTCGTAGCCGAAATACCGAGGACCCACTGTTTCGATACCTTTTTTCGTTCGCCAGGCGGCATTCGCTTTCAAGCCCATTACTTGGACACGTTTGCCGTATTTCAAGCTTTCTGTTGTCACAGGCGTTAAAGTTTCTAAATCTACCATACAAATCAAATCAGGCGTCATCGCAATTACCTGACCATCTTTCTCGGCAATTAAATTTTCATTTTGAAAATGGACGACTGCTTCTGAACCAGCATCACTGTTTAAGCCACTCAATTTGACACGTCCCAAATTGAAGCCACCTTTTACTTCTCGTTCCACATCTAGAATTTTTCCTTGGAACAATTCAAACCCATCCGTAACTTCTACTAATGCTTGGCGTTTTTCTTGTTCATCTGCATAGGTACCTCGAATCACTTTGCCAATTTCTTCTGATAATGTCACGATGTTGTGAATACCATAGTCTTGTAATTGTTTGCCTGTCGCGGGATAAATGCTCACTAAAGCACTGGCGCCCATTTCAACCGTTTGGACACGGGCAAGACGTTCTGTCCAAGTATTATCAATCGTTTCCATAATGCCAATATTTCCTTTTTCATCGGTAATTGCCATAGGGGTCGCTGACATCCCATTCAAATGGAACGTTACCATAGGCAATTCTGGAAAGGCCCGACCCATACCATCACAATCCACCAAGGGAATGCCTAGCTTCGCTGCAACAACAATTGGAATCATTGAATTGACGCCCCCAGCTTCCATTGGAAAGGTTCCCGCAATCGTTTCTTGGTCTAAATATTTTCCTAACTTCTCAAAGACACGGACGAATTCGTCGCCTTTGGGAAATTTTTCAATTGCGACAGATGGGGCACCCATCATTGCGGCGGGTAGGAAAAAATCCTCCGCGGCAATTTCTTCTGGAGAAACCAGTTTGACAGGTCCGTTTTCTTCGATGGCGGACAAAGCCATCATTTTACCAATGTAGGGATCACCGCCACCTCCTGTCCCTAAAAAAGCTGCTCCTGTGGCTATATTCTCAATTGCTTCTGCATCTAAATAACGCATTCTCCGACACTCCTCTTCTTCATTCCATTTCTAATGATTCGGTGTTCGTCTGTTGACGTTTTGCACCGAAATAATAAATAACAAACGATAAAACAATGCCAATTAGCGGTTGGTTAGGCAATTGAGGGGCATTGGGAAAGAAACTCATAATCACCGGAATGCCCCCCACTGCAGCACCAATTAGCCATGAAAAAACACCTAATTTATTCACGCCAGGCGTTGGCTGCCATTTGGTTCGATCGCCTTTGTTAATCAACCAATAGGCAGCAATCATTACACCAGCCACTGGTGGAACCATCGCAGAAAGGACGGACATAATCGGCATAAAGTAATTTAAAATCCCCACGACTGCTAATAAGGTTCCAATAGCACCGGCCGCACCAACAGCGACTTTTTCTTTTTCTTTTGGAATATCAAAGACATTAATCAAGGCCAGTCCGCCAGAAAAAGCATTCACGGCATTCGTGGTCCAAGTTGCTAAAATCAGCGCAATAATTCCTAAAACTGGAAAACCGAGATTCATAAAAACTTCCGTGATATCTGCGGTGTTCGAAGCAATGGTCAAGACCGCACCAACGCCAATCATCAACAAGCCTGTCGGTAAAATCCCTAAGGTGGCCGCTCTAACCACATCTTTACGAGAAGAAACATATTGAGAGTAATCTCCAGCAATTACTGCGCCTAATGCAAAAGAACCGACAGTCATTGAAAGACCTGACATAAAGCTTCCTGCTGTTTGAGGTGTATATTGACTAACAGCCGCCCAACCGTTGTTTCTTAACGAAGCCACCAAGCCATAAAGACAAACCAGAACTAACACAGGAACCGCAAAATAATTCAGAATTTTCAATATTTTTATGCCATAAAGAGCCGAAATAAGCATGATAACTCCCCAGATTAAGGAAGAAAGCGACACAGGTAAATCAATGCCGTAAATTTTTAAAAAGTTCGTGAAGGCGCCGCCGCTGACATTGGCTTGCAAACCAAACCAACCTAAGCAAGCAATCGCTAAAATAATGGAAATAATCTTTTGCGAACCTTGAATGCCAAACACTTGAGAAGCGACTTTGACAGAAGGTTCTTGTAAGTCGGAACTTTGAATTCCTTGTAAAATCATTAAAATAACAATAATACCGTAACCAATAAATCCTGTTAACAAAGCTTCCCATAAAGGCATGCCTGCAACTAACGTTCCTCCAATAATTAATCCTGGCACGCTAATCATTGCGCCCGCCCAAACAAATGCTAAGCTAAGCCACGATTGTTGTTGCTCGTTTTTTAATTTCATTCTCATTCCTCCTTAATTATTTTTTCAATTATAACGAAAAATCAGTCATAGGTCTTTTTCAAATTGAAAAAAATATCAAGGAAGTTTTGGCTAAAAATAAAAAATCAGACAATCGGCTACTGCCGATTGTCTGCTTTTTTCATTCATTCGTGACCAAGCGATATAAGATCATCGCCAAATAGACTTCATAGGCTTCGGCGGCGTTGGTCATATCATAGCCGAGCGCTTCATTAATTTTACTGATACGATATTTGACCGTATTTTTATGAACAAATAGGCGTTCGCCGCATTCTTTAAAATCACTACTTGCATCTAGTAAAAACGTCCCTAATGTCATTAACTGCTCTGATTCTTTTAAGAGAGGTTGGATAACTGCTAAGCGTTGTTGGATTGCTTCTTCTCCTGCTTGGAGACACGTCATCATTTGTTGAACTGTACGAATTTCCGCGATTGATAACACTTTTCTTTGTGGATAGACGCGCTTTAAAAACGGCGCGACTTGATTAGCGGTTTGGTAGCTGACACGCACTTCAGTCGTGTTACGAACTTTCGGACAAAGGATGATTTCACCTAAATAGTCCTGATAGTCTGTGGCTTGCAAGTATTCTTTACTAATCGTGGCTTCAGGCTGTTTGTGTAAATAATTACCTAAGAGAACAATCAGGTAATTTTCTGTTTGCTGGACAATCGTTGTTTGGTAATAGTAACGTAGGAAATCTTTCAAATCTTGCTGAATAGCGTGGATTTCTTGTCCTTGTTGCCAAATAGGTAAAAGCCACATCGTTTCGACAGAAGAAATATCAATCATTAATTTTTTGGCTAATTGGTACATCTTATCACTTTCATCGTTAATGATTGCTTGGACTAAGGCATACTCACTGACTTCGTCATAGTTTTTCCCCCATAAATTCAGAGCCATCTGAACGACTTCCACCGCTTGATTCATCTCAAAAGAGGTTAACTGCTCTTCTTCTCGAATGAAGTAAAGCTTCAATGTTTGTCCATCTTTCTGAGGAAGTTTTTGCGAGGTAATGAAGTAGGTCGTTTCTCCCAACGCTACTTTCTCTTGTGATTGATAAAGTAACTTGGTTAAGGGCAATTTCGTGCTTCGCGGCCAATTGATGGTACTGATGATTTCATTGGTATAGGTGGTTAACGCAATGTTGACTTTTAAAAAATCGGATAGGATTTTCAAGGTCATTTCCACACTGCGGTTTTGTTCAGGCAAAAGGGAAACTTTTTCCAAGAGGTCCGTTGCAAAAGAAGCCATTTTATTTTTATTGACTAACAATTTCATGACTTCATAAATGACTTCGTTGTAGCGTAATGTGGGATCATTTTTAGGCATTTGGATTAAAATGAAACCTAAAGAATCCGCTAATTGAATCACTTCCTCTGCAACTTTCGGTACGATAATCCCAACGTAGTACAAGATTAGGCCTACTTCGCCTAATTCATGGAGATGCCGAATCGTTTCGCATTGCTTCACCACATCATGACGAATGGCACAAAATGAACCAATCAAAATTTCGCCAGCATGGTATTCATTTGTTTTGTGAAGTTTTTCCGAAAACAAAGACATATCAGAGACTTCTAAAAAAGAAAGAGAAGCAACAGATGTGTCCAATTGGTTTTTACCAGAAAGTACCGTTGCTTCTCGCAAAGACGGTAATTTTAATAAATCATTCACGCGGACACTCATATTTACTCCTCCTTTTGGCTGGTTTATTTTTTCTTACGAATCATATCGCCGACTGCAACAGGTTGCGTCACTTCCATTGTTAATAACATCATGGGATTAGGTGCCCGATCGATCGCTTCACCGTCTTCATTATACATCTCTTTAACGGTTTGGTGGAAATGGGTAAACCCAGGACCATAAAATTCAATTTCATCGCCGACACTGAAAAGGTTCCGTTGACGAATCGTTGCGACTTGCGTCTTTTCGTTGTACGCAATCACTTCACCAACAAATTTATATTGTGGAATTTTACGACGTTCGCCGAATAATTGTTCATTTTCACTTGGTGTATTGTAATAAAAACCAGTTGCTAATTCACGTTGTGCTACTTTCCATAATTCATCAATCCACTCTTGTTGGCAGACATAGTTTTCAGGGTCTTCCATGTAAGAATCGACGGCTTTTTTATACACATTAGCGACTGTCGAAACATAGTGAATGGATTTCATGCGGCCTTCAATTTTAAAACTATCGACACCATTTTCAATTAATTCTGGAATATGTTCAATCATAGACATATCTACGGCGCTCATTGAAAACTCTTCTTCAACTTCCCCTTCGCTGGTTTTGCTCCGACGTTCTGTCCCAAAAGGCATATCAAATAACTCATATTTCCAACGACAAGATTGAGAGCAACCGCCACGATTGGCATCCCGCATCGACATATGATTGGACAAAGTACAACGTCCTGAATATGAAATACACATTGCTCCATGAATAAAGGCTTCAATTTCAATGTCCGTATTTTCACGAATAGCTGCAACTTCCTCCATTGAAACTTCGCGCGCTAAAACCACACGTTCTAAGCCTTCATTTTTCCAAAATTCTAATGTTTCATAGTTGGTTGCTGAAGCTTGTGTCGATAAATGGATGGGTAAACCTGGTGCTTCTGTCGCACAAATTTCGATTAAAGCTGGATCGGAAACAATCACAGCTGAAATTCCGATGTCTCGCAATTCTCTGAAAAACGCTCCTGCCCCTTCCTGGTTTCCTTCATGAGTGACCATATTGGCAGCGACATAAACTTTCGCATTATGTTCGCGGGCAAAGGCTACGCCTTCCGCCATTTCTTCTGGCGTGAAATTTCCTGCGCGGCTACGCAGACCGTAGGCATTCCCTCCGATATAAACGGCATCGGCACCGTAACGAATTGCGACTTTTAGTTTTTCTAGCGTCCCGGCTGGAGCCAACACCTCGGGACGCTTCAATGTTCGTTCTGTCATTACTTTCATGTTCTTCTTCCCCTTAAATGAATCAATTTATTTTATTGCATCGGCACTTAAATCAAAGAAACCATTGTCTAAGCCACGACCTGTTGGATGTAATTTTTCAATTTCAGCTGTTGCATGAGCTGCTTGATCTTCTGACCAAGTTCCCGCTTCAAGTGCTGCTTTCGCTTCAGCAAATACGCGAGCAATCGCGACAAAATTTTCACCTGGTGTGTAAAGGCCATCGAGCTTCCATGTACGATAGTGATGGTCATACAAGTTTGTTAACTCATTCATCAAGTTCACATCGTTATTGGCAAAAATATGCGTACCATGACTATCTTCATAAATGGAATAGTGGGTTTCTGGTTTTTTGGGTTCAGAAATAAACAGCCCTTCGTCTTTCGTAACCCCTTTGTCGTTCTTTGTGTAATTGTAGTAATTTTGAATTAATGGGCGTTTCGATTGATGAATACAGGTCGCCCCATAGACAAGAATTTCAGCTGGAACTGCTAAGTTTTCTTCCATTGCTACCATTTCTTCAAAAGGCACTTCCCGAGCTAAGACAGCCCCGATGGCTCCTCGTTTACTCCAAAAATTGATTTGACGTGAGCTCGTTACCAAGGTTTCGCCATCATAAACGTAAGGAATTTCTAATCCATCTCGTTGCATAATAAACACAATACCTGGATCACCCAAAGTAATTTTATCGACGTTGATTTCTTTTAAAAATGTCAGATACTCTGGGACTAATTTCATTTTTTCAGGGTGCATAATGCCATTTACTGCAACTAGCACTTGTTTGCCCATTTCATGTGCACGTTTCACAATCTCGCGTTGTTCATCTCGTGTAAAAGATACGGGCAAACGCAACCCGAATGTTTCTTCTCCAATATATAATGTATCCACACCTGTTGCGAGTAATTCTACAGCCTGCTCAACAGATTCTGCAGTTGCAATCAGTTCAATCATAAATATAGCCTCCTTCTTTATGACCGTTTAATAGTATCATACGTTCACAAACTTTAAAAGAGCCTATCTGTATTAAACGTACATTTTTCACAATGTTTCCGGAAAAAATTTTGGTAGAGAAGCGCCATCCGCTTACCTACCAAATGCTCTTTTTTTTAATTACTGGTCATCTGTTCTTTGGTCACTCGTTCAAGTGATATTTTCGTTCATAAAACGTTACTACAACGGTGAATAGCCACGCTGCTGCTAAGCCTAACAAGCTGCCTAAAACAATCCCTAAAAAGCGGAATTGAATCAACGTTATCACGTACTGCTGACGAACGAGCAATGACAGCATCAGAGCCATAGGCGTTGTGAAAAATTGCGCCAATCCATAATTACGACGAATAAAATACTCAACGGTCACAAATAAGATTGTAATCACGACAATCGATTCAAAAGTTGTCAAAGCTAAATTAAGCAGAAAAGCGGAAATAACCAATCCAATCGTTGTGCCAAAAATTCGCTGAATATTTCGCTGCTTAATCGCACGTAAATTGTCTCCTTGTAAAATGGATGCACAGGAAACGACTAACCAATACGGATTCTGTAAATGTAAACTTTCGCTGATATATACAGCAAAAAATAAGACAAAGCTATAATATATGCTATCTAATGGCGCTTCTGGATGCCGATAAATTCGTTCCCGTAATGATCGCTTAGTTAGCGGGGCACTGATTTCCTTCTCTGTAAAATGCAACACTAGTGCAAACAAAATAGAAAAGCCAATACCTAATAACATACAGCCACTCATGAACGGAATTTTTGCTAACGGAATACTCGTACTGGCACCCATCGCTGTCACCATCACACCAAAGAAGGCCCCTGGTTTTGAAATATCGTAGACTTCAAAGAAAAAGCGGCCACCAAAACCGACCAGTGCAACAACAATGGGAATAAGCCATGCAATATGGGTCGATAACATGCCTAACAAATTTCCTAAAAAAAGGTAACTACCGACCACAGATAAACGAGTCATTAACTGTTTTAATGGTAGCGGCTGATAATATAAAAAAGTAAAAATACCTAACGAGCCAAAGCTTGAAATCAATAATTGATGATTGATATAGCCCAAAAAAAGAATGCTGAACATAACCAAGCCAGCAAACACTAGTCGAAAAGGATTATCCTTTGGACGCTGATAATGTAGTAATTCTCGAAAAAAAGATTGTTCCATTCCATCACCCCTCCTTATTAACGTAGCACAGAAAAATCAATCTGGCAATTCTCAAAAAGAAATCGCCACTGGAAAATAGAAAAGCCTGGTATAAAAACCCTAAATGGTTTTTATACCAGACTTCGCATCTCATCTATACAGTTTGTAATTCTTTTGCTTCTGTTTTTGGTGCTTTTGGTGCCCGCACATTTAACGTAATTTTGCCTTTGCTAGCACCTAAGGTTACTTTATCCCCTAACTGAATTTGACCGGAAAGAAGGGCTTCACTTAAACGATCTTCCACTTCTTTTTGCAAGGCCCGACGAATTGGACGTGCGCCATATTCTGGATCAAACCCGACTTTACCAATAACTTCAATTGCAGCTGGTGTGATTTTCACTTTAACCTCTTGTTCGGCCATCCGTTTCACGACAGATTGACTCATAATTTTTACGATTTCATGAATTTCCTCTTGTTTCAAGGAATGGAAGACAACCGTTTCATCAATTCGGTTTAAGAATTCTGGACGGAAGGCTTTTTTCAATTCTTCCATGATTCGTTTTTGCATTAATTCATGATTTTTAGAAATGTCTTTCACATTGAAGCCGACATGTTTTTCTTCACGAATCGCTGTTGCTCCTAAGTTGGAGGTCATGATTAAAATCGTGTTACGGAAATCGACTTTTCGTCCTTTGGCATCCGTTAAATGGCCATCATCTAAGACTTGTAATAAAATATTAAAGACATCTGGATGGGCTTTTTCTACTTCATCTAGCAAAATAACGGAATAAGGACGTTGACGAATTTTTTCAGTTAGTTGGCCGCCTTCTTCGTAGCCGACATAACCTGGAGGAGAACCGATTAAACGGCTAGTACTGTATTTTTCCATAAACTCAGACATGTCCACGCGAATCAAAGCTTCTTCGCTGCCAAACATCGCTTCGGCTAAGGCTTTGGCAAGTTCTGTTTTCCCAACCCCTGTTGGTCCTAAGAACATGAAGGAACCAATCGGTCTTGCTGGGTCTTTCAAGCCACTACGCGCACGACGGATAGCGCGTGAAACAGCTTCCACTGCTTCATTTTGGCCAACGACCCGTTGATGTAAAATGGTTTCTAATTCCATTAATCGTTCGCTTTCTTTCTTCTCTAGCTGCTGCAAAGGAACGCCTGTCCATTGTGAAACAACCCCAGCCACGTCTTCTTCTGTTACTTGCGTACTGTAACCAGACAGACTTTTTTCTTTCACTGCAATCAATTCTTCTAGTTTTTCCATCACTTGTTTTTCTTTTTGACGAATCCGAGCAGCACTTTCAAATGATTGGTTTTGAATGGCCTCTTCTTTTTCCGTAATTAATTGAGAAATTTCGGTACGCAATTCATTAATTTCTGAAGGTTGATCTGCCTTGTCTAAACGAACTTTCGCTGCAGATTCGTCCATTAAATCAATTGCTTTATCTGGTAATTGGCGATCATTTAAATAGCGAATCGATAATTGAACTGCCGCATGTAGAGCTTCATCTGTAATTTCTACGCCATGATGTTTTTCATAGCGTGAACGCAAGCCTTTTAGAATTTCTTCTGCTTCTTCCGGCGTTGGTTCTGCTACTTGAATACGGGCAAAACGACGTTCCAAAGCGGCATCTTTTTCAATATATTTTTGGTATTCATCCAGAGTTGTCGCACCAATTGTTTGCAACTCGCCACGTGCTAAAGCAGGTTTTAAAATATTTGAAGCATCAATCGCCCCTTCTGCACCGCCAGCACCGATCAAGGTATGCAATTCGTCGATAAATAAAATGACTTGTCCATCTTGATAGATTTCATCGACAACTTTTTTCAAGCGATCTTCGAACTCACCTCGATATTTGGTTCCAGCAACCAAGGCACCCATGTCTAGCATCATTAAACGTTTGCCTTGCATATCTTCAGGGACTTCCCGGTTGACAATTTTCTGGGCTAACCCTTCTGCTATCGCTGTTTTCCCAACACCTGGTTCACCGACTAAGACAGGATTGTTTTTGGTACGGCGACTCAAAATTTGGATTAAACGACGAACTTCGGTACCGCGACCAACTACTGGATCCAAGCTTTGTTCTCGTGCTAACTTGGTTAAATCTCTTGCTAAAGAATCCAATGTTGGCGTCCCTTGTGGCGCATTTTTATTTTGACCATTCCGACGACGTTGTGCGCCATTGGGTTCGGAAACGCCCATTTTTTTCAATAATAATTGACGCATTTTGGATAAGCTTAATCCTAAATTCACTAAAATTCTAGACGCTAAAATTTCTTCGTCTCTTAACAAGCCCAATAATAAATGCTCGGTACCAATCTTTTGAGCCCCTAAGCGCTTCGCTTCATCTCCAGCATAGGCAAAGATTTGTTTGGCTCTTGGTGAATAAGGTAAGTATAAGTTGTTATTCCCCATTGGACTTTGCATGGTGCCATAGCCACTTAAATGCTCAATTTCTTCACGGATGTCTTCTGTGTCAGTATTCAATTGTCGTAATGTTTTTCCGGCAATCCCATTCGGTTCTAAAACGAGCGCTAATAATAAATGCTCAGAACCGACGGATTGGTGACGAAAATACTTCGCTTCTTCTTGGGCAATCGCCAGTACGGTTTTCGCACTTTCTGTAAATAGTTCATCCATAGTTATTCCTCCTCATAGCTCAAGCGCTCTAAAAATGAACGCATTATTTGAGCTCTTAGAAAATCTTCGTGATTCCCCAGACCATTCAATGTGCTTTTACTTAAAGCAGCTAGCATTAAATTGCCTTCCTTTTTCGTAATCACTTCTTCTTCATACAATGTTTGAATAAATGTTAGCGCATCTTTTTCTGTTAAAGTTGCGCCAATCAATTGATCCATTTGTTTTAGTAATTGATCGTTATCTGAAATTTGTACTTTGACAATGCGAATATAGCCGCCTCCACCACGTTTACTTTCAACTGCGTAGCCTCGTTGGATGGTAAAACGTGTATTAATTACATAGTTAATTTGTGAAGGAACGCAATTAAATAAATTAGCCATTTCCGCCCGACGGATTTCAATTTTATTACTTTCTTCTAAAATCTTTTTTAAATAAGCCTCGATTAAATCTGACGTATTTTGATTACTCATAGTCTTCCATCCTTCTTCTCTCTTGACTAATATTGACCATTATTATATCGAACTTTGCCTATTAAATAAAGAGGAACGCTTTGACTTTAATAAAAAAATGCAAAACAGGAGGAGCAACCTCAGTCAAACTGACTTAAGTTCCCCTCCTAAAATTGAAAATATGTTATTGAATCACAGGCAGACAATGGCTCCGCCTTAATGTCTCACAAAAGCGATTCTTCGCCATAGGCTTGATCCAAGGCTTGTTGAATATCTTCGATAATAGATGTTGGCTCTTCCAAACCAACGTACATGCGAATGTGTGCTGGCGACAAGCCTCTTTTCTGAACAGCCGCCAAGTTATTACCTTTGAATACAGGCAAGGCCAAACTTTCAAAACCACCCCAACTGACCCCAATTGTGACCAGCGTCAATGCATTCACAAATGTTTTCAAACGTTCAAAATCGGTATCTTTTAAATCAATCGCAAACAATGAGCCATAACCTGTTAAATATTTTTCTGCTAACGCTTGTTGTTGTTGATTTCCTACAAAAGGATGATATAAGCGACTGATTCGCGGATCCTTTTGCAAAGCCAACAACACCGTTTGGATGGCTTGAGACTGATGCGCCAACCGAACAGGCATGGTACGAATACCTCGTAACGCTAACCAAGAATTGAAGGGACTATTGACTGCGCCTAATGCTTGATGACCATGTTCAAAAATTTGATCTACAAGCGCTGCTTTGCCAATGACAGCCCCCGCTACAATATCCGAATGACCACCAATATATTTTGAACAAGAATGAATCACTAGGTCCACATTATGGCATAAAGGATGCTGAAATAACGGTGACGCCCACGTGTTATCAATGACAGTGTATGCGCCAATTTTTTGTGCTAACGCAGTTATTTTTTCTAAATCTAGCAGTTCAAACTTTTGTGAGGACGGACTTTCAAAGTAAATGACTTTGGTGTTTTCCTGAACAAATTGAAAAAGTTCTTCTGTTTCTGCAACGTCTACTTTGGTCAAAGATACGCCAAATTTCTCTAAATATTGCACAAACGAAACAGATTCTCCATAAATTGTATTGACCATTAAAACATGATCACCTTGTTGGAGCAACGTAAACAGCGTTGCCGAAATAGCGCCCATTCCTGAGGCAAAAACTTTACATTTTTCTCCACGTTCCAAACGAGCAATTTTTTTCTCTAAAATTTCTGTTGTGGGGTTGGTGCCACGTGTGTAAACATAATTATTTTTTTCATCCATACTCGCTGCCATAAATTCTTCATAAGTTGGAAAATAAAAGGAAGAGGTTTGAACCAACTCGGGCACCATCGGATGATACATTTTTTCCATTCCTTTTTCCACTTCACAACAAATATTTTCATCATTCTCAACATGCATTTCCTTCACTCCTCTTTCTCTACAATGTTTCTGGTACTTCATGGGCTTCTTCTTTTTGATATTGTCGATCTAAGGCTTTTACAAATGGATAATAAATAACGACACTAGCGGCAACAGCTAAAACTTGCGTCACTGCACCTTGCCATTTTCCCACTAAAAAGCCCGAAAACAGAAAGGGCGTAGCCCATGGTGCTTGAATGTTTGTAAACATTGGCATGAACCCAATTTTCATTGACAGAAAGGCAATCAAGACCGATACAATCGGCGCGACCGCAATCGGAATCAATAATAAAGGGTTAAAAATAACTGGGAGTCCAAAAATCAAGGGTTCATTAATGTTGAAAAATGCTGGAACAAACGAAATTTTCGACATGGCTTTCATTCTAGATGAATGTCCGACGATGGCCATTGCAATAGCCAAGCCAATCGTGCAACCAGCGCCTCCAATTGTGGCAAATTGATCGAGCATTTGGACCGTGCCAAAGTTGCCATTTTGAGCAGTTAATTGTCCTAATTCCGCTAAGCTTTGGTTTTTGTCTGCATTCGCATATAAAATAGGATATAGCATGGAATTGATGACAGTTGGATGAATCCCAAACCACCAGAACAGTCCATTTAAGCCAGCCACAATAATAATTGCAAAAGGGGTTCCGATTAAACCTTGCAGTGGCGCTTGAATCACCGCATAAATTAATTGCGGGAAGGAATCCGCAAACGAAAGCCCAATCCCATTAATCAATAAAGCCACCGCTACCACAAAAATCCCAGGAATCAATGCACTAAAAGCTTGGCTGACCATAGAAGGCACGCTGTCAGGCATTTCGATGACTAATTTTTTCTTAATACAGAAACGAGTTAATTCAACCGAAAGAATTGACATAATAATAGCCGTAATTACCCCTTGGGTTCCTAACCAGTCAAACGATAAAACTTTTGTCACAACTTCGCCTGATTCAGTGGTCACCGTTTTCGGTAAAACGACTACGTAAGCAACAATTCCTAAAATTAATGAAGTTAAACGATCCATTTCGTAACTTTCCGCCAATTTATAGGACATCGTCCCAGCAAAAATAATTCCCATCATGTTGAAAGTCGCTCGATAAGCTGGCGAAATCATATCCGCCCAACCTGCACCGAAAATTCCAGCCATAAAATCGCCATACCCTGCTACTGGAAAATCTGTAATCAACATAAAAATCGATCCAATAATTGTTAACGGCATAATTGCAAAAAAACCATTTCTTAAGGCTTGAAAATAACGTAAACTTGTAATCCTTGAAACTTTAGGCACTACGGCTTGCTCCACCCAGTTTGTTAACTTATCCATTTCACTTCTCTCCTTAATCCTTTGTGATATCCTCATCATAAAGAAACCGCTTTCTGATGTAAATACGACTAACTGATTCTGTAACTATGTTTCATAATTCATACGCTTAAGGTATACTGAAAGCGAAACAAAGTACCACAGAGAGGTGAACCCATTGAATCTAATCGAATGTTTAGAACAAAAAGAACGCTATACATATAACGAAGGGCTAATTATTGATTTTATTTTATCTCATACTGAACGAGTCCTGCATATGTCGATTTATGAACTAGCAGAAGCCACCAACTCTTCAACTTCCACGATTGTTCGTTTGTGTAAAAAAACAGAAACTAGCGGTTTCAAAGAATTTAAAATCCGCTTGTCCCGCGACTTAGAAATTCACTACCAAGCAATCCGGAATGTTGATGCCAATATGCCTTTTTTAGCGCAAGATTCTGATTTACTAATTGCCAAGAAAATTGCGCAGTTAACGACTGAAACCGTTCAATCCACTCAACAGTTATTAACCGAGGCCATGTTAAATAAAAGCATTGATTTACTTTTAACCGCTGAAAATATTTTAGCAGTAGGCGTCAGTAACTCCTACATTCGCTTAACGGATTTTCAAACAAAGTTATTACGCATTCAGCTATTTATCCATTTAATCCCTTATCAAGCTGAACAATTTTATTTAGCCATCAATGCCACCAAAAATGACGTAGCCATCCTCGTCTCTTACAGTGGTAACACTGCAGAAATCGTAAATGAAGCACGGATTTTTGCAGAAGGAGGCACCCCGATTATTGCCATTACTTCAGACTTGAACAGCCAATTAGCTAAATACGCTACAGTGATTTTGCCCATTCCTAACGTTGAACATGCCGATTTCAAAGTCTCGACCTTTTCCTCTCAACTAGCCATCGAATATATCCTCAATGTCCTTTATTCCTGTATTTTTAGTCGCAATTTCGATAAGAATTACACATCACAAAAAAATACACCTACTTCGATACTTAAATTTTAAACAAAACAAAAAAACAGTACTGATGATCAGTACTGTTTTTCACAATCGGGAAGACAGGATTCGAACCTGCGACCCCTTGGTCCCAAACCAAGTGCTCTACCAAGCTGAGCTACTTCCCGGGCTATGAAGTTAAAGTAATAAAAAAAGACTATCGAATTAAAAAGAAACTCACGTGCACCTTTTTAAAACTTAGTCAATCACTCAACT
>NZ_JBFOHH010000004.1:0-259276 GCF_040888205.1 Enterococcus sp. C102(2024) | reverse complement strand
TGAAAAAGTTTTTTTAAGTTGTTTTGCTCGGTTGTCGTTGTCTGTTGTGACAACTTCTATATCTTATCATCTCGTTTGTTATTTGTCAACAACTTTTTTGTTGTTTTTTCAAACTTTTTTCGAGAGATTTGAAATCAAGAATTGTTATTTAATTATTGATTTCTGAATCGCTCAGCTGTGTGACTCGCCTTGCGACATGTAATAATATACCAAGATTTCAAGCATTGGTCAATCATTATTTTCACTTTTTTTAAACTTTTTTTCAATACCGATTATTATGATTGGTCTAGGTGTTTTCGTTCGTTTTTTACCCCCTTTCATCCTTTTTTGGCTATAGTTTATTAACTTTTAGCAAAATCTTCTAAATTTATCGTAATATATCAAGGATTTTGTCCTTTTTAGCGATTATTTGTTAAAATATGGAAAAGAGATTTTTTTATATAATGGAGGAAATGAACGCTTATGAAAATTTTAGTTGCAGATGATGATAAAGAAATTGTAGAACTGTTGAGTATTTACATTCATAATGAAGGATACGAAGTCGTGAAAGCTTATGATGGAAAAGAAGCGTTATCCAAATTGCACACAACACCAGATATTGATTTATTAATCTTGGACATTATGATGCCAATCATGGATGGAATGGAAGTAGTAAAAGAACTTCGAAAAGAATCGCAAATTCCAATTATTATGTTAACAGCAAAAACAACCGATATGGATAAAATCAAAGGCTTAGTTGCTGGTGCAGACGATTATGTCACCAAGCCTTTTAATCCTTTAGAAGTAATGGCTCGGGTAAAGTCTATTTTACGTAGAAGCCAAATGCAATTAACCAAAGAAGAACCCGATGAATTAGAAGTCGGCCCATTAATGATTAATAAGGACTCTCACGAAGTCAAAACAATAGAAGGAAAAGAAATTCAATTAACCGCTTTGGAGTTTGGTATCCTCTATCTATTAGCTAGTCATCCAAATCGTGTGTTTAGTGCGGATGAAATTTTTGAGCGTGTGTGGCAACAAGAAAGTATTGTTTCTGCTAAAACCGTGATGGTTCACGTCAGTCATTTAAGAGATAAGATTGAAGAAGCAACTGGTGGAGAAAAAGTCATTCAAACAGTGTGGGGAGTTGGATATAAGATCGATGCTCGTTAAACCTAAAAAGATTGAAAAACAAAAACGAATTACCTTAACTTCTAAAGAAATCAGCGAGTTATTAGCAGAAGCAATTGTGACAATTGTTTTATTACTACTATTAAATGTCTCAATTATGTTCCTTTTAGGACAACTACTTAGTGAAAACTCGCCCTTAGCTGGTGTCATCTGGGCCACTAAAGATGCGGTCGCTAAAGAATTAAATACTGATTTGTTTTGGAGCTGGAATAAATTTGTCTTACCCATTTTCTTTTTAGTAGATGCAGCTGTTCTCTATTGGCGCTTAATTCGTCGCTACCATCAAATGCAATTGCGTCATATTATCAGTGAGTTACATTACATCGCTGATGGTAATTACAATCACCGCATTCCGTTTGAATTAAGTGGTGACTTAGCAAAAGTCGTGACGAGTATTAACGGTCTGGTGGATAGTACTGTCGCAGCCATTGAAGATGAACGGCGAATTGAAAAATCAAAAGATGAATTAATTACGAATGTCAGTCATGATATTCGGACACCGTTAACTTCTATTATTGGCTATCTGGGATTGATTGAAGATCGTCAATTTCATAGCCAAGAAGATTTACTGAAATATACGCATACCGCTTACGTCAAAGCGAAACAAATGAAATTATTAGTTGATGATCTTTTTGAATATACAAAAGTCCGTCAACCAAGTGTACCGATTCATACGACGACTTTTGATATGGCACAATTAATTGAACAGCTTGCTGCCGATTTTGAATTGGAAGCGAAAAAGATTAATATGCAAATCCAAGTAAAAGCCAATCCAGCTTCTTTAATGATGGAAGGCGATACGGAAAAACTAGTCCGAGTCTTTAACAACCTTCTTTCAAACGCTTTGAAATATGGCAAAGGCGGCCATCATATTGTGATGGAAGTAGACAAAGTCGGCACCGAAGCAATTATCGCTGTTCGCAATGATGGTCCAGCTATCCCTAAACATTCTTTAGATCAGTTGTTTGACCGCTTCTATCGTGTCGAAGAATCCCGATCACAAGAAACAGGGGGTACTGGTTTAGGTCTGGCTATTGCACAAAGTATTGTCGCTTTACATGGTGGATATATTTATGCGAAGTCTGATCAAAAGTGGACTTCCTTTATTATTCATCTACCCTTACAGCGTACCAACAAGAAATCAGAGAGTTAATTGACATCCCTGAACTTTTTCGGTATTCTATAGAAAAGAGAAAACTAAGAGAAAAAGTATTTATGGCACTGAATTCCAGAGAGTTTGCGGGGGTGCGAGCAAACATTCATCTATAAAGAAGTCCGTCTCTTCCAGGTGTCCAGCGAAATAAGTTGGAACGGTCTGCAGCCGTTATCTGCAAATCAAGGGCAGTAACATTACTGAACTTGGGTGGTACCGCGAGATTTCCAGTCATTTCGTCCCAAGAATATTTATTTTTGGGGTGAGATGGCTTTTTTGTTGTTTTCTACAACAGTTATTATTGATTATGTACTAATTTTAAGGAGGAAAAAATATGTTAGATGTAAAAATGATGCGTCAAAATTTTGACGAAGTAAAAGCAAAGCTACAAACCCGTGGCGTAAAAGAAGAAATCTTAGTGGAATTTCTGCGTTTAGATGAAAGTCGCCGTGATTTATTAGTCAAAGTCGAAGAAATGAAAAAATACCGGAACGATGTGTCTGCTGAAATTGCTCAATTAAAACGGAACAAAGAAGAAGCAACGGCTAAAATCGCGGAAATGAAAGAAGTCGGCGGCAATATTAAAGCATTAGATGCAGAAATTAATGCTATTGACGAAGAGCTACGTGGGATCACAACTACTTTACCGAACTTGCCAGATGATTCTGTGCCTGTTGGTGCTGGTGAAGAAGAAAATGTAGAAGTACGTCGTTGGAGTGAACCAAGAACTTTTGCTTTTGAACCAAAACCACACTGGGAAGTCGCTGAAAACTTAGGCATTCTAGATTTTGAACGTGGTGCCAAAGTAGCTGGTAGCCGTTTTGTTTATTACAAAGGCCTAGGTGCTCGCTTAGAACGTGCGTTATACAACTTCATGTTAGATTTACATGTTTATGAACATGGCTATACAGAAATGATTACGCCTTATATCGTTAATGACACCGCCATGTTCGGAACTGGCCAATTTCCTAAGTTTAAAGAAGATGTCTTCCAATTACAAGATACGGATTTAACGTTAATTCCAACTGCGGAAGTCCCTTTAACCAATTACTACAACAATGAAATTTTAGATGGCAAGGATTTACCGATTTACTTTACGGCCTTGAGCCCTTCTTTCCGTTCTGAAGCTGGTAGCGCTGGTCGTGACACACGTGGGTTAATTCGTTTACACCAATTTAATAAAGTCGAAATGGTTAAATTTAGTGATGCAGAGCATTCTTATGAGGAATTAGAAAAAATGACGAATAATGCCGAAGAAATTCTGCAAAAACTGGGATTACCTTACCGTGTCATGGCTCTTTCAACAGGTGACATGGGCTTCTCAGCTGCGAAAACTTATGACTTGGAAGTTTGGATTCCTGCTCAAGAGACGTACCGTGAAATCAGTTCATGCTCAAACTGTGAAGATTTCCAAGCGCGCCGTGCGATGATTCGTTACCGTGATGAAAACGATAAAGTCCAATATGCGCATACACTCAATGGTTCTGGTTTAGCCGTGGGACGGACAGTCGCTGCTATTTTAGAAAACTACCAAAACGAAGATGGCTCTGTAACTGTACCAGAAGTCCTAGTTCCTTACATGGGTAACCTAACAGTTATTAAATAAAGGGAGAATAAAAGTCGTTGTCTGATATCAGATAACGGCTTTTATTCTATAGGAAAAGGAGCCTGTAACAAAAATCACTTTGGATTTTTGTTACAGGCTTAAAAATTGATAAACAGTGGAAACAGAAGCACCTCCTTTATTCTAAAGAAAAAGAGGCAGACGTCGAAATGACGTCTGCCTCTTTAAATTTTAAAAAAATCAGCTTTTATTTTATTGAACAGAATAGTTTGGTGCTTCTTTTGTGATTTGAACGTCATGTGGATGTGATTCTTTCAATCCGTTACCACTCATTTGAACAAATTGTGCTTCTTCACGCAACGCTTTCAGGTCCGCTGCACCGACGTAACCCATCCCAGATTTCAAGCCACCGATTAATTGGAAGACAATATCAGAAACGCTTCCTTTGTAAGCAACACGTCCTTCAATTCCTTCTGGCACTAATTTGTTTGCTTCATTGACACTTCCTTGGAAGTAACGATCACTTGATCCTTTTTCCATTGCGCCCAATGAGCCCATGCCACGGTAAGTTTTGAAACGACGGCCTTGATAAATTTCAAATTCGCCTGGAGATTCATCTGTACCTGCTAACATACTTCCTAGCATTACAGCATGTCCACCAGCAGCTAAGGCTTTCACGATATCACCAGAATATTTAATACCGCCATCAGCGATAATTGCTTTACCATATTCTCTAGCTACAGAAGCAGCATCATAAATCGCTGTTAATTGAGGAACACCAACACCGGCAACGACACGTGTTGTACAAATTGAACCAGGTCCAATACCAACTTTAACAACGTCAACGCCGACATCATACAATGCTTTGGTTGCTTCAGCAGTGGCAACATTACCAGCAATTAATGTTGCTTCAGGGAACGTTTCACGAATTTCTTTAATTTTGCGAATAACGCCGGCACTATGGCCATGTGCAGTATCGATAACAATCGCATCGGCACCTGCTTCTAATAATGCTTCCGCACGTTCGAACGTATCACTAGTAACACCGACTGCTGCCGCCACAAGTAAACGACCGTGTTCGTCTTTGGCAGCATTTGGGAATTCAATCACTTTTTCAATGTCTTTAATTGTAATTAAGCCACTTAAGCGACCTGCTTCATCAACGATTGGTAATTTTTCGATTTTATGTTTCTGTAAGATTTTTTCTGCATCTTTTAAAGATGTGCCAACTGGCGCAGTGACTAAATGATCTTTTGTCATGACTTCTTCAATTTTGATTTGGTAGTCGGTTACAAAACGCATATCACGGTTTGTAATAATTCCGACTAATTTACGGTTTTCCATTGTTTCTACAATTGGCACACCGCTAATACGGTAACGACTCATTAATTCTTCTGCATCCGCTACTAAGTTTGTTGGTGTTAGAAAGAATGGATCAATGATAACGCCGCTTTCAGAACGTTTGACTTTACGTACTTCGTCTGCTTGTTGGGCGACAGTCATATTTTTATGTACGACACCTAGTCCACCTTGACGAGCCATCGCAATTGCCATATTACTATCTGTAACAGTATCCATACTGGCACTCATCAATGGAATATTTAACTTGATATTTTTAGCTAATTGTACACTCATGTCTACATCATTTGGTAAGACATGGCTTTCTGCAGGGATTAATAGCACATCATCAAATGTAAGACCTTTTTTCGCAAATTTTGTTTCCCAATTTGACATTTTTTTGTCCACTCCTCGACTTAATTTTATATATGAAAATAACAGATAATACTAAGGAAGTCAACTAGATTTGTTTAAATAATCAATGAGGAATAAAGGACAAAATGCCGAAATCGGTTTGTCCTTTATTCAACTCTTCCTAATTAAGGTCCTACTTTCATCGTTGTTCTTTTATCTTGTGTTTCTTTTTTTGTTGTAAAAATCGGCTAAATCCAAAACCACCAACAGAAAGCAAGGTAATCATTGTCCCTATTTTTTGCACTTTTGTTCTTTGGTAACGGATGTCGACATGTCCTGTACCAGATAAAGAAAGAGCGGCTAAGCCTCCTTGATTGGTTAGGCTCATTTTTTTAGCGCCCGTTTGGTTTTTCATTTGAATCGTGGCTTGATAGCCTAAGTAATAAATAAAAGGAACGGTCACCTTCGCTGATTGCTTCACCACTTGGTAGTCAAATGAAATTTTCCCATAAGGCATTCTAACATTTGTAATGGTTACTTGTTCTGCCGAATAATCAAGTGGTCGTTTTTTCTGTTTCAATAATTCCTGATAATTGATTTCATCTGGCAAATATTCATGGCCCGCACCGATATAAAAAGGCGTTGGTTGCTCATACTCAGCTTTTGTTAACAGGCGGCCTTGTTGTGACTGAATACTTTGATATTGATAAATGCCTAAATTGCTGATGGCAAGGAAAACCAACAAAGCCACGGTCCAAGATTTACGGAAAACGCTCCATTCGTCTTGTGCAACGAAAAAAGCGAGCATTACGGAAAGAATCCCTAAAAACCGCCAAGGAAACTGAATCGTATTTAAAGGCGTGTGGTTCAGCAAGTGCCAAGGAAAAAGCTTGGTAATCATCAATAAGAGTACCAGCGTCAAACCAATAAACCGTTTGTCCTGAATTTTTTTGCTAGCAAGCGAAACCACTGCTACAACAAGCCCTACAAACAAAAGGGTTCCTAGATTCGCTGTTTTCGCGTGAAAAACACTGCTCTTTAAACTATTAATGAAAACAGAAACAATGGGATAACTTCTTTCGGAAATATAAGTGAGTGGATTGGATGTAACTTTAAACACTTGATTTTTCATTTGTTCAGCAACTGGTAAAAGATAAAAGGCCAGCCAAAGCAATGTCAGACCTGCAGCCTTCGCTAATGCCCACAGGACCTCCTTTTTAAAAAACTGCTGCCAATAAAACAGAATGTATAACCCAATCCAAATAGAAACCATTTCAATAGAAATAAAGTGAGCCAACCCAATCCCAGTCATCGCCAGCGTTAACAACGGCCAATATTTCGTGGTTCCCTTTCGTAATAAAAACAGGCTCGCTAAGACCAACGGAAAAAAACTTAGCGCCAAAAATTCTCCTAACGCTTGGCGATTAAACAAGTCTTGCATGCGGTAAATAGATAAGCCATACAAAATGGCAAAGATATAGCTTCTTTTTTTAGAGAGCGCCATTAATCGGCCTGCATAATAAGTAAGACTAAATGTTGCCAAGTTTACTGCCAACACAAAAATCGCCATACTAGCGACAAAGGAAATCCCCAGAACACGCAAAAGCGCAGGTAAATAAAGATACGCATCTGGATAAAACAAACTAGAGGCATAGCCATAGCCTCCCAAGAAAAAATAATTGATTTTAGGAAACCAGTCGTTGTTTTTAATTGCTAATGCGAGACCTTCCACTCGATTTTGATGAAAGCGGAAATCACTTGCTCGTAAAAAATTCTCTTGAAAATAGACAAAATAGAGAGAAAGTCCACTTAATAAGAGAAAACTAATAAAAATGAGTAGCCGCTCGTGTTGACGGCACCAAGACTTCACTTGTTGTCCCATAAGAGGCTCCTTTCTTTAGCAAACTTCTGAAAACAGAAGCCTGGGACACTAGTTTTTTCGACTAATCCCCCAGGCTTTAACTGTTAAAACGCTCTATTGAGAGAGCGACTTTGCTTGTTGCAGTTTCTGCGTCAGCCGAGCGCCTTCACAATTGAGCGCGCGCCGTTTATTGACGTGTCATGAAACTACCTTGAATATTGTATTTTTTCTTGAAGAAATAGCGTGCTACAAAGGCTAACGCACCGATTACTAAAGCAATCATCGGATCTAAAATGGGATTGATCACTGGTGGCAGCATTGCTGAACCAGCGAAAACTGCAATCCACAAGAACATTCCGCCAAATAGAATGGCAGTCGTTTTTAACCAACCAGGACGTTTGCTTTTGTCGCCACCTTGACGATCAAAACGGTAAACATATTTGTGCATTAGATAGAAAACATAACCCCCAGCCATCGCACCTAAGATATATGTGGTTAATCCGAGAGGTTGTGCGGTTCCTTTTGAAAATAGAGACATCGCCGCTAACATGATTGTTAATAAACCAAGTAATAGTAAGGTATTGTCGAGCCAAATCATCCAGCCCGCTGGTTCTTTGACTTCTGCTGGTTTATTTAAAATTGCTTCCGTCCGTTCTGAAACAGTGCCAAATAACTGACGGGCTGTTTTGCCTGTTTTTTGACCGGCTACTAATTCTGGTAAAATACCGTGTAGAGCCAATGCTAGCTCTTCTTCAGATAAATTAGCCGCTTTTAATGATTTTTTTAAGTCAAAAATGTATTGTTCATTTCTTTTAGTCAAATTCTGTTCTAATTGACGATTCTCAGCCACGATTGCTCGTAATGCTTCTGCTTCCATAGTTGTATCCTCCTCACCCTCATGTAGAGGGAACCTCTTTCTAAACGGCTGAATGGCCTTAAATATGTGGGCTTACCCCAAAACAAATTGCTTGTTGGGCATGGGTCTTTTCTTAAACGTTAAAACGGAACAACATAACATCGCCATCTTGAACGACGTAGTCTTTTCCTTCTAAACGAACACGGCCCGCTTCTTTGGCAGCTTGCATATTGCCATATTTATCTAGGTCTTCATAAGAAACAGTTTCCGCACGAATGAAGCCTCGTTCAAAGTCACTGTGGATAATCCCAGCTGCTTGAGGTGCCTTGATTCCCTTACGGAACGTCCACGCACGAACTTCTTGTTCACCAGCTGTAAAGTAGGTAGCTAAGCCTAACAAATCGTACGCCGCACGAATCAATTGATCTAAGCCAGATTGTTCAATGCCCATTGCTTCTAAAAATTCAGCCTTGTCTTCTTCAGAATCCAATTCAGCAATTTCTTCTTCTGCTCGCGCACTAACCACGATTACTTCCGCATTTTCACTGGTTGCAAAATTACGAACTTGTTGTACATACTCGTTGTTGTCTGGATCCGCCACTTCATCTTCTGAAACATTTGCTACATAAAGGACCGGCTTTGTGGTTAATAAGAAAAGAGATTTAACAATTTTCTCTTCTTCTGGCGTAAATTCAATCGTACGAGCAGATAAACCTTCTTCTAAAACTGGTTTAATTTTGTCTAAAACAGCTAATTCTTCCACCGCTTCTTTATCTTTTGCTTTCGCCATTTTAGCCACGCGAGTATAGCGCTTATTGATTGAATCTAAATCTGCTAAAATCAGCTCTAAATTAATTGTATCAATGTCTGCTAAAGGATCAACGAAATCCGCATCCCGATTTTGTTCACGCATGATATTTTCGTCATCAAAACAACGAACCACGTGACAGATTGCATCTACTTGACGAATGTGACTTAAAAACTGATTTCCCAGCCCTTCTCCTTTGCTGGCACCTTTAACAATTCCGGCGATGTCTGTAAATTCAAACGTTGTGGGAACTGTTTTTTTCGGTTTTACTAGTTCTGTCAAGCGTTGTAAACGGGCATCTGGTACTTCAACCATGCCGACGTTCGGATCAATCGTTGCAAAGGGATAATTTGCAGCTTCTGCTCCTGCTTTTGTAATTGCGTTAAATAGGGTCGATTTACCAACGTTTGGTAAGCCGACAATTCCAGCTGTTAGTGCCATTTGTTTTCCACTCTTTCTCTCAGTCTATTCTCTTTTCTATTAGAGGCATCAAAGCATTAGTCTGCTTTTTTCTCGATTACTTTTTTTAATTTTTTAGTAAAATCACGACGCGGCATCATGACAATATGCCCGCAATTCGTGCACTTGATTTTGATATCAGCGCCCATGCGAATGATTTGCCAACGATTTGCTTGGCAAGCATGCGGCTTTTTCATTTCGACAATATCGCCTAAATCATACATGTTCCAAGCCTTCTTTCTTCTCTTACTTATATAAAAATACCATGATTACAATACCATTTTTTAACGAAACTAGCAAAAGGATTTGTGACTTTCTGTCTTACTTTCTCACTTTGCTTTTTATTCCTCGTCAAAATGAATATCTAAAATATCTAAAATTCTAGCCAAATCCGAAGAGGACAAGTACTCAATTTCAATTTTTCCTTTGCCTTCTTTTTCTTGAATTGCTACGGTTGTCCCAAATTTATCCATTAAGCGGTCTTCACTTTCACGAATATAAATGGGTTTTTCTTTGATGGCTTTTTTCGCTTTTTTGCCCTTTTTGCCTTGTGTTTCGTTTAATTCAGCGACAAGTTGTTCTAATTGTCGAACCGTTAAATTGTCTTTAATACAACGATTAGCTAATGGCAATAGCTGTTCTTTGTTCTTCAAGCCTAATAACGTCCGTGCTTGACCCATTGACATGCTTTGTTTTTGAACCATTGCTTTGACCGCATCTGGTAAGGTTAGCAATCGTAAATAATTGGCAATATACGGGCGACTTTTGCCCAAACGTTCTGCGACTTCCGCTTGTGTTAATTTCAAATTTTTCATTAGCATTTCATAGGCTTCTGCTTCTTCTAGCGGATTTAAATCTTCCCTTTGTAAGTTTTCCAAAACAGCAACTTGCATCATGGATTCTTCATCAAATTCGCGAATAATTGCGGGAATTTTTTCTTTGCCGGCTAATTTAGAAGCCCGGAACCGACGCTCACCTGCAATAATTTCATAGCCTTTAACTGCCGATTTACGGACAATAATCGGTTGAAACACACCGGAATGTAGAATCGAGTTTGCAAGTTCTTGTAAAGAGGTTTCATCAAATGTTTTCCGCGGTTGGTAAGGATTGGGACGAAGTTCGTTTAATAGAATTTCTGTCACTTGTTCGTTCTTAACGTCGACATCTTCTAGCTTTGCGATATCTTGAAACAAGGCATCGATGCCTCTGCCTAAACCTTTGCCTTTATTCATTCTCCAACACTTCCTTTGCTAGTGCTTGATACACTTCGGCACCTTTTGAGCGAATATCATAGTCAATGATTGGTAAACCATGACTTGGTGCTTCGGATAAACGGACATTTCTTGGAATAATCGTGTCATAGACTTTTTCACGGAAATATTTACGGACTTCTTCAACGACTTCGGCACCTAAATTGGTCCGAGCATCGTACATGGTTAACAAGACCCCTTCAATTTTCAATTCAGGGTTAAAATGTTTTTGAACCAAGCGAATCGTATTTAGCAATTGACTCAAGCCTTCTAATGCGTAATATTCACATTGAACAGGAATTAGAATCGAATCACTTGCTGTAAAAGCATTGATTGTTAAATGCCCTAGAGAAGGCGGGCAATCAATTAAAACGAAATCATACATGTCTCTTACTTCATCAATTGCTAATTTCAAGCGCGATTCTCGAGCCATCATTGAAGTTAACTCAATTTCGGCGCCTGCTAATTGAATAGTTGCAGGAACAATATCTAAATTTTCACGGCTGGTATGTTGAACCACGCTAGTGATTGGTTCTTCATTTACAAGGACATCATACACATCGTGTGCGACATCTGGTTTAGGGACACCCATGCCACTGGTAGCATTTCCTTGTGCATCAATGTCGATCAGTAAGACTTTTTTGCCTAAGTTTGCTAAACATGCGCCTAAATTTACAGTGGTCGTTGTTTTACCAACGCCGCCTTTTTGGTTCGCTACAGAAATAATTCGTGTCATGTGTGTGCCTCCATCTTATTTAATCGGTTGTTTATTTGGTAATCCAGGTTTTCTGGGATATTTTTTAGGGGTTTCTTTTTTCTTTTGAATCACGACAATGTGGCGTTCGTCTGCCGTAATCGGCAAAGTAAAACCAACTTCTTTCTGAAATTGACCGCCTAATGTAGCGATTGCAGGTTTTGCTTCATTAATTTCTTCTTCACTTTTCGATGCTTTTAAGGCTAAAAAATAGCCTTCTTTTTTAACTAAGGGTAAACACAGTTCACTTAAAACATTTAATCGTGCAACTGCTCGCGCTGTAACGTAATCAAACGCGCCACGAAATTCTGCTTTTTGACCAAATGTTTCTGCACGATCATGATACAAAGAAACATTAGCCAAACCTAGTTGATTCACCAACTCTGTTAGGAAAGTAATTCGTTTATTTAAAGAGTCAACAATTGTGACATTTAATGAAGGAAAAACAATTTTCAAAGGAATACTTGGAAATCCTGCGCCTGCGCCAACATCACAAATGGCTTTATCGCTGGCAAAGTCTTCAAAGAATGCCAACGAAACAGAATCATAGAAATGTTTCAAATAAACTTCTTTTTCTTCTGTAATGGCTGTTAAATTCATTTTTTCATTCCATTCTACTAGTAAATGGAAATATTGGTCAAATTGTGTCATCTGTTGGTCTGTCAATTCAATGCCTTTTGCGGCTAATAGTTGTCTAAATTCTTCGGGTAGCATAAAGACTCCTTCCTTTTTTGTGAAACAGAAAAATGTTTCACAATCATCTTTTCCTACTTTAACGCAAATAGCAATTTCTTGCAATGCTTTTCGGAAGATTTTTGCCTGAATGATAAAAGAAAAACCCGCCTTTTTATGTAGTAAAAAGTCTCTAGCCACGGGCCAAAATGTTCAATTGGCGGCAACGAAAACCGCCTTTCTCTAAGAGTAAAACAAGCCAATGTTTCATGTGAAACATTGGCTTGTTTTACTTACTATAATCATCGCACTTTATTTGTCGTTCTCTGCGGTAGTCGTATTCTTGGATACGGGGACTTAACCAACCTTTTTTGGCTGTTTTTCGTAATTGATGATCAAATCTCCCTGGTGGTGAACTATCTAGTAATTCATGGGTACGATTATTCCGATTTGCATAATTAAACGATTCACCATTCAAGACTTTTTCCTGGTATTCATTGTTTTTGGCCGCTTGATAATAAGCTGGATTACTAATTAATCTGCCTCGCCAGTCTTCAACTAACACATCCCACTGGGTCACAAAGGTCCCTTCTTCATTCAAAATAAACTCACTGTGAAAATTAGGTGTCAATCGTTTCTTATTAATTAAAGAATAGGATGCCCCCTCAGGGTATTTGTTATGCAAACGAGCAGAGCTTTTTTTCAGCTTCCTCCCGCCCATTCCTTGCGGCTTGGCCGCAAAAACATAGCGTTTTAATGCCTGTTCATCGGTGTCCCCTTCTTGTTTAAAAAAATCGCGGATATACGTGATATTTTGACGATCAATATACATTCTTAATTGATGTATCTTTTTCGCTTTCTCTTGATTAAAGCTCCCAAGAAGACCTAACGGATAGGCTTTTTGAACTGTTTTTGCCAACAAATCCCAAAACGTCGCATGCGGTGCAATCGTCTTCGAGAAACGATAAGGTCCTACTAATTGCAACATGCCATGCTGATCCAACACTGCACCTAATTGCCATAACAGTAACGAGAGCTTTTCTTGCGGACGATAAGCCGAAAAGCGAAATAATCGCTCATACGCTGAAGAGCCCACTTCTTCCACTTCAGAAAACAGTTCCGCGACTGCTGTTTTCGCTTGCTCAAGTGGCAAGAAACGCGTGTCTTTTATGGCGCTTTCCACTAATCCATAAACAGCTTGGCGGTCCCAGCCAGCGTCAATCGCCGCCTCTACACCAGCACTCATTGCTTGTTGTAATTTTTGCCAACGTCCCATCTTCTCGCCGCCTTTTTCTATATACTTCTTCTATAATGATAATCCTTTCCCCACAAAATGCCAACTGCTTAACGCAAAAAAACAACCCGCCCTTTGGGGAAGGGCGGGCGGAGGAGTTAAAAAATGAAAAAGTGTTTTGTTAGGGTTTTGTTTATCGGGTATGTTTAAATAATAGCCGTTAAATGTGAAGAAACTATGGTAAAAATGCGCCTTCTTTTCAACAAAATTTTGAAAAAGTCTCTTCAGAAATTAAGATTTTTTTGCGAAGTTGTTTACTTGCTACCTCCATTCAATATATTATATATTTAATATCCATAAAATCATAAAAGAAATATACACAATAACGAATATTTATTCAACGGTTAATAAAACAACCAAAAAAGAGCGTGGAGCAAAAACTGATAAACGGCGGGAACAGAAGCAACTCCTTCGGAAATAAGCCGAAATTCTCCAAAAATTATAGAACAATTTTCGGAAATTCCTTCTTATTTCTCGGAGTTAAACACTTCTATCCCGACCTCTTTCAACTAAATTAAATGATTTTCTCTTAAAATATCACCAATATACGTATCCTCAAATTTCTTCACAAAGTGTTCAACCATTTTGCGTTCCACGAACGGCATATCCATTTCTGTTAATTTTTTCTTGTCAGATAAATAATAAACAGAGTTTGCTAAGACGCGCAAGTCGTATGCAGAAGCAAACACTTCTGGTACTCCGCGTTCAACCTCTAGCAATTGATAAACAGCTTCCATCGCTGTCCGTACAGAATACTCTGTTGTAAACACCGTATCTCGTTCAGTATCTGCGAAGTTCCCAATGAAAGCAAGATTTTTAGAGCCGTTTGGTACAACTAATGGTCGATCGCCTGGTTCTCTTAACATAAAGTAAGAAGTGATAAACGGCATATAAACCGGAATAGTGGTAGCCGATTCTTCTGAAATACGTTCAATTTCCCCTTCTGGGACCCCTAAATGATAAAGTAACTCTTGCGTAATTTCTTGGCCTGTACATTGTTCGATTGGTTTTTTAATATAATTTCCTGGTTTATTAGAAAGTAATCCATATACCCAAGTTATAGATTGTTGATCATTTTGTTCTTTAAAATGCGGTTGTCTATGCATAGCGAAACTCATCATCCAATTAGAGTCTTTGATAGTAATAATACCACCTGTGACAATTTTTCCTGTGCGTAATTTACGATGTGTTAACCGAGAAAGATACGGTTCAATATCGAAATTTTCCCACGTAATCGTTGCTGATACAAACCAACTTTCATCTGGTAAATTTTCACAGAAAACTTCTGGGTGCCCAAATTCTGGGGATTGTTTTGCTAAGTTTTTCCAGAGATTCCAACTTCCCCCTAGTTCATGAGTAATTGGTGCTGGTGTATGATGATCTCCTTGCGTCGAACTTTCAGTAATTGAACCATTCGTTACGAAGACTAAATCATTTTCAGTTAAAGGAATTTCTTTGGTTTTGCCCGCTTGTGTCAACAATAATCGCCGAGCAACTTTAGTAGCTCCTTTGATGTCGACTTGGATATCATTGATCGTTGTTTCATATTGAAAGTCTACCCCTTGATTGGTTAAAAAGCTTAGTAATGGTTTCACTAACGATTCGTATTGATTGTATTTGGTAAACTTCAAGGCTGTAAAGTCAGGCAAACCTTTGATGTGATGGATAAAGCGCATGATGTAGCGGCGCATTTCAATGGCAGAGTGCCATTTTTCAAAAGCAAACATTGAACACCAATAGATCCAAAAGTTGGATTCAAAAAATTCTTCGCCGAAAACATCTTCAATTTTTTTGCCAATTAATTGATCTTCAGAAGTCATAAATAAATCAACGATTTCTTTTTGTGCTTTTTTGGATAAAGTAAATTGTCCATCGTCTGGGACACGTTCGCCACGGTTATGAATAATGCGGCAATTTGAAGAATTCGGATCATCTAAATCTAACCGGTAAAACTCATCTAGGACAGAGGCATCTTCTACTTCTAATGATGGTACCGAACGAAATAGATCCCACAAACACTCGAAATGGTTTTCCATTTCGCGTCCGCCGCGAGTGACAAAGCCATCATGGGGAATAAATTTACCATCTAAAGAACCGCCAGACAGCGTGAGTTCTTCAAAAATGTGAATATTTTCGCCCTTCATTTGACCGTCACGAATTAAGAAAACAGCCGTTGCTAAACCTGCTAGGCCACCACCAACAATATAGGCACTCTTGTCATCTACACCTTTTGGTTTTCTTGGTCGAGCAAATGCTTCATAATTTCCATTTGTGTATCTCATTCTCGTTTCCTCCTATCATTTGATACCCTCATCATACTGCTACCAAAAAAAATACCCAAAAGATAACCCTTTTTTTTAAGAAATTCTTTGACAAATAAAGAAAATTGTCTAATTTTTAAGCAAGTGAATAATCGTAGATGTTTCATGTGAAACAAAAAAAGAACGAGAAGAAAAATGGCCGCTTTTTCTTCTCGTTCTTTTTATGCTAATTCGTTTACCGTTTCTACTCCAAAAACAGCAACCCAATCTTCCTGAAAATCAGTTACTGCTTTTTGAATGGCGGGCATTGCCAAGCCTTGTGTCACGAGTTCTGGTGCGATAGTGACCGCTTGCGCCCCCATTTGACAGGCTTGATTAATTTGTGCCACGTTTTTAAAACTAGCAGCTAAGATCTTACTCTTTGCGTTCGTCCGTTTAATTTCTGCAGCTAAATGCTCAATAACCTTTTGAGAATCAATTGTTAAATTCTCCATCCTATTATAATACGGTGCTAAATAATCTGCACCTGCCGCAATCGCTAGGTAGCCTTGAAATTCTGTATAAATAGCGGTTGCTGTTATCCGATAATTTGCCTGCTTTAGTTGTTTGATGGCTGCCAATCCTGCTTCATTGACTGGGATTTTAATGAATGTTTCTTGGCCTAATTGTTGTACAATGGTTTGGGCATCTTCTAGCATCTCTTCTGTCGTTTGACCGACCACTTGGACGTGCAAACTCGCTTGTCCAATCGTTTTTTTGATTTCTTTCATCTGCGCAAAGAAGTCAATTTTTCCTGCTTGCTTAACAATACTGGGATTAGACGTTACGCCTGCCACTGGTAAAATTTTCTGATACTTTCGAATAGCCTCAAGATTAATTGTATCTAGCATAAATTCCATCTTTTACGTTCCTCCCTTAAACGATAATTATAGAATAGTGATTGTTGTACCAACAGTTATTTCAGGAATAGCTTTTTCTTCAACATATAATGTACCTGGTAATTCAGGTGTTGTTGCGCCATCAAATTTAATAGTAATGTGACCCAATGTGTCTAAATTAGTTAATACTACCTCGCCTACAGCGGTAATCTGGTAAGTTTGTTCATCAATCACTAACGTTTGCTTGTCCGTAATCGCTTCTGTGACTGGCTGAACCTCAATGTTATAACAATAATCTGCTAAAGCATCTGGTGCATCTTTTCCAAATAAGATGACCATTTTTTCTTCTTTAAATAATTCGGCTTCTGGCCCAATAGACTGAACCTTTGTTGTAAATACTGACATTTCCCATCCTCCAAAAAATTTTTTAACTATACAATCCAAAACTTGCTAACCAAGCAACTAGTACTCGAGGGGCACCATTTAAGAAACGAGAATATAAAACAGAAGGAACCCCGACTTCAACGGTTTCAGCTTCAGCTTCTTCCAAGCCTAAGCCCACGGGAATAAAGTCGCACGCGTTTTGTGTATTAATAGCAAACAATGCTGGTAAGGCTAGTTGTGGCGGAATGTTGCCTTTCCCAATTTCCACACCAATTAACGTACCAATTACTTGGCTGATTACTGCTCCAGGACCTAATAAAGGAGAAAGAAATGGCAGAGAACAAATAAAACCAATAATTGTTAACCCCACAATGTTTCCTGCCAATGGCGCCATGATATTGGCAAAAAATTCACCAATTCCTGAACCTTGAATCACACCAATTAATAAAGAAACAAATGCCATAAACGGAATCACTGTGTTGATCATCGTTTGTACGCCTTCACGGGCTGATTGGTTGAATGTCGCTACAACTTTTCCTGCACCCATACCAATTTTCGCAACAAAACTTTGTTGTTCCGCTTTTTGTTCAGTAATTTTTTTACTTGTATCATATTTAAATTCTGTTTTTTTCGAGGTGGGCTTTTCTGTATCAGCAGCAGCTTCTTCTGATGTCAATGTAATCTGTTTCGGGCCTACAGCGGAAACATAAATTGTCTCATTAATGTATTGTGCTAAGGGACCACTTTTGCCAGTTGGAACAACGTTAATAGTAGGAATTCCTTTTTTAGGATAAATCCCGCAACGAAGAGTGCCTCCACAATCAATAATGGCTAATGCGATTTCATCATCTGGAATCGATGTCTTAAAACCATTGACCGCTTCCATTCCTGTCAATTCTACGATTTTATCAACAATTGCGGGTTTCTCGCCGCCACCTGTAATGTAAATAAATTTATGTTTTTCTTCTGTCGGTGTAATCACTAAGGGCCCACCATAACCGCCATTTCCTTTAACTACCTTAATACTATTGTACGTCATCGCACCTTGCTCCTTTCTAATCCACAGCAATCTCTACTGTTTTACTAAGGGTAATTCCTTGTTGTTTGCAAACATAGGCGGTAGTGAAATCGGTAACCCAACCGCCAATAAAATTCATTAATATCCCTACAAACATATAGCGAATCGCTAGGTCCATCGAATTTAGTCCTAACGTATCAATCCCTTGCGCAATCCCTAACCAAACGAACAATTCACCAGGATTAATATGAGGGAAAACCCCATTACTGGTATGACAAAATTGCGCTTGTGCAGCATAATAGCTAGGTTTATAGTATTCTGGTAAAAATCGTGCCATCGTAAAGGACATTGGATTGCCTAACATAAAAGCGGATAAAAAAGGCAGCACTAAATACCGCGTAACAGGATTTTTGGCAGAAAGTTTGGCTACTTTGGTTACTCTTTCTTCTCCTAGAAAAGCAATTAAAGTATTCATAGCTACCATTAACATCAAAACAACAGGTACGATGCCTGTCATCCAAGAAATAAATGTTTCTGCTCCTGTTTGGAAAAGGTGCATAAATCCTTCCGCAAATTTTGTAATATAAGACATTACTCGACACTTCCTTTCAATTTTGTTTGTACTTTATTTTTCCATAATTGCCATTGAATTTTGGCTCCATTAAGCGGCGTTAATGGTTGTGTTTCTTGATAATTGCCAAGCTCAACACGTAAGTAAATTTCTCGTGCATTTTCCATCGCTTGTTGGGTTAATTTATTTTCCTTTTGTACGAGTGGATGGTAATGATCCATATAATGAATATCCTCGTTCACGTACTGAGGTAAGGGATGAAATTTAGCTAGAACGGTGACACCTTGCATCTTTCTAGCGGCTAAGATTTTCCCTTGCGAATCCACAGCAAACAAGATAATCGTGCCTGCTTTTAACTTCCCTGCACGTCGACCAATCGCGACTTTCCCTAATTGTCGCAATTCTTGGTAGTTTTGATTAAAGTGTTTAATCTGTTTCATTCCCATAGCTATCTGAACGAAGTAAGCTGTTAAAAAAAGCGCCCCGAATACGTAGATAAAACTCATATGATAATCCCCTTCCTTTGCATCCACTCTTTAACCGCTAAAACATCTCGTTGCTTCCGTAACTCATTACGTAAACGTTCGTCTCCTGCGATTGTAAACAAGCGGTCATATAGTTGTAGTAACTCTGCTTCAACAGTGGCAGTCAGCTCTTCTGGAATACCCAACAGCAAAATAACATCAACTTTACCTTCTGGTGTAACCAGTGATTCTTCAAAAACCCCAATCGATAAAATAATCGTTGGTAAGGCTTGATTAATTGTATGGGGAAAGGCAATCCCCGATTCAAAAATAGTTGTTTGTTGATCTTCTCTAGTAAAAATTCGTTCGATAAATTGGGAATCTACTAATTTTTCTGCTTCTAAATCAGCAATCATTTTTTGGATATTCGCTCGGTAACCTTGAGTATTCTCTAATAATTGATAGGTCATATGAATATTTTGAGATTCCACGGAACGAATTTCTTTTGCTCTCTGCCACTCATTTCTGAGCCAAGTATCGTTAAATAAATTAGTTAAATGGATCATCGGTGTTTGTGGTCGAATATTTTTTAAGGGAATGGTTGTAAAAATAGCAAAATATTGATTCAATTCTCTTCTCTCTGCCTCTTCTTCAGAAAAATGGGCAATCTGGACGTCTGGACCCAAAACTTTTTCCAATTGCCGCTGAATGATCAAGGCCGTTCCATGACCTGTACTGCAGATTACAGCGATTTCTTTTTTGGCTCCCGCTTCATAGTTCCCTCTCAATGCTAGTTCAAAATACAAAGCGAGATACCCAAATTCAACCGTCGGCACACAACGATTTAACAAACGGCCCAATTCTTGCAAGCCAATCTTGGCTAATTCATAGGCCAAAGGATATTGTCGTTCAATTTCTCCATAAAATAAATCGTGACATTCCACATGAAAAACGAGTCGATTCATCACGTTTCTTAAATGATCTTTCATTTCTGAAAACAAGAAGTCCTCATCAAATTCAACAACAACTGAATGATGAATTTTTTTCATCATTTTTTGAAAATAGTCAGCTAAGAGTCCTTCATCAGCCAATAAAGAATTACGAATATGGTTTGTGTTGATGTTAAAAGGAAAGCTGATAAAGGAACGTTCCCATTGGCTTAACGTTACATTATAGGTTATTTCCAAGTGATACATCAGTTCTTCAATCTGCTCGTTATGACGAACATAATCAACATATTCTGGTGGTAGTTCCGTAATGAGTTTTCCAGCTAAAACACGCTGCAAAACAATTGAAACCACTCTTCGTAAAAGAAAACTATCTTGTTTCGCTAGTCTTGTTTCTTTGATTATTTTTTGTATCATTTGTTTGGTAGTTTCATGAAGAAACTGTTCTTCAAAATATTCTTGGACGTAATTCACATGAAGCAAGCGTAAATCAAACTCTTTTCCTTCTAAATGAATGCCACGGTTTGGCGTGCCTACAACCGCAACCTGCCAAGGAGCAATCAGCTCTTTCATGCGCTTAATGTCTTTATTAACTGTGCCGCGGCTAACGGCGAGTTCTTCGGATAAATCATAAGTTGAAATAAATTGATCTTCTTCTATTAATCGTTTGATAATGTAGGAAACACGCTTGCTTGAAGAATTAAAATCAGATTCCCTTTTTAGCCGTCCAGACAAAACCTCTTCAAAACCTTCAAAGTTATTGATTTCTAACTGAAAGAGATTTTCCTTCTGAATAATTTGGGCGATACCGATTAATTCATCATTCAATGTATCAATGTTTTTACGAACTGTTTGAGGACTTGCGGCTAATTTTTCTTGCAATTCCTGTAAGCTCATTCCTTTGTGATCAACTAGTAATTTTATTACTTGGTACCATCTATTTACTAGCGTCATTTAGTTTTCCCACCTCTATCCTCTTGTTTTACCTCCAGCTACGTTTGTGGTGATGCCTGTAATATAGCTTGAACGGTCTGATAAATAATAGCATACTAAGTCAGCGACTTCATGGAGTTTTCCGCTACGACCTAATGGAATCGTACTTGTTTTTGAATAACCTGCTCGCAATTGCTCAACAGAAATGTTTCGTGTATAAGCCAATGCTTCTTCATATGCTAAAGTGCGCAAGCCCGTTTCTTCCATAATGCCTGGCGCAATCCCCACAACACGGACGTTTGATTTTCCTAACTCTTTAGCCCATGAACGTGTATAACTGCTGACCGCTGCTTTCGTTGCAGCGTAGGCGCTTTGCCCTTCGGAGCCTTCTAATCCAGCTTCTGAAGACATATTAATAATGACACCTGCTTGTTTTTGTACAAGAATCCGGCCCACTGCTTGGCTCATTAGGTAGAGCCCTTTTTGATTGATGGCTACAATTTTGTCGAATACCTCATCCGATAATTCATAAGGCCCATGAGGATGATTTTTATCCACCAATAGACGAGGAATATTGATTCCGGCGTTATTTACTAGGCCATCTACGGTTCCAAATTTTTCCACCACTTGAGCGACACCTGCTTCTACTTCTGCTCGAGAAGTTACATCGACTTTCACAAAGAGTAAATGCTCATGTTGCGTTTCTGATGCTGAAATATCAAAATTAGCGACATAGACCTCTTCTGCTAACAAGCTTTCAACAATGCTGCGACCAATACCAGATGAGCCTCCTGTAACAATCACTACTTTTCCTTTAATTCCTAACCAATCTGTCATTTGTTCCACTCCTATCATTTGTTTGCGCTTTCAGTATAGGTCAGTTTGTGAAATTATTTAAGACAGTCTTTTTTTGCAGTTTAGAAAAAAAAGTAGACTAATTCAAAACAAAAAAACAGTTGCTTCTTCACAATCAATCATCCGTGAAGAAGCAACTGCTTCAAATTTTTATTATCCTTGCACTTTCGCGATTTTTCCTTGTTCGATGTAGACCATCAAAATGCTAATGTCAGCGGGGTTCACACCGCTGATACGGCTTGCTTGGGCAATCGTTTCTGGTTGGATTTTTTGTAGTTTTTGTTTTGCTTCTGTCGCCAAGCCGTTAATCGCTTGGTAATCAATGTTTTCTGGAATGCGTTTTGCTTCCATGCGTTTTAGTTTCTCAACTTTTTCCATGGCTTTTTTAATGTAGCCTTCGTACTTGATTTGAATTTCTACTTGTTCAATTACTTTCGGATCGAGCGCCTCTTCAGGTGCGGGAATAAATTGAGCGACTTCTTGATAACTGATTTCTGGGCGTTTCAGAAAATCTCTAGCTAAAATACCGTCTTTTAAGCCAGCAGCGCCTTTGGTTTCCAAAAATGCTTGCACTTCTTTGGTTGGTTTAATCCGATGTTTGCCTAAGCGGGCAATTTCCGCTTCAACAGCCGCTTTTTTGACTAGATAGGCGGCATATTGTTCTTCTTTGACTAAGCCAATTTCATGACCCATTTCTGTTAAACGTAAGTCCGCATTGTCATGTCGTAAAATCAAACGATACTCCGCACGTGACGTTAATAAGCGATAAGGTTCGTTAGTGCCTTTTGTAACTAAATCATCAATCATGACGCCAATATAGCCATCACTACGTTTTAAAACAAGAGGCTCTTTGCCTTGAATTTTCAATGCAGCATTAATTCCTGCCATCAAGCCTTGACCAGCAGCTTCTTCGTAGCCACTAGTTCCGTTCGTTTGACCTGCTGTATAAAGATTCTCAATGACCTTTGTTTCTAATGTTGGGCGTAATTGGTGAGGGACTACCACATCGTATTCAATAGCGTAACCTGTACGCATCATTTCTACTTTTTCTAATCCTTCAATAGAATGAAGCATTTCTGTTTGGACATCTTCTGGTAAAGAAGTAGATAAGCCTTGGACGTAAACTTCTTCGGTATTCAACCCTTCTGGTTCCAAGAACAATTGGTGTCTTGGTTTGTCTGCAAAACGAACAATTTTGTCCTCGATGGATGGGCAATACCGAGCACCCACACCTTCCACAATCCCAGTAAACATTGGGGCGCGGTGTAGATTTTTTTGAATAATTTCATGCGTTGTTTCATTCGTATAAGTTAACCAACAAGGTTCTTGGTTTTGATTGTAGGCACTATCTGGCGTGCTGTAACTAAAGTGGTTGGGTTCTTTATCGCCTGGTTGTTCCTCTGTCACAGAATAATCAATCGTACTTGATTTTACTCGTGGCGGCGTTCCTGTTTTAAAGCGATCGATTTCTAAACCTAATTCTTTTAAATGATTGGCTAAACCAACGGAAGGTTGCGAATTGTTTGGTCCTGATGAATATTTTAATTCACCAATAATAATTTCGCCACGCAAGGCAGTACCGGCAGTAATCACCACTGCTTGACTACGGTATGCGGCACCTGTTGAAGTTACGACACCACGACAAACGCCATCTTCCACGATTAATTCTTCAACAATCCCTTGACGAAGGGTTAAATTTTCTTCTTTTTCAATGGTATGTTTCATTTCTGTCGCATAGGCATGTTTGTCAGCTTGCGCGCGCAACGCACGCACTGCTGGACCTTTACCAGTATTTAGCATCCGCATTTGGATGTAGGTTTTATCAATGTTTTTACCCATTTCGCCGCCTAATGCATCGATTTCTCGGACAACGACTCCTTTGGCAGGTCCACCAACAGAAGGGTTACATGGCATAAAAGCAACCATATCTAAATTAATCGTTAAAAGTAACGTTTTAACGCCCATTCGTGCGGCTGCTAAGGCTGCTTCAGAGCCAGCATGTCCAGCACCGACGACAATAACATCATATGATTCTGCTTGATATTGATTCATAAAAAATTCCTCTCTTGTCTTATTTTCCTAAACAAAATTGACTAAATAACTGTGTAATTAATTCATCTTGGACACTATCGCCGACGATTTCCCCTAAATAATCCCAACAACGGGTCATATCAATTTGAACTAAATCGACTGGCATACCTGCTTCGATGCCGTTAATCACTTCTTGTAACGAAAGCGCTGCTTGATCTAGCAAAGCAATATGACGTGTATTAGAAATATAGGTAGCATCTTTTTCGCCTGTTTGGCCGCCAAAGAAAAGATCAGCAATTTTCGCTTCTAACTGGTCTAAGCCTGTGTTTGACAACACCGAAACGGATAAAATTTCTTCTGCAGGGACTAATTCTTGTAATTCGTTAGGATCTAGTTTTGTCGGTAAGTCCATTTTATTTAAAAGAATAACGCGTTTTAAGCCTTTCGTTGCTTCCAACAGTTGACGATCTTCCTCTGTCAATTCTTCGCTTTGATTTAAGACTAACAAAATTAAATCCGAATCTGCTAACGCTTTGCGGCTGCGTTCGACACCAATTCGTTCCACAATGTCTTCTGTTTCGCGAATCCCCGCTGTATCAATTAATTTTAAAGGAACGCCGCGAACGTTAACGTATTCTTCAATGACATCACGTGTCGTTCCAGCAATATCTGTAACGATAGCTTTTTCTTCTCGTAACAGATGGTTTAACAAACTGGATTTCCCGACATTTGGTCGGCCAATAATTGCTGTACTTAGACCTTCTCGCAAAATTTTTCCTTGTTTAGCGGTCGTTAATAATTGTTGAATCTGCGCTTTCACAAATTCGGCTTTTTCTAAAAGTAATTTCGTGGTTAATTCTTCGACATCATCATACTCTGGATAATCAATATTAACTTCTACTTGTGCTAAAGTATTTAAAATTTCTTGTCTTAATGAACGAATTAACGCCGACAAGTTACCATCCAATTGGTTCAATGCAACATTCATCGCTTTATCCGTTTTAGCACGGATTAAGTCCATCACTGCTTCTGCTTGTGAAAGATCCATTCGGCCATTTAGAAAAGCACGTTTTGTAAATTCCCCAGGTTCGGCCATTCGTGCGCCTTCACGTAACAGTAATTGCAGTAATTGGTTCACCACGACAATGCCGCCATGACAGTTAATTTCTACCACGTCTTCTCGTGTAAATGTTTTCGGTGCCCGCATCACAGAAAGCATGACTTCATCAATCAATTGATCGTTTTGCGGATCAACAATATGACCATAATGAATCGTGTGCGTGGGGACTTTAGCTAAATCTTTAGTGCCTGACCGATAAACTTTGTTTGCAATAGCAACTGCTTGCTCGCCACTTAAACGAACAATACTAATCGCACCTTCACCTGGCGGCGTAGAAATCGCCGCAATTGTATCAAATTCCATTGTAGCTGATTGCATAATTAGCTTCCTTTCTTCATAGCAACAAAAAAAGCGCCCACTCCTCCTGCATTAAAAAATTCAGGTTGGATTTAGCACTTTCACTGCTTGTTCCTTCGATTTTCTGAAAATAGAATAGCACATTTTATTCTATTTGGCAATTTTTCTTCATTAAATGGAACGAGAAAACGTATCATTGAGTGGGGAATTCTCAACAATACGTTTTCTCATCTATAGGAATTAAAGGAGAGAGCTAGTTTTTACGTTTGCGTTTGATGATTCCCATGCTCGCAAGGAGTGCGACAAAGGCGCCAAACAAACTTGTTGTCACGGCTGAGGACTCTTTTTCACCTGTACTAGGTAAGTAGCCTGTTTTCCCGTGATTTCCAGTGCCATAACTGATGGTACTTAGTTTAGGGTGGTAGCCACTACCATTTGTACCGAGGCCATTGCCTAGTGAACCTAAGCCAGAACCTGTTGTGCCTAAACCAGAACCCCCATTTGGATTTGAACCTGTGTTTGAACCATTCCCATTATTCCCACCAGTTGCGCCATTGTTTCCTGTGTTGCCGCCTGTATTGCCGTTATTTCCGCCAGTGTTACCATTGCCTCCTCCAGGATTCGTTGGGTCGGCTGGTGTCATGAAGGTTGTAGCCGTACTGTAATGTCCTGCGCCATCGGTAGCTGTCGCAAGTAAACTTTGTTGAGCAGTCGCTTGTCCCGCTGTTAATTGGATAGCGAAGTTGCCTTCAGCATCGGTGGCACCTACAGCAATCACACTTCTTAATAGTCGGTTACTAATTTGAATGATTCGGTTTGGTTCAGCTGTTCCTTTGATGAGGTAGCCGGCTTTAGACGTTCCTAAAACTGAAGAAACAGTTGGCGCCGCAATTTTAATTTCTGGTTCTCCCGTAATATCGGCTGGCGTCATAAATGTGGTTTTAGGACTCACATTTCCTTGTGTATCTGTGGTTAGTGCGGTTAACGTTTCTTTTTCTGTTGCTAACCCTGCTGCAATATGAACGGAGAAGGTGCCTCCAGTAGTTGTATTGCCACTTGCCAATAATTTTTCACTGCTATTGTAAAATTGAACCGTGACATTTGGATCAGCAGTTCCAGTGACTGTATAGCCATTGGCTTTGTTTCCTTCAACCTTCGTAATAGTTGGCGCCGCTAAAACAACATCCGCTGGAATAACGGCTGTAGCTGGTTGACTTTCATTGCCAGCGCCATCTTTGCTAATAATCGTAATCGTTTCTCCTGGTGTCACTACGCCAGCTGGTAGAGTCACCGTATATTGGCCGGTTTCGTTAGCAGTTGTAGCAGCAATGATGGTTCCGTCTGCGTCACGGACATCAATAGTGGTTTTTGGCTCCGCCGTTCCAGTGATTTCGTAACCTTTACTAGAATTTCCGGTAACAGAATCAATGGTTGGTGTGGCTAAGTCGGCTGGTGTAGTTGCTGTAGCCGGCTGACTTTCTTTCCCTGTTGCATTTTTCGCTACGACAGTTATTGTTTCGTTAGCTGAGGCCTTCCCTGGCTCTAAAGTCACTGTGTATTTGCCATCAGTTCCAGTAGTTGCCATGCCAAGGACTGTGCCATCGGCGTCACGCACCTCAACTGTTGTACCAACTTCTGCTGCTCCTACTACTTGATAGCCTTTTGTCGTGCTACCAGTGATTTTGTCAACAGTAGGTGTCGCGACTGGTGCATCTGGATCAGCAGGTGTTTTGAAAGCAGTCGGATTACTTTCTTTCCCAGCGGCATCTTTCGCAATGGCAGTTAAGGCTTCGTTGGCTGTTGCTGTGCCCATCGGAAGAGTGATTGTAAAGGCGCCAGCACCATCAGTCGTTCCCGTAGCAATAACTAAACCTGCTTCATTGTGAATCTCAATGGTGACATTTGGCTCTGCCGTGCCGGTTACTTGATACCCAGTGGCAGTTGTTCCTGTAACAGTCGTCACAGTTGGTGCTGCTACGGTTGCATCTTCAGGGACCGTCACTTCCGTTGGTTGACTTTCATTGCCGTCACCGTCTTTTCCAACAACTGTTAATGTATCACCAGGATTAGCGGCTCCCGCTGGAAGGTCCACAGTAAAGTTTCCTTGATCATCCGTTGTCGTTGTACCAATAATTGTTCCATCTGGGTTCCGTACTTCAATGGTGGTATTAGGGTCCGCCGTCCCAGTGATTTCATAACCAGTTGTTGAATCTCCAGTAATGTCACCAATTGTTGGTGTGGTAACATCAGCGGGTGTCATAGCTGTAGTTGGTTGACTCTCAAGTCCAGTATCATTTTTAGCAACTACATTCACTGTTTGTTTCGCTGTTGCTTTTCCTGAAGCTAATGTCACAGTATATTGGCCAGTCGGTCCAGTTGTTGCGGTGCCTAAAACTGTTCCGTCTGTTGCACGAACTTCAATGGTGGTGCCAAGTTCAGCGGTACCTGTCACTTGATATCCTTGTGTTGTATTCCCAGTAACTTTGTCGACACTTGGCGGTGCCACTACTTCATCTGCTGGTGTTTGGAAGGTTGTCGGTGTACTTGTATTGCCAGCAGGATCTTTGGCTAACGCTGTCAATGTTTCATTCGCATTTGCCGTCCCAGCTGGAAGGTTCACAGCAAAGGAACCAGTCCCATCGGCAGTCCCTGTTGCAATCACGTTCCCATCTGCATCACGAATTTCGATGGTAGCATTCGGATCAGCGGTGCCTGTCACCTGATAACCAGCAACTGAATTACCTGTTACTCCTGTTACAGTTGGTGCTGTAACCGTGGCATCAGCAGGAACAAGGACTTCAGTCGGTTGACTTTCATTTCCCGCGTTATCCTTTCCAATCACTGTTAACGTATCCCCAGGATTGGTCGTTCCCGTTGGTAGCGTGACAGTAAAATCACCATTCGTATCAGAGGTACCTGTACCAATAACTGCCCCAGCTGGATCATGAACTTCGATTGTTGTGTTAGGGTCTGCTGTTCCTGTAATTTCATAACCCGAACCAGAGTTGCCTGTGATGTTATCAACTGTTGGTGCAGTGACATCAGCTGGTGTTGTCGCCGTTGCTGGTTGACTTTCCGTGCCACTAGCGTTTTTCGCTACAACGCTCAGCGTTTGATTTGCTGTTGCTTTCCCTGAATCTAAAGTCACTGTATATTTTCCGTCAGTTCCAGTTGTTGCAGTACCAAGGACCGTGTCAGCTGCATCGCGAACCTCAATGGTGGTGCCAACTTCAGCAGTCCCTGTGACCTCATAGCCTTTTGTTGTACTACCTGTTACAGTCTCAACAATTGGCGTCGCCACGGGTGTATTAGGATCCGCTGGCGTTTGGAACGTGGTTGGCGTACTTTCTGTACCGCTAGCGTTTTTCGCTACGGCGGTTAACGTTTCATTGGCACCTGCTTCACCTGCGGGAATGGTAACTGTAAATGCCCCTGTCCCATCAGCGGTACCTGTACCTATTACGGTGCCTCCTGCATTTCGGATTTCAACCGTGGCATTGGCATCGGCAGTTCCTTTAACTTCGTAACCTGCCGTTGAATTACCTGTCACTCCTGTGATTGTTGGTGCGGTTACGGTTGTCTCATCCGCTGGTGTTTGGAACGTTGTTGGCGTACTTTCTGTACCGCTAGCGTTTTTCGCTACGGCAGTTAACGTTTCATTGGCGCCTGCTTCACCTGCGGGAATGGTAACTGTAAATGCCCCTGTCCCATCAGCGGTACCTGTACCTATTACGGTGCCTCCTGCATTTCGGATTTCAACCGTGGCATTGGCATCGGCAGTTCCTTTAACTTCGTAACCTGCCGTTGAATTGCCTGTCACTCCTGTGATTGTTGGTGCGGTTACGGTTGTCTCATCCGCTGGTGTTTGGAACGTTGTTGGCGTACTTTCTGTGCCGCTGGCGTTTTTCGCTACGGCGGTTAATGTTTCATTGGCGCCTGCTTCACCTGCGGGAATAGTAGCTGTAAATGCCCCTGTCCCATCAGCAGTACCTGTACCTATCACGGCACCTCCTGCATTTCGGATTTCAACCGTGGCATTGGCATCAGCAGTTCCTTTGACCTCGTAACCTGCCGTTGAATTACCTGTCACTCCTGTGATTGTTGGTGCGGTTACGGTTGCTTCATCCGCTGGCGTTTGGAACGTTGTTGGCGTACTTTCTGTACCGCTGGCGTTTTTCGCTACGGCGGTTAACGTTTCATTGGCGCCTGCTTCACCTGCGGGAATGGTAACTGTAAACGCTCCCGTCCCATCAGCGGTACCTGTGCCTATTACGGTGCCTCCTGCATTTCGGATTTCAACCGTGGCATTGGCATCGGCAGTTCCTTTAACTTCGTAACCTGCCGTTGAATTACCTGTTACTCCTGTGATTGTTGGTGCAGTTACTTCACTAGTAGTACCTGCAGCAAAATAAATGTTGGATACACCATCTGCTGTTGCTAATAAATTAACGTCTAAAAGATCTGTTTGAACGACTGTTCCTACAAAACGAGCATCTAAATTATTGGATAAATTTTGAGGTGTTGAAACGGTAGTTGGTAAAGTAACCGTAGTTGCGCCTAGTAAAGAAGCATCCACTAACTCATTCACACCTGAACCACCAACCGCTAATAAAGGCAAAGCACCTGAAACAGCCACGTTTACCGTGCCTTTGACAGGAAGCAAGGCTGCATTTATGGCTGTAGCGACAAGATTACTTGGGATACTGGTTCCTTTTGCCTCCAAAGCTTGAACTGCTGCATTCAAATCTTGTAAGATGTTTGAAACATTTTGGGCTAAAACTAACCCTAAACCATCACTAATCGGTGCACTAATGTATGAGCCGTCAGCTGCTAACGTTTCCGGAGCTGTAAATGAAGCAGCACCTAAGTTTTCAATGTTATTCACTAATTCCAATTGACGATTCACTTCCGTCAAATCAATATCAACACCAGTTAAATTCCCTAACGCTCCACTGGTAATTTGAGTAATGACATTGGTTAAATCATTGGCTGCATTCAAAACGGCAGTCAAAAAAGTAACTTTTGAAAGATCAATCGTAACGTTGGTATTGATTGCTGCGCTGCCTGCTGCAGCTACATTTCCTCTTAACTCAGGAGGAACCACTAACACCGCTTGTTTTTGTCCACTAAACACAGCGGAAGCATCTGCTAAAGCACCACCAGAAACAGTGAAATTAACTGGTTGATTTTGGTTTGCGGCTGTCCAACGATTACTCGTTGAAGTGCCACTGTCATTATTTGACGTAACATTTGATAATAGTTCGATATCCAAGACCGCTGCTGATGCACTGATTGTGCCAGAGGTAACAGCTATACTTACAGGGATTGCTAATGACGTAAATAATAAACCACTTGATATTGCTAAATTAAGCATCTTGCGTTTTGTCCATTTTTTATGCTGACTTTTCCGATTAAAATCCTCAACAATTTTCTTTTTCATCTGATCGTCCCTCTTTTCTTTAAAATAAACGATAAATACCAAGATCATTAGCTTCCCCTAGTTGTTCATCTCCCCCTTTAGCGATTTAAATGGATTTAACACCTGCAGTTTAGTACATTTCCTCAGCTTTTCAAAATATAATGCTGTGAATTTTTATATAAAAATTCATTTGATAACAAACGTCTTGCATATGTTAAAAAACTCACTAATTCATTAGTGAGTTATTATACAATGAGAGGAAAATGAGGAAGTTTATACGTTTCTCCCCAATCATTAAAGATAAATAAATTATTTTATTATAACTTATCGTTTGATAAATCGATAATTAAATAACGAAAAATTTTTTTATTTTTTTGAGAAATTCTACTATTATTTTTTCTGCTTCTTTGACTGTTTTATCAATTTTATGGCTGTAAGTCATAAAAACTTTACATCAAAAAAATGACTCTAATCTATAACAATTTTTTCTGTTTTTAAGATTTTTTTTATGAAATTTTTTATATTAAAAAAATTTCATAAAAAAAGGCGACAGCCGTTTTTGAACGAATGCCGCCTTTTAGACAAACAAAAACCTGATTCTAAAAGAATCAGGTTTAGGAAAAGCAAATCAAGATTCGCTTCAACTGTTTATCATCGTATTTGTATACTCTGATAAGAATGATTTCGTAATAAAATATACTGTGTTTCGTGGTATTTGTCAATCGCTTTCTTGAATTCTATTGAGACCTTTCCATAGGCATATAAGGTCAAAATAACTGACCAAATCAGCGGTGTAACTATCTTTTTAATTAAGGCGTTAGCCAATTTAATTTCATTATTTTATCTAAAAACACCACCAAAATTAAAGCATCTGCACTGCCACCAATACTCCAATTTTTTTCTTTGAATAAGTGATTCAATCTTTCTAAACAAAGGGTTCCCCGTAACGTTTGTGTCCCCCCTAAAGCAAAATATTCCTGAATTAACGGTTGATATACTTCAAAAATTTGGACATTCTGACTTCGTTTAATCAAATTCGTATCCTCAACATAGAGCGATAAATAAAGGAGCGTATCAATGAGTTTTTGTTGTTGTGTGCCTTGATGTTTTTGATAATAAGGCACTCCCTGTTCAAAGACAGCGGGATAACCTTGTTGCGCCTCACCACGGATTCCAGTCAAGCCATGCTGAACAAATAGTCGTTCACCCCAAGTTAGTTTTTCTAGCTCATTCGTAGCGAGGTTTTCAAAGTCAGCCAATAAGTCTTGCGTCATTGTTTGAAGCGTTTGTTGAAACAATTGTAAGGTGCAAGGGGTCTCCCAAATCATTAGACGACCACAGATAGCTAAAAAAATACCTAGAGAAAAAATCGCTCCTTTATGTGTGTTGATACCTTCTGTTGCCTCAAACATCGCTCGTTCTGCTTCTAAACCAACTTGTCGAATCGCGCGAAATGTTGCCTCAATCGGCAAATGACGTAGCTCTGTCCCAGCTTGAACGAAGGTTTCAAAATAAGGAGTCAAAACCACACTACTTTCTAAAAAAGTGAAAACATCCATATCTTGATGGGCGCCTGCATCGACTGGATCCACCAAGCCTGGTTTATTTAAACAGGTCACTTCATAGAGTAGTGCCAATTGTGCTTGCTGCGCTAATTTACTCCTTGCTTGCTTTGTCATTGCCTTTTACGTCCCTTCTTCTGCCGTGGCCTTTTCTTGTTTTATATAGTCTAGTACAGCATTAAAAACCGTGTCAACTACACCGCCATCAAATACATTAGGTATGAATTTTTCTGCTGTGGGTTCTGAAATCATAGCGGCCAAGCTTCGTGCTACTGTCATTTGCAAACCGACATCGACTTTTCTGCCTTTCGCTGCCAATAACCCTTTAAAAAGACCTGGAAAAGCTAAAATGTTGTTCACTTGATTCGGATATTTGGAAGAACCAGTTGCTAATAAACGGACGCCATTGGCTTGGGCGAGGGCTGGTTCAATTTCTGGTTTAGGATTTGCTAAAGCAAAGATAATTGGGTCTTGGTTCATTGATTTAATCAGGGCTGGCGTTAGCACATCCGCTTCTGATAAGCCTAAAAAAACATCCTGATTGACGACAGCGGTGGCTAAATCTTTGTTTTCTACTGATGGTTTTATTACCTGTCGAAGCAAAGCACGTTGGTAAGGATTCAATGTCGGGTCTTCTTCTCTTAAAACACCTTGGCGATCTACTAAGGTGAGATGCGTAATCCCCGCTTGAATACATAACTTAGCGGTCGCTACACCAGAAGCACCAACTCCGTTAATCACCACACGTAATTGATTTAAAGGTTTTCCTTTAATTTTAGCTGCGTTGATTAGCCCAGCTAAAACGACAATGGCTGTGCCTTCTTGGTCATCATGATACACAGGAATGTTCAAACGTTGTTGAAGTTTTTCTTCAATTTCAAAACATTTTGGTGCAGAAATATCTTCTAAGTGGATTCCTGCAAAACTATTTTGTAAATTTTCAATTGTTTGAACCATCTCGTCCACTGATTTTTGTTCCAGCGCTAAAGGAATAGCATCGACCCCCGCCAAATTTTTATAAAGCAAAGCTTTGCCTTCAACAATTGGCAAGCCCGCTTGCGTGCCCATATTGCCGAGACCCAGAACAGCTGACCCATCTGTAATAACCGCAATTAACTTACCACTAATGGTCCACTCGCGCGCTAATTCATGATTTTGAGCAATCATTAAACTCAATTCTGCGACACCAGGTGTATACATTTTGGCTAAATCATGATGGTTTAATACCGCTTCTGTTGCTTCAAGACTTAGCACACCAATATTTTTTTGATGAATTGCTAGAACTTCTTCTAACACATTGTCACTTCCTTTCACGGGCTGCCTTTTTTCTATTTGATGAAGCAAGGGTTTGAACAACCGTTATCGTCGCTCAAACCCTTGCTTCTTTATACATTTGCGGAGCACTTGCCCGTTCTATTCTGGCAAGTCAAGTTTGACTGTCACTTTCTGTAACGGTACATCGTAAAAAGGATCTTCACGACGTCCTAAAAAGTCTTTTCCTTGTTGTGGGAACATCGCATATAATAGGACATCCTCTTCAGATTTTGCATATTGTTGGATTTCATTTTCTAAACTATGCAACTCTGGTTTCAATAAATCCGCTGGTCGACAAGTAATTACTTCTTCATCCCCAATGATTTTTTGCTTAATCTCTTCTGCGATAGGTGCTGGTGATTTGCCATATTCTCCGCGCACATAATCTTTGATTTCATTCGGTATTAAGGAATATCTTTCCCCAGAAATCACATTCATTAAGGCTTGTGTTCCGACCATTTGTGAAAGCGGCGTAACTAGTGGCGGATACCCTAAATCCGCTCTTACTTTAGGTACTTCAGCTAAAACTTCTTCATATTTGTCTTGTAAGCCTTGCTCCGTTAATTGACTTAATAAGTTTGATAACATACCACCAGGTACTTGATAAATCAAGGTTTTCGGTTCCGTATCTTTAACTTTAGGGTTTAAAATGCCTTCACTTCTAAAGCGATCACGAATCGGATTGAAATAGTCAGCAATCTCTGTTACTTTTTCCATATTTAAACCTGTTTCAAAGCCTAAATCTTCTAACGCAATGGCTACAGATTCTGTGGCTGGTTGACTCGTACCGCCAGCGAAAGAAGAAATAGCTGTATCGATGATATCCGCACCTGCTTCAGCAACTTTTAAATAGGTCATCTCAGAAATACCACTAGTCGCATGCGTATGCACCTCTAAAGGTAAATCAATGGCATCTTTCATTTTGCTCACTAATTCAAAACCAGTTTGTGGCGTCAAAACGCCTGCCATATCCTTAATACAAATGGAATCCGCTCCTGTTTGACTTAATTCTTTGGCTAATTTTACAAAGTAATCGATGGTATGAATTTCACTCGTGGTATAAGAGATCGCTGCTTGACAGTGTCCGCCAGCTTCTTTTGTTGTTTGAATTGCTGTTTGTAAATTACGGACATCATTCAAGGCATCGAAAATACGAATAATATCAATCCCATTTTCAACTGATTTTTCGACAAAGGCCCGCACCACATCATCAGCGTAATGACGATATCCTAGTAAATTTTGTCCTCGTAATAACATTTGAAGTTTGGTATTTTTAACTTCTTTGCGAATTTGGCGAAGACGTTCCCAAGGATCCTCGTTTAAATAGCGGACACAGGAATCAAACGTTGCCCCGCCCCACATTTCTAATGCATGAAATCCTGCCTCGTCCATTGTTTTAATAATCGGCAGCATATCTGAGGTTGGCATCCGTGTTGCAATTAAACTTTGTTGTCCATCCCGTAGCACTGTTTCTGTAAAACGAATTTTTTTACTCACTTGGCTGCTCCTTTCGTGTCAAAATTATTTCTGTTATTTTTTCTTGCATTGCTTCAAGGCTGTGACGTCGATTTCGTCCACAGACTTTCGCCTCTTCTTGGCAAATAAAACAGCGCCGTGGTGGCAAGCCTAAATCTCCTCGATGAAGGCTTTTTAGTTCCTCATTTCCCCATAAAACATCTAGGTCCACTAAACGACCATAAGGATGTGTTTCTTCAATTTTGACCATTCTTTGTTTTAACTCTTGCGGGGCTAACGAAACCGCCAAATAATATTCAGGACCTGTTTTTTCATTCCGGTAAAAATTAACAATCGGTACTTGATCCAGCAATTGTTGCTCGACTTCGTCAATTACTTCTAAAAAAACAGCCGTTAAAGTGGGCGAATTTTTTACTTCTCCAGGAATATTCATTGTGGCAGATAAGAGACTAGCTTCTGGTGCTGTTTCTAACAACTCCTTCTGTGTGGCAGCTCTTTGTTCGCGAGCATCCAACATCTCTAAAAGTGTTACTTTTTCCCCATTAAACATTGCGTACCACATCAATTAGACTACCATCTCGGTATTCAATTAACGCAACAACTTTGTCTCCATATTTAATTGGTTCCGGGGTGCCAACAATGTTGTAGGCTTTGTCTTTCAACTCTTCTAACGTAAACTGAGGAACATCTAAGGTTTTAAAACAATCAATTAAGTCTGTTCTTTTTGGATTGATTGCAATGCCGACTTCTGTTACTACGACATCGACACTCGTACCTGGTGTAACGACTGTATTTACTTGCTCGACGATTGTTGGAATCCGTCCACGAACAAGTGGTGCAATCACTAGACTCATTTTACAAGCCATACTTGTATCGGAATGTCCGCCAGAAGCACCACGGATGACACCATCTGAACCAGTAATGACATTTACATTAAAATCTGTGTCCACTTCTAAAGCAGATAAAATAGCTGTATCTAATTGATTAATAACCGCCCCTTTGCTAAGCGGTGAAGCATACATATTGGCATCAATTTCATAATGATTGGCATTTTCTCCTAAAGAAATAGCTGATGGATGATCAAAGTCTTGGACGTCAATAATTTTTTCTACTAAACCTTCTTCCAAAAGTTCCACCATTGCATTCGTAATTCCGCCTAAAGCGAAACTTGCTTTAATGCCATCTTTAAGCATTTGTTCTCTCATGAACCGCGTAACTGCTAGTGAAGAGCCACCTGTTCCTGTTTGGAATGAGAAGCCTTCTTTGTAGTAAGGAGAATGTGTAATTATTTTTGCGGCATATTCAGCAATCAATAATTCTTTAGGATTCTTTGTAAAACGTGTCGCGCCTTTGGCAATTCCATCTGGATCACCAATTGCATCAATTTCTACCACATAATCAACATCTGTTTGTGGAATACTAATAGGGGTATTAGGATATGGCACTAATGTGTCAGTAATGATGACCACTTGATCCGCATATTTTGCATCGACCATCGCATATCCAAGAGAACCACAGGTGGCTTTTCCTTTGGTTCCATTCGCATTTCCATAAGCGTCTGAACTTGGTGCACCTAAGAAAGCTACATCAATATGGATATCGCCTGCTGCTACTGCCCGTGCCCGGCCACCATGTGAACGAATCACCACAGGATTTTCCATGATACCTGCTGAAATAGCGGCTCCTACTTTATCTCTCAAACCTGAAGAAGTAATGTTGGTGACTACTCCATTTTTAATGTGTTCAATCAAAGGTTCATGAACATTTGCAATTGAACTAGGTGCAATCGAAATGTTTTTCAGCCCCATAGCGGCAATCTCGGCTAAAACTAAATTCATCACATAGTCTCCTTCACGGAAATGGTGATGGAAAGAGATGGTCATGCCATCTTTTAAACCTGTTTTTTCAATTGCTTCACGAATACTTCCTAAAAGTTTTGTCTCCCGAGGTTTCACTGGTTTAATTGCTCGGCTCGCTTCTTGATAAGCATCAATGTGTGCTAATTCTCCTTCATAAATGCCGTATTGCTCTGCATAAGATTGAGGAATGTCTTTGCCTACTTTATTTACTACCATGTCTATATTTCCTCCTCGGTAATTAATTTAGCCGCCAATGCTAACGCAATGACCCGTTCAGCTCGTTCAACAATTGGTTTATCAACCATTTTTCCATTTACGGAGATAACACCGGAACCTTTTGCTTCGGCTTCCCGAATGCCCCAGATTACTTCCTTAGCATTCTGGATTTCTTTTTCTGTTGGCGCATAAATAGTATTAACCAATGGGATTTGACGAGGGTTAATCACCGATTTCCCATCGAAACCTAGCTGTTTAATCAAACGAACTTCGGCTTCAAAGCCTTCCGTATTGTCTACATCTGAATAGACCGTATCAATAGCTGCAATCCCAGCTGCTCGAGCGGCATGTAAAATCATGCTACGAGCAAAGAATAGTTCTTGGCCATCTGGATGACGCCGTGTTTTCATATTGGTAACATAGTCTTCGGCGCCTAACGCGATGCCAATCAAGCGAGTTGAACTTTTGGCAATCGCGGGCGCATTTAGAACACCTTCAGCCGATTCGATAGCAGCCATCATTTTCGTTGTTCCTACGGGAATGTCATTTTGCTGTTCTACTTCTGTAATGACTGCCTCGACATCAATGATATCTTGGGCTGTTTCTGTTTTTGGTAAACGAATCACATCGACACCAGCTAAGACCATTGCTTCAATATCTTCTGCGCCACCGGCATCTAAAGCATTGATTCGAACAACAATTTCAATATTGCCATAATCGAAAGTTTTCAAAGCAGAATGGACTAAAACACGGGCAGAGTCTTTTTCTTTTAATGAAACTGCATCTTCTAAATCAAACATGATTGAATCTGCCCCATACAAAGGTGCATCTCTTAGCATTGCTGCGTTCGCTCCAGGGACAAACATCATTGTTCTTCTTAAACGTTCCATGAGTCCAACTCCTTCCAATCATACGTTTCTTTTTCAGCGCCTCGATGTAAAACTGTAATCATCCGAGCTTTGATTGTACAATCTAATGCCCCTTTATCAATCGCCTTGACCGCAACGCCTTGGACATCTAAATGTTCCAAAGTTGTCGTAATCACCTGACGAATTTGATTGCCAAATTGTTTTTCGACACTACTTTCTAATTCAATGGTATTTTCTGTTGATTCAATGGGTTGGACGGTAATCATAATATCACTTGATTCTACTGTTCCTGCAGTAGCATTTTTGATAATCTTCACTTTCTTCACCTCATTAGTTTCTTGTGTTCTACTAAGTATTGATAACTTGTTGCTGGTAAAAACTTCTTGAGTGTCTCTTTGTCGCCTTCAGCCATCGCTTTGCGAACTTTCGTCGCACTAATCAGCTCTCCACCAATCGCTAATCGCGGGACAATGGTTAGCGTTATCGTTTGTCCGAAAACTTGTTGCATTGCTTGATTGTAGACATCGGTCACTTCTGAATAAGGCTCTTCTCCCACATAACGTTGCTGAATTTCAAGTATTGGCGCAATTCTTTCTTTAAATAACGTTGCATCAAGCGTTGCTTGAATTGCAGCTACCTCTAATGGCGCTTTTTCTTTCAAAAAATAGGTAGGAAAAGTCGCAGACGAAACTAAGTAATCTTCTGTAGATAGGACTGTCACATTGGGTAAATGGGCTACCCCTTTTTGCACCATTGCGAAACGTGCTTCTTTTGAAAACAGCGATTTATCTTCAGATAAAACAAACACATAAACGTGCGGACTTTCTTTGGCTGCTTTTTCGACTAAGTACTGATGGCCTTTCGTAAAAGGATTTGCATTCATGACAATGCTACTGGCTGGTCCTGCTTTTTTATGCTGTGTCAGGTAACCAAGATAATCGGCAAAATCTGGTTTGCCTTGCTCCATAAATAGCACCTCTTGATTCGCAACCACTTTTTGAAAGCCTAGCGACTGAAAAATTTGTTCATTTTTTGGTTTTGTATACAAAAAACTGTGTAATTGGTTTTCTTCTCTCAGTTTTTCAAGTAGATGAACTACCAATTGGGTTAACAAATTTTCAGATTGATATTTTTTACAAACGGCCACGCACTTAATCGTTTTGCCTGAAAGCGAGCCAGAGGCGATTAATGCTGTGTCATCATATATGCCAACGGTGTAATCAAGTGCTTCTGTCGTTTGCAATGCGGCTTTTTCCATTAATTCGCGCCAAGCTTGATAAGCTTTTTTATCTTTTTGCAACCAGATTCTTTTCATTGTATATACGCTGTTCACAGCAATAACCTCCTTTATTTTTTAATTGGAAATAATTTTGTTAGTAATTTAGATGCTAGATAAATGATAAATAAAACAACGAAAACGCCGCCCCAACCAAAACCTAACAGTTCAAAAGCAATTTTTAAATCTTCCATGTTAACAGACATGTATTCGTTCTCCTTTCCGTCCTATGTTAAAAAGGCTAATAGTAAGCCACCAGCAATTACAGAAGCGATTTGTCCTGAAACGTTGGCACCAGCAGCATGCATTAAAATAAAGTTTTGTGGGTCTTCATCCGTAGCCATTTTTTGAATAACCCGACTAGACATTGGGAAAGCGGAAATACCCGCAGCACCAATCATTGGATTAATTTTTTCTTTTCTAAATAAATTCAAGAATTTAGCAAAAAGTACGCCGCCGACTGAGTCCATAATAAAGGCGACTAACCCTAAGCCAATAACCATCAACGTATCGACTTTTAAGAACTCTGCATAGTTCATGCTAACGGAAATAGATAGTCCTAGCAAGATACTAATAATATTCACCAATTCATTTTGAGCTGTAATGGATAAGCGATCCAAAACGCCACATTCTCTTAATAAGTTCCCAAACATTAAGAAACCAACTAATGGTAATGACACCGGCGCAATTAACCCTGCGACAATCGTAATAACAACCGGGAAAAGAATTTTCGCTGTTTGAGAAACTTCACCGGCCCGATAAGTCATACGGATCCGACGTTCGGCTTTCGTCGTCACTGCTTTAATCGCTACTGGTTGAATAATCGGAACTAACGCCATGTAGGAGTATGCGGCAACCATTATGGCCCCCATGTATTTTGAATGTAAGGTATTTGCTACGAAAATAGACGTTGGGCCATCAGCGGCACCAATAATCCCGATCGAAGCAGCATCGTTTAAATCAAAACCTAATAAAACAGCCATAATAACTGTAAAGAAAATCCCAAACTGTGCAGCGGCACCAAACATCAACATAAACGGATTTTGTAACAATGGACCGAAATCAATCATTGCCCCAATCCCAATAAATAATAATAACGGGAATAACTCTGTTTTTATTCCAAAATCAAAAAGAACATTAAACGGACCAGGCTCGCCGCCAGCGCTCAATACGCCGGAATTAGGAAAGTTCACTAAAATCGTTCCTAAACCCATCGGCACTAAAAGTGTTGGTTCATACTCTTTTTTTATTCCTAAATACATTAATAGTCCACCAATCAGCATCATCACAATGCGTCCTGGTTCTTGGCCCATTCCTATAACACCTTGAATCAGTGTCTCCACACAAATCACTTCCTCTTCTTAAATTAATTCTAGTTAATTGTTATTAATGGTTCCCCTGGATTCACAATTTGGCCTTGGGTAACATGAATTCCTGTTACCGTACCTGCTTTTCCTGCAACGATTTCATTTTCCATCTTCATTGCTTCTAAAATTAACAATGGTTGGTTCTCGGACACCGTATCACCAACATTGACTAATACTTTTAACACAGTTCCTGGCATTGGCGCAGGCATTGCATCTGCTCCTGCTGGGGCGGCTGGCTGTGCTGCTGGCGCTGGGGCTTCTTCAACAGCAGGGGCTGGTGTTTCTGTCGTAGCAACTGGCGCTGTTGGTTGTGGCGCAACAGGTGCTGGTTGTGGGACGCCACCGATTTCTTCCATCTCGACTAAATATTCTTTCCCATCAATTGAAATTTTAAATTTGCGTAACATAATGATCCTCCTCAAGGTTTTGTTTTGAAATTCTTTTGACAACTAGCTGAGACTCTTCTGAAAGCTCTGCAGCTATACTGGCTGCAATAATGGCAACTTCTTTTGCTTCTGGATTTCGTTTTGCGATTTTTTTGATAACAAAACGACTTTCTGGAAACTCTCCTGCTGCGATGGCAGTGGCCACAATACTTACCAATTGATATTCTTTTGGTTCAGCAGGAATATATGCTGGTATATCTATCCATCGCTTTTCCAAGTTATCCGCTTCACGTTGGATAACGCTTTCATTAATCTCGGTATCCTGCGTGTGTTGCTCTTTCTTGAATAAGGACTTAAATAGGCCCATATTGTCTCTCCTTTCACTAATTCTTGGTATACGTTCATTATAGAAAAAACCGTTAAAAAACCTAGTGAAAACACTAGCTCAGATTGTTCTTTTATTGTTTATTTTGTGAAAAAAACTCTGTAAACATTGGTATATAAGCATTTATCAGCCGTTAAGATTCTATTAATATTATATTAAGTTATTAATAAGAATTTGATTGTTGAATTGTTTTTTTGATGTTCTTTTTGTTTTAGGCTATTTATTCTCTGCGAAAGTTTGTATATTCTCACACTATAGACAAACACAAAAAATATTTTTTGTTGTAAACCAGAATACTGTGAAACATTTCTCATGGCTATTCTTTTTTATTAACACCGGTTGTTAACGCTTACAAAAAAGTTCTAAAAAAAGAAAGGAAGAAAAACATGTTACTCACTATTTTAGCTTATGGTATGATTATCATCTTTATGTATGTAATCATGAAAAAGAAATTGTCACCGTTTACATCTTTAGTAATTATTCCTCTTATTTTTACTTTGATTGCAATTGCAACTGGAGTAGCGAGTCCGCCACCTGGTGCTGACGGTGTTGTCCCTGAAGTCAACATTGGGAATTTCGTCTTAGATGGGATTTCAACTACTTCAAAAACTGGTATTATGTTATTATTTGCCATTCTTTACTTCTCTATTATGTTGGACGCTGGTTTGTTTGACCCAATCACTAAAAAAATGATTTACTTTGCTAAAGGCGATCCAATGAAAGTCTTGATGGCTACTGCGGTAGTTGCTGCTGCTGTTTCCTTAAACGGAGATGGAACAACCACGACCTTGATTTGCTGTTCTGCGTTTATTCCCATCTACAAAAAACTTAATATGAAATTGATGAATTTAGGTGTGCTTGTTATCTTACAAAACACCATTATGAACTTATTACCTTGGGGCGGTCCAACAGCTCGTGCCATGGCCGTACTAGAAGTTGATGCCGACATTCTTTCTTATTTAGCACCTGGTATGATTTTATCTGTATTGTATGTTATCTTCTTTGTTGCTTATCGCATGGGGAAAAAAGAACGTGCTCGCTTAGGCGTGACAACGCTTACTGATAAAGAATTGGAAGAAATGACTATTGTTAACGATCCAGAATTATTAGAAATTCGTCGTCCAAAGAATTTTGCGTTCAATGGTATTTTAACGATTGTCTTAATCGGTTGGTTAGTCCTAAGTTCATTCGTTGGTCAATTAGGTTTGCCTTCGTGGATTGAAATGCCACCGTTATTATTATTCCTAGTTGGTACTTGTATCGCTTTAATGATCAACTATCCAAAATTAAAAGATCAAAGCAGCCGCATCAGTGCAAATGCTGGTGATGCTGTGCAAGTAGTTATCTTAGTTTTTGCTGCTGGCGTCTTCATGGGCTTATTCCAAGGTTCTGGTATGGCCAATGCCTTAGCAAATAGCTTTGTTAATATTATTCCAAAACAATTAGCCGGCGCTTGGGGCTTAGTGATTGCGTTCATTTCAGCACCAGGAACATTCTTTATTTCAAACGATGGTTTCTATTTCGGTGTCTTACCAGTCCTAGCAGAAGCTGGACGTTCTTATGGATTTGACAATATGTCTATGGCTTTAGCTTCCTTAATGGGGCAAGCGTTCCACTTATTAAGTCCATTAGTGGCATTTATTTACTTGCTATTACGTTTAACTGGTTTAGATATGGGTCAATGGCAAAAAGAATCGGCAAAATATGCCTTAGGAATTTTCGTTATTTTCGTTGTAACAATTGTTGCTTTAGGTCACATGCCTTTATTTATTCCACAAAATTAAACGTCGTCGCTGAAACCGTAGGAGTACCTTTTCTCCTCGGTTTTCTTTTCATTTTGTCTTTTCTTGCGTTATATTTTCATTTTTAATATTATATTTATTATCTATAAAAATAACCTATAGGGAGGTGCCTCATATGAATCCAACGGTTGAAGCAGTAAAACGGAACTTAGATTTAACCAGCAGTAAACCTCTAAAAATTTGTACCTATGAAGCCTTTAAAAAAACCATTATTTTAGGGGATATTCCTGCGGGTGAACGGATTAACGAAAAAGAATTTTCCGAGCAATTAAACATTAGTCGGACGCCCATTCGCTTTGCTTTACAAGAATTGGTCAAAGAACAATTGGTGGAACATATACCTATGGTGGGTATCGTGGTTAAAGGGATTAGTATGAAAGATGCTTATGAAATTTATGATATTCGTAAATCTTTGGACACTTTAGCAACCATTAAAGCCATGGAACTCATGACACCAGAAGATTTTGATGAATTGGAAGCCTTACTTCTCGAAGGAGAACAATACAATAAAAATAACCAAGTAGATGACTTACTACAGAACTTTTCAGATTTTAATTCCTTTATTTATACTAAGAGTCAGATGCTACGTTTAAAAAAAATTGTGACTGATCTCCATGCTTACTTAATCTATTTCAGAGATATTGCGATTCGTGCCTCAGAACGTCGTAGTATTGCCCTAGAAGAACATTGGTTAATTTTCCGCGGAATGAAAACAAAGAATATTGACCAGATCACACTTTTAACCCATGAACATCTAAATCGTTCGCTTCAATTTATTTTGAAAGAAATGGAACGTCGACAAATTGAATAAGCAAAAAAGACCCGCAGTCGCTCGTGCAACTGCGGGCCTTTTTTCATTTTTTTTGTACGCAACCATCTGGCGTAAAGGTATAACCAATGCCCCAAACGGTCCGAAGGTAACAAGGTTCTTTCGGGTTTTCTTCTAATTTACTTCGTAAACGATTAATAAAAACCATAATCGTATTCGCATCGACATCCCCAGTACCCCAAACACTGCTGTAAATTTGTTCTTTAGAGAATACTTGCTCGGGATTCTCCAGAAAAAATTGAATTAATTGAACTTCTTTCGAAGACAATGAGATAGGTAAATCCTTTTTAAATAGTTGATAACGACCATAATCAAAACGGAAATCGCCTACCTGTAGCTCTTCTTTTTTGTAAACATTCAATTGTTTTCGAATCATTCGAGCCCGATTCAACGAAGCAATCACCTGAGCCTTAAAAACATTCAAGGAAAAAGGTTTCGTTATATAACTATCCACGCCCATTTCCAAGGCTGCAATAATATCCTCTTCTTCTTTTTTGCTACTAAAAAAGATAATTGGCACCAGTGGATATTTCTCTCTAATCATTTGGACTAAGTAGTAACCATCGCTGTCATGTTCCAAGTTATCATCTAAAATGAACAAATCAAAGGTAACTCTGGACACGATATCTTTTGTTTTTTCAATTGATTCACTTTGGTAAATAAGAATACCTGTTGATTGTAACGCTTTCCAAATCAAACGACGAACTGCTGCATCATCATCTACAACCAGTATTTTCTCCGTACGCATACCTGTTGCTCCCCCTACGTCTCTTTACAAAACTTTTTCATTTGAATTTACTACTGGAGTAATTACTGATTATCATAACACAAAAAAAGAAACGGAGACGGCTAAAAAATCATTTAACAAAGAAACGTTGGCAACTATTCAGTCCCTGCTGAGAGTTGCCAACGTTTCTTTGTTTGTTTAAAAATACTTCTTAACTGGTTCAACCACTAAATACCGATAAGGTTCATCCCCTTCAGAATGGGTTTTGATTTGCTCATCTTTACTTAGCGTGTGATGAATTTGTTTTCTTTCAAAAGCCGGCATTGGTTCCAAGAAGACTGGCCGCCCAGTGCGTTTGGCTTTTTCCGCGGTGCGTTTCGCTAAACGTTCCAAAATTTCATGACGTTTTTCACGATAATTTCCGACATTTACAACAATCGATAGCTTATTGCTTGCAATGCGGTGAATAAAGACTTGCGCTAAGTACTGTAACGCATTTAACACTTTTCCGTGTTTTCCAATTAAGATACCTTGTTTTTCTGTTTCTAAATGGAAGATAATATTGCCATTCTCGCGCGCTATGCGAACCATGGCAGGGGCGTTCAGTTCATTTGAAATATTCGTTAAATACATCGCTAATTCAGTAATAGCAGCTTCGTCTTCCAGATTTTCTAAAGAATGTGTTGATTCCTCTGAGAGACTAGGAATTGCTTCGGTTAATTCCTCAACTGCTTCTTCCACTGCTGTTGCTTCATCGGCAACAACAATATCTTCCACTGTTTCTTCGACCGCTTCTGTGACTTGCTCACTAATCGTTGGTTCCATTGAAATTTGGGCAAGTTTTTTTCCTAGACCTAAAAATCCTTTTTTTCCTTCGTCTAACACATCAATTGTAACATCCTCTTTAGTTAAACCAAGTGCTTGTAAGCCTTTCTGCGTTGCTTCTTCGATTGTATTTCCTTCATAAATCGGCATCTGAACGACCTCCTTTATTTTTTCTTCCCTTTTTTCTTAGGACTTTTTGCTCGTTCAAGCGCTCGCTCCCGTGCTTTGGCTTGACGTGCTGCTTCCTCCCGCTCTTTACGGATTTTGAATGGATTGTTTAATAACAATGTTTGCCCTGTTTGGAAGGCATTTGAGACCACCCAGTAAAGAGATAAACTGCTGGCTAATGAAATCCCCATAAAGAAGATCATCGCTGGCATAACGTAATTCATAATTTTCAGTGAGGCATTTGTTTCTAGTTGGCTCATACTTGAAAGATACGTACTAGCAAACGTAAAGACAGCCGCTAAAATCGGTAAAATTAAATACGGATCCGGCTTATCGAGGCTTAACCACAAGAACGTTCCTTCTTTTAACTCAGGCACGCGTGAAATGGCTTGATACAAAGCCATCATGATTGGTAGTTGAACCAACAGTGGTAAACAGCCAATGTAAGGATTCACATTATTCTCTGCATACAAACGTTGCTGTTCTTCTCGGAATAAGCGTTGTGTTTCAGGATCTTTTGAAGAGTATTTTTGTTGCAAGGCCTTTAATTGCGGTTGCAACTCTTGTGTTTTACGCATACTCTTCGTTTGGAAATGCATCAACGGCAATAAAATAATCCGGATGACTAACGTAAATAGGATAATCCCAATTCCAACACTGCCGCCTAATGATAGGAACTTAATCGCTTGGGCAAAATAATAAACAATGTATCGATCCCAAATTCCTGTACTACTTTCACTTACGGGCGCGGTTCCGCAGGCGGATAAAACAAAGACTAAGGTCACTAACCCAGCCATTAATAATAAGCGCTTATACTTCTTCACTACTCAATTCCCTCTCTTACATCTAATATTTTAGCTAAATTTAACACATGTGTTAAATTAGCTTTCACTTCTTCAGACGATAACTTTTCCAATCCTGGACGTGCAATCACGATAAAATCAATTTCTGGAGAGATACGGTCTTTTAATTGAAATAAACTCGCGCGGATTTTCCGCTTCACAGCATTTCTTGTGACCGCGTTTCCAATTTTCTTCCCAACAGAAATCCCCACCCGAAAATGGGCTTGTTGTGGTTTCTCTAAAACGTACACCACGAAACGACGATTTGCACAAGATTGTTTTTTATTAAACACCTGTTGAAATTCTTTTTCTTTCTTGACACGGTAGGACTTTTTCATCGGCATCCCTTTGTTTCTATATTTTTTTACTTCTTAATAATAATAGCATATTTCCGCTCTTTTTTAGTAGCCTTTTCTATAGAATCCTGCTTTCTTTTATTGAAAATAGAAAAAGAACCCTTAGTTATCTTCACATCTTCCAAAAAATTATGGAGATAACTAAGGGTTCTTAGAAATTGACTGTTTAAAAGACCAGACCATCATTAAGCAGAAATAACTTTTCTACCTTTACGACGACGGCTTGCTAATACGCGACGGCCATTTTTAGTGCTCATACGTTTACGGAATCCGTGAACTTTTTGGCGTTTACGTTTGTTTGGTTGATACGTTCTTTTCATGCAATTACACCTCCTGAAATTGTAACTATCCATCAATATATAGACATACTTTGATAGTATAACGAGTAATAGGGTCTTTTGTCAATAAAATTTAAGAAATATTTCCTGAGAAAGATTCGTTTCAATTATCCACAGATTAAATTTTCCTGTGAGTAGCTTGTGGATAGTTTTCCACATTTTTTTCTGTTCACAGCCATTTTTCCACTAGTTTTACACAAAAAAACAGCCTGTTAAAAAGTTTTACACAGGTGTTTTTTTGACTGTTGATAAGTTCTTGAAACATGATTGTGTCAAGCTTAATTATTCTCAACTTTTTGTGGATAACTCATTCAACAACCACTTTCTTCCGCAAGTGTCGACACCCTGTGGAAAACTTTTTTCACCCTTGTGTACTTTTTTTCCACATTGAACAATTGCTTGTGGAAAAAGTTTTAAAAAAATGCTAAAATCGACTATGCTCATTCTTTTAAGTTATCCACATTTTTTAGATAACCAAAATTTAAACATATAGGAGGTCACTGTATGCCCGACGTGGAAAGTTTTTGGCATAGCCTTGAAGAAGCCTATCAAGCGATTTTGTCGGCGCCAAGTTTTGATGCTTGGATTAAAACCACACGCCCTTTGAAATTAGACAACAATCAATTGTGGCTAGAAGTCCCTTCTGCAGTTCATCGTGATTACTGGGAAAAAAATCTTTCGGCAAAAATTGTCGAAACTGGATTTAAATTGACCGGTGCAGAAGTGATGCCCCATTTTGTTGTTGCCGATGAAAAAGACGCAGCACTGGCACAAGAACTCGAAGAACCTGCCGAAGAAGAAGTTGTTTTTAGTGAACAAAGTAAAAAAGCGATGCTTAATCCTAAGTACACTTTCGACACCTTCGTTATTGGTAAAGGAAACCAAATGGCTCACGCTGCAGCGCTTGTTGTTGCCGAGGATCCGGGTTCGATTTACAATCCCCTTTTCTTCTATGGCGGTGTAGGGTTAGGGAAAACCCATTTGATGCATGCTATTGGTCATCAAATGTTAGTGAATCAACCAGATGCCAAAGTCAAATATGTTAGTAGCGAAACGTTTACGAATGAATTTATCAACTCAATTCAAACAAAAACATCCGAACAATTTCGGAAAGAATATCGCAATGTTGACTTATTATTAGTCGATGATATTCAATTTTTGGCGGAAAAAGAAGCGACATTGGAAGAATTTTTCCATACCTTCAACGATCTTTACAATGAAAATAAACAAATTGTTTTAACAAGTGATCGCCCGCCGAATGATATTCCAAAATTACCTGAACGATTAGTTTCTCGCTTTGCTTGGGGTTTGTCTGTCGATATCACCCCGCCTGATTTAGAAACACGAATTGCAATTTTGCGCAAAAAAGCAGATGCCGAGCGTTTAGAAATTCCGGATGATACACTAAGTTATATTGCTGGTCAAATCGATTCCAACATCCGTGAATTAGAGGGGGCTTTGGTCCGCGTTCAAGCCTTTGCAACTATTAATGGAGAAGATATTACCACTAGTTTAGCGGCGGACGCCTTGAAATCTCTAAAATCAGTTGGTAGTAAAAATCAATTGTCCATCTTACAAATTCAAGAAGAAGTATCCAAATATTATCATGTGCCTCTTAAGGATTTAAAAGGGAAAAAACGGGTGAAAACAATTGTGGTTCCTCGTCAAATCTCAATGTATCTTGCTAGAGAAATGACCGACAATTCCTTGCCAAAAATTGGTGCCGAATTTGGCGGCAAAGATCATACAACGGTGATTCATGCGCACGAAAAGATTCAGCAATTATTGGAAAAAGATCCAGCGATTCAAAAAGAAGTCAGTGAAATTAAAAATTTATTGAACTCTTAGGATGTGGAAAACTAAACAAAAAAGAACAAAGTTATCCACAACTTATACACAAGTGGATAACTTAGTAAAATCAATGCTTTTTTGACTTTTCCACAGAATCAACATGCCCTATTACTTTTATTATTTATTTATATATAATATACAAAACAGTGGCGTACAAAATTAGAACGTATTGAAAATACTTAAAAAGGAGTTTACATTATGAAATTAACGGTCAAACGAAGTGTCTTTTTACAAGAATTACAAACTGTTCAACGAGCAATTTCTTCTAAAACAACGATTCCAATCTTAACAGGTGTTAAAATTGTGTTATCAGAAGATGGCTTATCACTTACTGGGAGTAACGCGGATATTTCAATTGAAAGTTTTTTAAGTAAAGATGATGAAAAAGCTCAAATGACGATTGAACGCACAGGTAGCATCGTTTTACAATCTCGTTTCTTTGGCGAAATTATTCGTAAATTACCAGAAGATATGTTCACAATGGAAGTTCTAGATAACAATCAAGTTGCAATTACTTCAGGAAAAGCTGATTTTACGGTTAATGGATTAGATGCTGACAATTATCCGCACTTACCAGTAATTGATACTCAAAACCAAATGAAATTACCTGTTCATTTATTGACAAAAATTATTAGTGAAACAGGTTTTGCTGTATCGATGCACGAAAGTCGTCCAATTTTAACTGGGGTTCACTTTATTTTAGAAAATCAAAAATTACTTGCCGTTGCGACAGATTCACATCGTTTAAGTCAACGTGTGATCCCGACAGAACAAGCAGTAGAAGACTTTAACATTGTAATTCCAGGAAAAAGTTTAACTGAACTTTCTCGTTCATTAACCAATGAAGAAGAAATGGTTGAAATCAGCATTATGGAAAACCAAGTGCTATTTAAAACAGAAACAATGTACTTCTATTCTCGTTTGTTAGAAGGAAATTATCCTGATACCAACCGTTTAATTCCAACTAGCCATAACACGCAAATTGAATTTTATGTACCAGAATTGCTTTCAGCAATCGAACGTGCCTCTTTACTTTCTCATGAAGGACGTAACAATATTGTTCGCCTTTCAATTTCACCAGATTCTGTTGTTTTATATGGAAATTCACCTGAAATTGGAAAAGTCGAAGAAGCGTTAAATTATGAAAATGTTTCTGGTGAAGCGTTGGATATTTCTTTCAACCCAGATTATATGAAAGATGCGTTGCGAGCGTTTGGCGATATGAATATTACCGTGAAATTCCTTTCTCCAATTCGTCCGTTTACATTGGAGCCAACCGAAACAGAACTAGATTTCATTCAACTAATTACACCGGTTCGTACAAATTAATCATGTTTAAAAAAGACCTTCGGAAAATCACTATGATCGCCGAAGGTTCTTTTTTGTCGTCTATTTAAAGCCGATAAACGCTGCTAGATAAGCTTTTTAAAATCGTAATAGCTTTTACGCTAATTATATTGTGAATGTTTGAACTATCGTTTGACGAATAAATTCTGCCTTTTTTTTCGGGGATAAAGAAAAAAGCCCTTTAATTTTTCGTTTAAGGGCTGTTCATTTTTTTATGAATATTTCCTAGTGAAAGAAGTTCACGTTGCTTAAAACGACGCTCAGACCTCTACAAGCTACTTTTCTTCAATGCACGCCCTCTTCGTTTGTCGTTGAGTTACCCCTAATTGTTTTTTAGTTAAACGCTACTCGTCATTTCTGCCAAATCAGGCCCCTTTTTTCTCAAGAAAATATCAATTTCCGTTTTAAAATGCTTTTTAAGAGTTTTTTTATCCTAATAATATTTTCGGTCATTTAGAATTAAAATTGCTTAGAATGAAAATTAGACAGATAAATTTGTTTTCTCTTATGAAAAAGGGTATAATATATATGAGAACGTATTAGAAAAAAGAGGGATGCACATTGAAAAAAACGTTTGTTTTAGCAACTGAGTATATAACGCTTGGTCAGTTTCTTAAAGAAATCAACGTCATTGGTAGTGGCGGCCAAGCCAAATGGTATTTGGCAGACAATAGCGTGTTTGTTGATGGCGAGTTGGAAAATCGTCGCGGACGGAAACTTTATGCGGGCATGATGATTGAGATACCTGAAGAAGGTACTTTTTTTATGGTGAAAAACGGAAACGAGTCCGACGATGCGGCTGAATGAGCTGACACTTCAGCATTATCGTAATTATGAAACAGTCAGCTTAGATTTTCCAAAAACGTTAAATCTTTTTTTAGGCGAAAACGCCCAAGGAAAAACCAACTTGTTAGAAAGCATTTATGTTCTAGCAATGACACGAAGTCATCGAACCAGCAATGAAAAAGAATTAATTGGCTGGGAACAAGCAGCAGCTAAAATTAGCGGCGTGGTTGAAAAAAAGACAGGCACCGTGCCGTTGGAAATTTTAATTTCCAACAAAGGACGTAAAACCAAGGTTAACCACATTGAGCAAAAAAGGCTCAGTGCGTACATTGGGCAACTGAATGTTATTTTATTTGCCCCAGAAGATTTATCTTTGGTGAAAGGCTCACCTCAAGTCCGCCGGAAATTTATTGACATGGAACTCGGACAAGTGAGTCCTATTTATCTTTATGATCTTGTCCAATATCAGTCTGTTTTAAAGCAACGGAACCAATACCTAAAACAACTAGCTGAAAAGAAACAAACAGATACTGTTTATCTGGATATTTTGACAGAGCAGCTAGCTGAATTTGGCGGGAAAGTTCTATACGCTCGGTTAGGTTTTCTTAAAAAATTAGAACACTGGGCAAACTTACTCCATCAAAAAATTAGTCATGGACGCGAAACGCTCACCATTGACTACGCATCAAGCATCCCAATTGACAACACGGATCTTTCCTTAGAAGCACTTCAAAATCAATTGCTCCAACAATTAATGAACAATCGTAAGCGTGAATTGTTTAAAGCGAATACTTTTTTAGGCCCTCATCGTGACGATTTGCTATTTATTGTCAATGGTCAAAATGTTCAAACGTATGGCTCACAAGGCCAACAGCGGACGACAGCTTTAAGTATTAAATTGGCAGAGATTGATTTGATGCATTCAGAAACAGGAGAATATCCTGTGTTATTACTAGATGATGTCATGAGTGAATTAGATAATGAACGTCAAATTCACTTGTTAGAAACGATTGAAGGCAAAGTTCAAACGTTCTTAACGACAACTAGTTTAGATCACATAAAAGACAAGCTAACAGTTGAACCAGATATTTTTTATGTTCAACAAGGCAAGATAGAAAGGAATTCAGCGACATGACAGAAGAAGAAAAAAACATGAGAGAACGTGCGCAAGAATATGACGCTAGTCAGATTCAAGTTTTGGAGGGCTTAGAAGCTGTCCGGAAACGTCCTGGTATGTACATAGGTTCTACTAGTGGCGAAGGGTTACACCACTTAGTATGGGAAATCGTTGACAACTCTATCGACGAAGCCTTAGCAGGATTTGCTAAATCAATTCAAGTAATTATCGAACCAGACGATAGTATTACTGTTATCGATGATGGTCGTGGAATTCCAGTCGGGATTCAAGCCAAAACAGGTCGCCCAGCTGTGGAAACAGTGTTTACAGTGCTACATGCCGGCGGGAAATTTGGCGGTGGCGGCTATAAAGTATCAGGTGGCTTGCACGGTGTTGGTTCCTCTGTTGTTAATGCTTTATCGACCAGTTTAGATGTTCGTGTTTATAAAGATGGCAAAGTGTATTACCAAGAATATCGTCGTGGTGCGGTTGTTGATGACCTAAAAGTTATCGAAGAAACGGATCGTCACGGAACCACTGTTCACTTTATTCCAGATCCTGAAATTTTTACAGAAACAACCGTTTATGATTTTGATAAATTAGCAACACGGGTTCGTGAATTAGCCTTTTTAAATCGAGGCTTACACATTTCAATTGAAGACCGTCGTGAAGGACAAGAAGATAAAAAAGAGTATCACTATGAAGGCGGGATTAAGAGTTATGTTGAGCATTTAAATGCCAATAAAGACGTTATTTTCCCAGAGCCAATCTTCATTGAAGGAGAGCAACAAGATATTACAGTGGAAGTGTCAATGCAGTATACAGATGGCTACCACTCCAATATTTTAAGTTTTGCCAACAATATTCATACTTATGAAGGCGGAACGCATGAATCTGGTTTTAAAACTTCTTTAACACGTGTGATTAATGATTATGCACGTAAACAAAAATTGATGAAAGAAAACGATGAAAAATTAACTGGGGAAGATGTTCGTGAAGGTTTAACCGCAGTGGTTTCCATCAAACATCCCGATCCTCAATTTGAAGGGCAAACGAAAACGAAATTAGGGAACTCAGAAGTACGGACCGTTACGGATCGTTTATTCTCAGAATACTTTACAAAATTCTTGATGGAAAATCCAACAGTCGGTAAACAAATTGTCGAAAAAGGTATGTTGGCCTCAAAAGCTCGTTTAGCCGCTAAAAGAGCCCGTGAAGTCACCCGTCGTAAAGGCGCGTTAGAAATTAGCAACTTGCCAGGGAAGCTGGCTGATTGCTCAAGTAAAGATCCGGAAAAATGCGAATTATTTATCGTCGAAGGAGACTCGGCCGGCGGTTCAGCAAAACAAGGACGTAGCCGTGAATTCCAAGCCATTTTACCAATTCGTGGGAAAATCTTGAATGTTGAGAAAGCCAGCATGGATAAAATTTTAGCCAATGAAGAAATTCGGTCATTATTTACAGCTATGGGAACAGGCTTCGGCGAAGATTTCGATGTTTCTAAAGCACGTTATCACAAACTAGTGATTATGACCGATGCCGATGTCGATGGTGCGCATATTCGAACGTTGTTATTAACCTTGTTCTATCGCTTCATGCGGCCAATTGTTGAAGCTGGTTATGTGTATATTGCCCAACCACCACTATATGGTGTGAAACAAGGGAAAAACATCACCTACGTTCAACCGGGCAAACATGCTGAAGAGGAACTAGCAAAAGTGTTAGAAGAATTACCTGCTTCACCAAAACCAAGTGTTCAACGTTACAAAGGGTTGGGTGAAATGGATGATCACCAACTTTGGGAAACAACAATGGACCCAGAAAAACGATTAATGGCGCGAGTGAGTGTCGATGATGCCATTGAAGCTGACCAAATTTTTGAAATGCTAATGGGCGATCGTGTGGAACCACGTCGTGCGTTTATCGAAGAAAATGCCCATTACGTGAAAAACTTGGATATTTAATGTGTCGCAACGTTGTAAGAGACGCTAGAACATATATTTAGAGGGGAAAAAATTCATGAGTGAAGAAATTAAAGAAAACATTCAAGACGTCAATCTGACCAGCGAAATGAAAGAATCTTTCATTGACTACGCAATGAGTGTTATCGTAGCCCGCGCGTTACCTGACGTTCGTGACGGTTTAAAACCTGTTCATCGCCGAATCTTATATGGAATGAACGAATTAGGGGTAACCCCTGATAAACCACACAAAAAATCAGCCCGGATTGTTGGGGATGTTATGGGTAAATATCACCCCCATGGGGACAGTGCGATTTACGAATCAATGGTGCGGATGGCACAACCTTTTAGTTATCGGGCTATGTTAGTTGACGGCCACGGAAACTTCGGTTCTGTCGATGGTGACGGCGCTGCCGCTATGCGTTATACCGAAGCACGTATGAGTAAAATTGCTTTAGAAATGCTACGAGATATTAACAAAAATACAGTCGATTTCCAAGGAAACTATGATGATTCAGAACAAGAACCAGTAGTTTTACCTGCTCGTTTTCCAAACTTACTAGTTAACGGAACAACGGGGATTGCGGTGGGGATGGCAACAAATATTCCACCACACAATTTAAGTGAAGTGATTGATGCAACAAGTTTATTGATGGACAATCCTGATGTAACGACGAATGAATTGATGGAAGTGTTACCTGGACCAGACTTTCCAACAGGCGGTTTAGTGATGGGGAAATCAGGGATTCGTCGAGCATATGAAACAGGGAAAGGTTCGATTACTGTTCGTGCAAAAGTTGAATTGACTGAAATGCCGAATGGAAAAGAACGTATTTTAGTAACTGAATTGCCTTATATGGTGAATAAAGCCAAATTAATCGAACGAATTTCTGAATTACACAGAGATAAACGAATTGAAGGAATTACTGATTTGCGGGATGAATCTTCTCGTGAAGGCATGCGGATCGTCATCGATGTTCGTCGAGATGTGAGTGCCTCTGTTGTGTTAAACAACTTGTACAAAATGACTGCCTTACAAACATCTTTTGGTTTTAACATGTTAGCCATTGAAAAAGGTGTACCGAAAATTTTAAGCTTGAAACGTATTTTAGAAAATTACGTCGAGCACCAAAAAGAAGTCATTACTCGCCGGACGATTTTTGACAAAAACAAAGCAGAAGCACGGGCGCATATTTTAGAAGGTCTACGAATTGCCTTAGATCATATCGATGAAATCATTGCCATTATCCGTGGGTCACAATCAGATGATGAAGCAAAAGCAACGTTAATTGAACGCTTTGAATTTTCAGATCGTCAAGCGCAAGCGATTTTAGATATGCGTTTACGCCGTTTAACAGGCTTAGAACGCGACAAAATTGAAAATGAATATCAAGAGCTATTGAAATTCATTGCGGACTTAGAGGACATTTTAGCCCGCCCAGAACGCGTCATTGAAATCATTAAAACAGAGTTAAATGACGTTCGCACAAAATTTGGTGATGCACGACGTACAGAACTATTAGTAGGTGAAGTCCTAAGTCTTGAAGATGAAGATTTAATCGAAGAAGAAGAAGTCGTGATTACATTAACCAATAACGGCTACATTAAGCGGATGGCAAACTCCGAATTCCGGGCGCAACGCCGCGGCGGACGTGGTGTCCAAGGGATGGGCGTTCATGATGATGATTTCGTGAAAAACCTAGTTTCTTGTTCAACACACGACACGTTATTATTCTTTACGAACACTGGGAAAGTTTACCGAGCAAAAGGTTACGAAATCCCTGAATACGGTAGAACAGCAAAAGGAATTCCAGTAATTAACTTACTGGGAATTGATTCTGCAGAAAAAATTCAAGCGATTATTTCTGTTGAGGGCAAAGCGGAAGCAGGTAAATACTTGTTCTTCACAACCTTAAAAGGAACTGTCAAACGGACAGCCGTAACAGCCTTTTCTAATATCCGTAGTAATGGATTAATCGCCATTAGCTTAAAAGAAGATGATGAGTTAGTTAACGTAGTAACGACTAATGGCAATCAGAAGATGATTATCGGAACACATGCAGGATACTCTGTCACATTTGATGAAAATACTGTACGTGATATGGGCCGGACAGCATCAGGCGTTCGTGGAATCCGTCTCCGCGAAAATGATTATGTGGTCGGCGCAGCGATTCTGGATGAAAATAAAGAAGTCCTAGTCATTACTGAAAATGGTTATGGTAAGCGTACAAAAGCTTCTGAATATCCAGTTAAAGGACGTGGCGGTAAAGGGATTAAGACAGCAAATATCACTGAGAAAAATGGTCCATTAGCTGGTTTAACCACGGTCAATGGGGATGAAGATATCTTATTGATTACGAACAAAGGCGTCATTATCCGCTTTAACGTTGATTCTGTTTCTCAAACAGGACGCGCAACATTAGGGGTTCGTTTAATGAGAATGGAAGATGGTGCCAAAGTGGTAACAATGGCTGTTGTAGAACCAGAAGAAGTGGAAGAAGAAATCGTTGAAGTTGTAGAAACAACAGAAAACGAAACAACATCAGAAACAGAAGAATAACATAAAAAAGTTTCGCCAACTGGCGAAACTTTTTTATTGGGGCTTTTCAAAACTATTTCTTGCTTTTGTCCATCAATTAGCATATAATTAGAGATTGTGAACTACCTTTTTAGGTATGTTCTCCTTGCTCTTAGCCAACTAAGAGCCTTGAAGTCCATAGGGAGGTGAAAATCAATGAGTCAAGATACGAAGTACGAAATCATGTACATTATTCGTCCGAACATTGATGAAGAAGCAAAAACTGCTTTAGTAGAACGTTTCGACACAATCTTAAAAGATAACGGAGCAGAAGTTATCGAATCTAAAGATTGGGAAAAACGCCGCTTAGCATATGAAATGAACGGATTCCGTGAAGGCATCTATCATATCGTTAATGTTACTTCTCCATCAACAGCTGGCGCAATCAACGAGTTTGATCGTTTAGCAAAAATCAATGACGATATTATCCGTCATATGATCGTGAAGGTAGAAGCATAATTTGTTTCACATGAAACATTTATTGACGAAAGGAGATGTTTTGAATGATTAATAACGTTGTATTAGTCGGAAGATTGACAAAAGATCCTGACTTACGTTACACCGCTAGTGGTTCAGCTGTTGCGACCTTTACACTTGCTGTAAACCGTAACTTTACGAATCAAAATGGTGACCGTGAAGCAGACTTTATCAACTGTGTGATTTGGCGTAAACCCGCAGAAACAATGGCTAATTATGCCCGTAAAGGTACATTATTAGGTGTTGTCGGAAGAATTCAAACTCGTAATTACGAGAACCAACAAGGTCAACGTGTCTACGTAACTGAAGTGGTTTGTGAAAACTTCCAATTGTTAGAATCTCGTTCTGCTTCAGAACAAAGAGGAACTGGCGGCGGTAGCTTTAATAACAACGAAAATGGTTATCAATCACAAAATCGTAGCTTTGGTAATAACAATGCCGGTTCTGGATTTAATAACAACAACAATAGTTTCAATCCATCATCTTCTCAGTCGCAAAACAATAACGGTATGCCTGATTTCGATAAAGATTCTGATCCATTTGGTGGCTCAGGTTCATCTATCGACATTTCAGATGATGATTTACCATTCTAAACGAATTTGATAGGAGGGAACAAGAATGGCACAACAAAGAAGAGGCGGACGTAAACGTCGGAAAGTCGACTACATCGCAGCAAACCACATCGAATACATCGATTATAAAGATACTGAATTGTTAAAACGATTCATTTCAGAACGTGGCAAAATTTTACCACGTCGTGTTACAGGTACTGGCGCTAAAAACCAACGTAAATTAACGATTGCTATTAAACGCGCACGTATCATGGGATTATTACCATTCGTTAGTGACGAACAATAATTTTATGACAATTTCCAGAACCAAAGAGCTTGCTCTTTGGTTCTTTTTTATCTTGACTAGTGTTTCACGTGAAACATAACAAGGTTCGCAGAATGAAGTGTTTTGTGATAAAATAAGGGATGAAATAACTAGTGAATCACCAGAGCAATACGCTCGTTGGAACAAGTCGCCTCAAAGGTCTGCAGAAAGATTGGAGGCAAAAAAATGCAAAAGAAGAGAATTCAAAAAAACGGTTTCTTAATTGTTGTGGGTCTTCTCTTAGTAGAATTTCTCCTCTATTTCTTACTAACAAATAAATGGCTGCTATTGGCGGTAATTATCGCATTAGATATCTTTCTCTTAGTGGTTATTCGGCTGTTGATTAGAGATGTAGAAATTACGAACGTGGAAAAGATTCAAGAAGCAAGTTCCATTGCTGAACAATCGTTGGATTATGTTGTAAATGAAGTACCTGTGGGAATTATTACGTATAACGGGGAAACACGCGCGGTAGAATGGCTTAATCCTTATGCTGCTTCTATTTTTAATAAAGACAATCAGCTAACGTTAACCGCTAGCCAAGTTACGTCTTATTTAGAATTAGCAGAACGAAACCAAGATATTTTTACGATTGACGAAAATACCTATCGCTTTAGCGTCAATAAAGAACAACATACAATTACTTTTGAAGATATCACTAAAGAAAGTAATTTGTATCAAGAAAAAGTCGAAATGCAAACGGCTATTGGCATTGTGTCTGTCGATAATTATGATGATGTCACCGATACAATGGATGAGAAAGAAATTTCTTATTTGAATAGTTTCATTACAACGATGGTTTCTGATTGGATGGACCAATACAAAGTTTTTTATAAGCGAATCAACGCAGAACGTTATTTTTTCATTGCCCAATGGGAAGATATTCAAAAAATGATGGACGAAAAATTTTCTATTTTGGATACGATCCGTAAGGAATCAGCTAACCATGAAGTAGCCATTACGTTAAGTATGGGGATTGCTTATGGGGGGCCAACCTTAGATCAAACCGGGACCACGGCTCAAACGAACCTAGATACAGCTTTAGTTCGTGGTGGTGATCAAGTGGTTGTAAAAGAAGCCAAAGATGAAGCGAAGCCGTTATTTTTTGGTGGAAAAACGGCAGTAACGACGAAACGTTCCCAAGTACGTTCTCGCGCAATGAGCATGGCAATTAAGGGAATTATTGCGGAATCTGCTGACATCTATATTATGGGCCATCGTTATCCAGATATGGATGCGTTAGGTTCAGCATTTGGTGTTGCTCGTTTAGCCTCGTTTAATAATCGAAAAGCGTGGATTGTTTTAGATGAAAATGAAATCATTCCCGATGTCAAAAGAGTGTTAGAGGCGATTAAAGAGTACCCAGAATTAGAAGAGCGTATTATTAGTCCTAAAGAGGCCATGAAGCGCAAGAAAGAAAGTAGCTTATTAGTTATGGTAGATTACCATAAACCGTCTCTATCGATCTCACAAGAGCTCTATGAGCGTTTTGATAAAGTGGTAATCATTGATCACCATCGAAGAGGAGACGAATTTCCAGCAAAACCCTTGCTTTCTTATATTGAATCTTCTGCCTCTTCTGCTTCAGAATTAGTCACAGAATTGATCGAATACCAAAGTAATAGCGCAAATAAACTGCAGGCCTTTGAAGCAACCATGATGTTGGCGGGAATTGTGGTTGATACGAAAAGTTTCAATACACGAACGACGGCGCGAACATTTGATGTGGCTAGTTATTTACGAACTTGTGGAGCAGACTCATCTTTAGTACAATATCTATTAAGTTCTGATCTTACAAGCTATCTGGAAATGAACAATTTAATCTCTAAAAGTGAATATGTCACAAAAGATACCGTCGTTGTTGCCGGGAGTGAAGACAAAGAATATGATAGTGTCACAGCTGCCAAAACAGCGGACACATTACTTTCTATGGCAGGGATTAATGCAGCATTTGTCATTACCAAGCGGACGGATCAACAGATTGGCATTAGTGCTCGAAGTAATGGTTCAATTAATGTCCAAATTATTATGGAAAATTTAGGTGGTGGCGGTCACTTTACTAATGCGGCAGTACAATTATCAAACGTAACAGTAGCAGAAGTAAAAGAGCAACTACTTGATGTAATTCGTCAAAATATTAATGAAATGTATGAACAGGAGTGAAGGAAATGAAAGTCATTTTTTTACAAGATGTTAAAGGAAAAGGAAAAAAAGGGGACGTAAAAGAAGTGCCAACTGGTTACGCCCAAAACTTTTTAATTAAAAACGGCTATGCGAAAGAAGCCAATAAAGGAAGCATGAGTGCGTTAGCGGGTCAAAAGAAAGCTCAAGAAAAACATGAAGCAGAAGTTTTAGCACAAGCAAAAGAAATGCAAGCCTTTTTAGAAGATGAAAAGACTGTTGTAGAGATCAAGGCAAAAGCTGGAGAAGACAGCCGTTTATTTGGCTCAATTCCTTCAAAACAAATTGCAGAAGCCTTAAACAAACAATACAATGTAAAATTGGATAAACGCAAAATCGAATTAGCCAACCCAATTCGTTCTTTAGGTTACACTAACGTACCAGTCAAACTACATCATGAAGTTACAGCGAAAATTAAGGTTCATGTCGTAGCGGAATAATACAATCGATAAAAAAGAAGCCGATTTCTCCGGCTTCTTTTTTATGCAAAATAAATTACTAGAATTATTTTTTATAATGTTTAAAAATCAAATATACAACAATTTGAATTAACGAAAGTATTATGTTTTTATTAATTGTATATTTTTTAAAATTGGAAAGTGAACTAAAAATAGAGAAATCAGCAGAGAAAAAATGTACTTTTTTTAATGAAATTGTGTTAAAATGGATAGACTAAATGAACCAGAAAGTAAGACATCGTGGGAGAGAACAAAATGAATGAATTATTGCAAGATAGGGTACCGCCACAAAATATTGAAGCGGAACAAGCCGTTTTAGGTTCTATTTTCTTAGATGCAGATGTGCTAATAGAAGCGATGGAATATGTGGAACCTAAAGATTTCTATCGTCGTAGTCATCAGTTGATTTTCCAAACGATGATGACCTTAAGCGACCGAAATGAAGCGATTGATGTGGTAACAATCAAAGATCGCCTAGAACAAGAGAATTTGTTAGAAGATGTTGGTGGACTAAGTTATCTGTCAGATTTAGCTTTAGCTGTGCCGACAGCTGCCAATGTCATTTATTATGCAAAAATTGTTGAACAAAAATCGTTGCTGCGCAACTTAATCCAAACCGCTACAGAGATTGTAACTAAAGGCTTTGAGCAAGGTGAAGATGTTGAATCTATTTTGGATGATGCAGAACGAAGCATTTTAGAAGTCTCCGAAAAGCGGAATCGTAGTGGCTTTTTATCAATTTCAGATGTTCTAAATACAACTATTGCGAATATTGACCAATTATACCAAAATGATGAAGAGATTACTGGTTTACCTACAGGCTATCAAGCATTGGATAAAATGACTGCCGGCTTGCAAGCGGAAGAGCTAATTATTTTAGCGGCCCGTCCAGCGGTAGGGAAAACCGCTTTTGCATTAAATATTGCCCAAAATGTCGGCACCAAAACAGATAAAGCTGTCGCTATTTTTAGTTTAGAAATGGGGGCAGAATCATTAGTGAACCGGATGCTTTGTGCAGAAGGATCCATTGAGGCCAGCCATTTAAGAACAGGGCAATTATCTGAAGAAGAATGGCAAAACTTAATTATTGCGATGGGTAGTTTGTCCCGTGCGAATATTTATATTGATGACACACCAGGGATTAAAATTACCGAAATTCGTGCGAAATGTCGTAAATTAGCACAAGAAAAAGGCAACTTAGGTCTAATTTTGATCGACTACCTACAATTGATTGAAGGAACTGGAAAAGAGAACCGCCAACAGGAGGTTTCTGATATTTCACGTCAATTAAAAAAATTAGCGAAAGAATTAAAAGTCCCGGTTATCGCTTTGTCACAGCTTTCTCGTGGCGTGGAACAACGTCAAGATAAACGTCCTGTGTTAAGTGATATTCGTGAGTCAGGTTCCATTGAGCAAGATGCCGATATCGTTGCCTTTCTTTATCGTGATGATTACTACGATCGTGGTGAAGGAGAAGACGGTGATCATGAGCCACCAGAAGTTGACAATGTTGTAGAAGTCATCATTGAGAAAAACCGTAGTGGTGCGCGTGGAACGGTCGAATTACTTTTCATTAAAGAATATAATAAATTTTCTTCGCTTTCGCCGAGGACAGAATTTTAAAAAAACGAACTCATTTTTTGAGTTCGTTTTTTTGCTTATTAAGGGATTAAAATCAGAGAGTAAAACACGAACAATATTCGTATATTTTATTATTTTACAAAAACATAACTAAAAATGTTCGTATTTTTGACAGAAACGCTTTTGATTGTGAAAGAATATTCGATTTTTACCCTTGAAAGGGACTGGTTTTACTGGTACAATGATTCAGGACAAAAAAATTATGAACGAGGTGTTCGAATGTCATCAGTAGTAGTTGTTGGAACGCAATGGGGCGACGAAGGTAAAGGAAAAATTACAGACTTTCTAAGTGAAAATGCAGAAGTGATCGCTCGTTACCAAGGCGGAGATAACGCCGGACATACCATTAAATTCGACGGCGTAACGTATAAATTACATTTAATTCCTTCAGGGATTTTCTATAAAGAAAAAATTAGTGTAATTGGTAACGGCGTAGTTGTGAATCCAAAATCTTTAGTAAAAGAATTAGCTTATTTAAAAGAAAATAATGTTGCCACTGATAATTTACGTATTTCAGATCGTGCCCATGTCATCTTGCCGTATCATATTAAATTGGATCAATTGCAAGAAGATGCGAAAGGTGAAAACAAGATTGGGACAACGATTAAAGGAATTGGCCCAGCCTACATGGATAAAGCAGCACGGGTGGGAATCCGTATCGCTGATTTATTGGATAAAGAAATTTTTGCGGAACGTTTGAAAATTAACTTAGAAGAAAAAAATCGTCAATTCGTTAAAATGTTTGATAGCGAAGCCATTGAATTTGATGATATTTTTGAAGAATACTATGAATACGGACAACAAATTAAACAATATGTTACAGATACTTCGGTTATTTTAAATGATGCATTGGATGCTGGAAAACGGGTTTTATTTGAAGGGGCACAAGGTGTCATGTTGGATATCGATCAAGGAACCTATCCATTTGTTACTTCCTCTAATCCAGTAGCTGGTGGCGTAACTATCGGTAGTGGCGTTGGTCCATCAAAAATTAATAAAGTGGTTGGTGTCTGCAAAGCGTACACTTCACGTGTCGGTGACGGCCCATTCCCAACAGAATTATTTGATGAAACAGGAGAAACCATTCGTCGTGTCGGTAAAGAATACGGAACAACAACAGGACGTCCGCGTCGTGTCGGTTGGTTTGATTCAGTAGTTATGCGTCATTCAAAACGTGTATCAGGGATTACAAACTTGTCATTAAACTCGATTGACGTGTTAAGTGGTTTAGAAACGGTGAAAATTTGTACAGCTTATGAACTTGATGGTGAATTAATTTATCATTATCCAGCAAGCTTGAAAGAATTAAGCCGCTGTAAACCAGTTTATGAAGAATTACCAGGTTGGTCTGAAGATATCACTGGTTGCAAAACTTTAGCCGATTTACCAGCTAATGCTCGTAACTATGTGCATCGGATTTCAGAATTAGTTGGTGTGCGCATTTCAACATTCTCTGTAGGTCCAGACCGTAACCAAACGAACGTTTTAGAAAGCGTTTGGGCACAAATTTAAGCAGATTTTTAAGGGAACGTAAAGGATGGCTTATGCCAGTTCAGCCTTTACGTTCTTTTTTAATTTTATATAAAAATGAAAAACTATGGTAAAATAAAAGAAAACATGAAGGGGGCAATTGTCCGTGAATTATCAATTAGTGACAGATTCTTGTTGTGACTTGCCGTATACATACTTAAAAGAAAACCAAGTACCTTTTATTAGCATGAATATTCAAATTGACGGGAAAGAATATCGCGATGATTTAGGCGAAACGTTTGATTATCAGAACTTCTTAACGGCCATTAAAAATGGAAGTATGCCCACTACTTCTCAAGTTAATGTGGGACGCTACAATGAATTTTTCCGTCCTTTTGTGGAGAAAGGGTTACCGGTGATTTATTTAGCTTTTTCATCTGGGTTAAGTGGCTCTTATCAAAGTGCGTTGCAATCAGTAGAGATGTTAAAAGAAGAGTACGATAATGTAGAAATTCATATTATTGATACAAAAGCAGCTAGCTTAGGTCAAGGGATGTTAGTCCGAGAAGCCATTCGATTACAAACAGATGGTCATTCATTAGGAGAAGTTGTTGCCTATCTTGAAGAGCAAAAAATGAAACTTCACTCGTGGGTAACGGTAGATGATTTAAAACATTTAGAACGTGGCGGACGGATTTCTAAAACAGCGGCAGCACTTGGTGGCTTAATGAACATTAAACCAATTATTCGCGTGGATGCGGCAGGCAAACTAGCATCCGTTGGTAAAACTCGTGGACGAAACAAGTCCTTGCAAAAGATTGCGCAAGAAACGATTCAAGGCATTGTAGAGCCAATGAAACAAACACTGTTGATTGCATATGCGGGAACGAAAGATGACGCGGAAAAAGTCAAAGAATTAATTGAAAAAGAAATAGAGGTTAATGAGATACTGATTTATCCTCTAGGACCCACCATTACTAGTCATACTGGAATAGGTTGTATTGCTGTGTTTTCTTTTGGTGAAAAAAGAAAATAAAAAATGAGCCTGGGACAAAAATCACTTTGGATTTTTGTCCCAGGCTTAAAAATTGATAAACGGCGGGAACAGAAGCAACACTACGCGTTGCTCCGATCTCAACAACTTCTAAGGTGTTTTCTCGACATGCGTCTCGTCACAGTACAGCCTTCAAAAGAGCTACAGCTCTAAGAGTTGCGATGTTTCACTGTGAAGCATGAACAGATGAAATCATCGTACCTACTTGGTGAAGGTCCTTCGGAAATAAGCCGAAATTGTTGAGAATCACGAAGAACGTAGTGATTCGATGATGAACAATACCTACTTGGTCTCCAAAAATTATAGAACAATTTTCGAAAATTCCTTCTTATTTCTCGGAGTTAAACGCTTCTGTCCCGACCTCATTTTTTAATAATCTGAACTGAATAAAACGTCCATTTGTTTTTGAATTTCTGGGTTTTCCAAGAATTCATCATAGGTTGTTTCTGCCCGATCAATAACCCCTTTATCAGAAACAGCAATAATTCGGTTCGCTAATGTTTGGATAAATTGGTGGTCATGTGAAGCAAAAAGAATTGAACCAGTGAAAGCCATCAACCCATCATTTAATGCAGTGATTGATTCTAAGTCTAAGTGATTCGTTGGATCATCTAAAACTAAGACATTGGCTTTGGAAAGCATTAATTTTGAAAGCATGACACGCACTTTTTCGCCTCCGGAAAGAACATTGACTGGTTTTAGTACCTCTTCACCAGAGAATAACATCCGACCTAAGAAACTACGTAAGAACGTATTGTCATCTTCTTCTTTACCAGCAAATTGACGTAACCAATCTAAAATGGTTAATGGCTCTTCAAAGTCTTTGCTGTTGTCTTTTGGTAAATAAGCTTGGCTAGTTGTAACGCCCCAACGAACAGAACCTGTATCGGGAGTAATTTCGCCCATAATCACTTTGAATAACGTAGTCGTTGTAATATCTGAGTCAGCGATGAATGCCACTTTATCATCTTTTGTTAAGTTGAACGAGATATTATCTAAGATTTTTTTGCCATCAATCGTTACAGAGACATTTTCAACTTGTAATAAGTCATTGCCGATTTCACGTTCTGGTGTAAAACCAACGAATGGATAACGACGAGAGGAAGGTTGAATGTCATCTAAGGTAATTTTATCTAACATTTTTTTACGTGACGTTGCTTGTTTTGATTTTGAGGCATTGGCGCTAAAACGAGCGATAAAGTCTTGTAATTCTTTGATTTGTTCTTCTTTTTTGGCATTAGATTGTGCTTGCAATTTTGTCGCTAGTTGGCTTGATTCCAACCAGAAATCATAGTTACCAACGTAAAGTTTGATTTTACTAAAGTCTAAATCTGCCATGTGGGTGCAGACTTTGTTTAGGAAATGACGGTCATGGGAAACCACGATAACGGTATTTTCAAAGTTGATTAAAAATTCTTCTAACCAATTGATTGAGCGGGTGTCTAAACCATTTGTCGGCTCGTCTAATAGTAAGACATCTGGTTTACCAAAAAGAGATTGAGCTAATAATACTTTGACTTTTTGACCAGCTGTTAATTCGCTCATTTTTTGATCATGTAATTCTTCTGGAATGTTTAGCCCTTGGAGTAAAACAGCTGCTTCAGGTTCTGCTTCCCAACCGTCAAGTTCAGCAAATTCGCCTTCTAGTTCTGCGGCACGAATCCCATCTTCATCTGAAAAATCTTCTTTCATATAGATAGCATCTTTTTCTTTCATTACTTCGTAAAGACGTTTATGTCCCATAATTACAGTTTCTAAAACAGTGTAGTCTTCGTAGTCAAAGTGATTTTGTTTCAACGTTGCTAGTCGCTCATTAGGACCCATTGAAACCACGCCAGTTGTCGGTTGAATCTCACCTGATAAAATTTTAAGAAACGTTGATTTTCCTGCACCGTTTGCGCCGATTAAGCCGTAACAGTTGCCAGGAGTAAATTTAATATTCACTTCTTCAAAAAGTTTACGATCTGGAAATTGTAAACTTACATCATTAACAGTAATCAATTGTTTTCCTCGCTTTTAATATATTCTTGAACCTCTCTGCATTATATCGGCTACAGAACCTTTTTTCAAGGAGTTTCAATCTTTTTACAGAAACGAATAAAAAGGTGGGTTTTTTATAGAAAAAAGGCGCTTTTTTAAAATGTTTCATGTGAAACAGAAATTTTTTTCATGAAAGGGTTTTTAGTGTATTTTTTTAATGATACACTGTATCATGTAAATTAATTAGTGTATCGATTAAAGGAGCCATCAAAAATGAAGCGGATTGAAAAAATCTATCAATATGTTAAAGAGCAAACGAAGAATTTAACGCCAATGACCTTAACAAGTGATGCGGGAGTCACGACACAAGAAATTTCAGAACGTTTAAACATTCAGCGGACCAATGCTAGTAAAGATTTGAATCAACTCGTTCGTGAAGGGCGCTTGAAAAAATTATCTGGTCGACCAGTAAAATATGTCGCGCAGGTGGCGTTTCAGCATCGACCATTAACCAAGCCAGTTAAAAGTTATCGGGAAAAATCAATGGATCACTCCACAAAAACTTTTATCGAACCATTGGTTGAACCAGTAGTCACGACAAGTAAAACCCCAGAAGTTGAAGATATTTTCAAAAAAATTATCGGTTCAGCTGGAAGCATGAAAACGCCGGTGGAACAAGCCAAAGCAGCGATTTTATATCCGCCAAAAGGCTTGAATTGTTTAATTACTGGATCAACAGGTTCTGGAAAAACTTATTTTGCTCATGCCATGTTTCAATTTGCGAAGCTGAACCAAATTGTGGCCAAAGAAAAAGAGTTTGTGGTGTTTAACTGTGCAGACTATGCGCATAATCCAGAACTTTTGATGTCGCATTTATTTGGGTATGTAGAAGGGGCCTTCACAGGCGCTACGAAAGCGAAAGAAGGGATTATTGATGAAGCAGATGGCAGCATTCTGTTTTTAGATGAAGTACATCGGTTACCACCCGAAGGACAAGAAATGATTTTTTATTTTATGGATCACGGCGTGTACGCGCGTTTAGGTGAAACAGTGAAATCACATCATGCGGATGTTCGGATTATTTGTGCTACGACGGAGAATCCTACTTCTTCTTTATTGAATACTTTTGTGCGACGCATTCCGATTATTATTCAATTACCGAACTTCAGTGACCGTCCTGCGAAAGAAAAAATTGACCTCCTAAAAGTGATGGTTTCAATGGAAGCAGCGCGGATTCAACGGCGAATCTCTTTGTCAGAAGATGTGGTCAAAGCGTTAATCGGAAGTGTTTCTTATGGAAATGTCGGTCAGCTAAAATCGAATGTGCAACTTGTGACTGCGCGAGGGTTCCTTAATCAGATGGAACAAGAGGAATTAATGATTACGATGGACGAATTAACGGACAATATTAAAGAAGGCATTATGCAACTTGCCAGTAATCGAGAAGTATTGTCGGAGTTATCGAAATATCTGGAACCGCAATTAGTGGTATCACCAAATGAATCTTTAGTAGCTATTCAGTCAGATGCCTATGAATTGCCTTACAATCTATATGAGATTATTGGAGATAAAGCGGCTCTCTTAAAAGCAGACGGCTTGGACCAAGAACTAATTAATAATTTTATTACAACGGATATCAATGTTCATTTAAAATCTTTCTACAAAGATTATGGATTCACCTTTGATACAGAAAATAAATTGGCTGAAATTGTTGACCAACGAATTATTGATGTCACTAAGAAAATTTATAATTTTGCAGCGAAGCGGTTATCGTATTCGTTTCAACCCAACTTTATTTATGCAATGAGTTTACACATTAGTTCTTTCTTGAAACGCATCCAATTAGGCAAAGATCCTAAGCATCCTTTAAATGAAAGTATTCGAAATATGGTTTTAGATTATCCAACAGAGTTTGAAACAGCAAAAGAAATTAAAAATATTATTGAAAGTAGTTATCAGATGGAGATTCCTGAATCTGAAAGTTACTATTTAGCTGTTTTGCTCATTTCTTTAAGAGAAAATCCTGAGGCTGGCCGGATTGGCATTGTCGTGGCTGCGCACGGAAATAGTACCGCTAGCAGTATGGTACAAGTGGTTTCTCAATTGTTAAATGTTGATAATTTGAAGGCTGTGGATATGCCTTTAGATATGCCACCGAAAGAAGCTTTGCGTAAAATCGTTGAAGCAGTTGGTGAAGTGAATGAAGAGAATGGCGTACTATTATTGGTGGATATGGGTTCATTAAGTACGTTTTCAGAAGAAATTGTACGCCAGACAGGCATTGATGTGCGGACAGTAGACATGGTGACCACGCCAATTGTTCTTGAAGCGGCCCGCAAAACCGCATTAATTGATACGCAATTGGAAACACTTCACGAGTCTTTAAAAAACTTTCATGGCTATGCCGATATTCGCCAAAGTGAAACGAAACAAATCATTGAAAATTGGAAAACAAGAGCAATTATTGCTATCTGCGCTTCTGGAGAAGGAACTGCGCGCCGAATGAAAGAGCTTATTGAGGAAGCTGTCTTGCCACAAATAGACTGGCATTTAGAAGTGATTCCTTTGTCCATTGTAAATATGAAAGAAGTCTTGCCTAAAATTCAAGAAGACTATGAAATTATTGCGACAACTGGGATTACCAATCCCAAAATTGGAGTTCCTTATATTTCCATGGAAAATTTCTTTTCCGGTGAAGCAGAAAAAATTATTCAGCAATTACTAGCAGAGCGGAAAGAAGAAGTAATGAATAAGCCGTTGGACGAAGCGGCAGCAAAAGAAATTTGTCTAAAATATATGGAGCAAAGTTTCACTTTCATTAATGGAAAAAAAATCATTGAGCTGTTGTGGTCATTCGCTAAAAATATCCAAACCCAATTAACGATGCCAGAAGAGTACACATTTTATATCAATTTGATTATGCACACATCGGGCATGTTGGAGCGTATTTTACGGAATGATACACTGACGGTTTCAGAAAAGGAACTTGGTCGATTGGTTCAAGAACCAATTTATCCAGTGATTGTGGCCTCAATTGAGACTATGGAAGAAGCTCTTAATATGGATGTTCCAGCAGAAGAAGTTTATTTTATCGCACAGTTAGTCAAAAATACCCAGTGTATCGAAGATAAAATCACCGAAATTGATACACTAGATTAATACAGAAAAATCGATACACTATTTATTAGTGTATCGATTTTTTGATTTTCTTAAAAAAACCTATAATTTTCTAGGTTTCGAACCGATACACTAAAGTTGGCACGAAACTTGCTTATAATAAGGTGTCCCTTTTTACCTAAAATTTTTAAGTAAAAAGACAAAGGTCCTAACCTTTAAAAATGAATTTAAAGGAGCATTCCCGATGGTAATGGATATTCGTTTAGCTCGAATTGATGATCGATTAATTCATGGCCAAGTAGCAACTGTTTGGGCAAAATTGACGAACATTAATCGCATTTTAGTGGTTAGTGATTCCGTTGCTCATGACAATTTGAGAAAAGCCTTGTTGGTTCAAGCTGCTCCACCTGGTGTCAAAGTAAATGTCATCACTGTTCAAAAAATGATTGATGTTTACCCTGATCCTCGTTTTGATTCGTTTCGAGCCATGTTGTTATTCACTAATCCTTTGGACGTGAAACGAGTGGTCGAAGGCGGTGTACAACTAACTTCTGTGAATATTGGCGGAATGAGTTTCAGTACAGGCAAGCGAATGATTACGAATGCAGTCGCAGTGGATGCCAACGATTTAAAAGCATTTCTGTTTTTAAATGAACAAGGTATTGAATTGGAAATTCGAAAAGTCGCAGCAGACAGCCAAGTGAATTTGATGGATTTACTGAAAAAAGAGCGTAGCAAAGAAAATAACGCCAGCTGACGTTCATTTTTACAGACGAAAGACATTGAAAGGATGTGGTGGCCTAGGACCAACATCATTGCTTCATGAACTGTATTGATAAAGGCAAGTGCTGATGTTGAAAAAAATCAAGAACTATTGAAATTTTTTCATTTATTTTTGTCAGAATCTGATTTATCTGATTTTTTTCAAAAAGTGAAAGCGTTTAGCAGTACAACCATGAAAAAAAACATCAATTATACAGGAGGTATAAAAATGGTAGGAATTATCCTAGCAAGTCACGGTGAATTTGCTGAAGGGATCTTGCAATCTGGTGCAATGATCTTTGGCGAACAAGAAAATGTAAAAGCAGTTACGTTAATGCCTAGCGAAGGTCCCGATGATGTAAAAGCAAAAATGCAAGAAGCCATTGCATCGTTTGACAATCAAGACGAAGTACTATTTTTAGTTGACCTATGGGGAGGAACACCATTTAACCAAGCGAACTCATTGTTAGAAGATCATAAAGACAAATGGGCAATCGTTGCAGGTATGAATTTACCAATGGTTATTGAAGCATATGCTTCTCGTTTCTCTATGGAATCAGCACAAGAAATTGCGACACACATTCTTGAAACAGCAAAAGATGGTGTCAAAGTTAAACCAGAAGAGTTACAACCAGCAGAAGCACCAAAAGCTGCTGCGACAGAAGATGCACAGCCAAAAGGTTCGTTACCACCAGGTACAGTTGTTGGCGATGGCAAAATTAAATTTGTGCTAGCACGTATTGATTCACGTTTATTACATGGTCAAGTAGCAACAGCTTGGACAAAAGCAACACAACCAAACAGAATTATTGTTGTTTCTGATGCCGTTGCAAAAGATGACTTACGTAAGAAATTAATCGAACAAGCAGCTCCTCCAGGAGTAAAAGCCAATGTTATTCCAATCAGTAAAATGATTGAAGTAGCGAAAGATCCACGTTTTGGCAATACAAAAGCATTATTATTATTTGAAAATCCTGAAGACGTCTTAAAAGTGGTTGAAGGCGGCGTAGAAATCCCAGAAGTAAACGTTGGTTCAATGGCTCACTCTGTTGGAAAAGTCGTTGTAAGCAAAGTATTATCAATGGGTCAAGAAGACGTTGATACGTTTGATGAATTAAAAGCCAAAGGCATCAAATTTGATGTGCGTAAAGTGCCAAATGATTCAAAAGCGAATATGGACGAAATTTTGAAAAAAGCAAAAAATGAGTTAGCAAACGCGTAACTCGCCAAATACAAATCAAAATAGGAGGCTTATCATGTCTGTTATATCAATTATTTTAGTTTTACTCGTTGCCTTTCTAGCTGGTATGGAAGGGATTTTGGATGAGTTCCAATTCCACCAACCGTTAGTAGCATGTACATTAATCGGATTAGTTACTGGTAATTTAGAAGCCGGAATTGTTTTAGGTGGTACTTTACAAATGATCGCGTTAGGTTGGGCGAACATCGGGGCTGCCGTTGCACCGGATGCCGCTTTAGCATCTGTTGCCTCAGCAATTATTTTAGTTTTAGGTGGCCAAGGTGTTAAAGGTGTTCCTTCAGCGATTGCCATCGCAGTTCCTTTAGCGGTTGCAGGTTTGTTCTTAACAATGATCGTTCGGACAGTTGCGGTTCCAATCGTTCACATGATGGACGCGGCTGCTGAAAAAGGCAACATTAAACAAGTTGAAATGTTACACATTTTCGCTGTATGTTTACAAGGTATTCGTATTGCGATTCCAGCAGGTGCGTTACTATTCATTCCTGCTGACACTGTTCGTAATTTCTTAGAATCAATGCCAGCTTGGTTAACTGATGGTATGGCTATCGGTGGTGGTATGGTCGTTGCCGTAGGTTATGCATTAGTAATCAACATGATGGCAACAAAAGAAGTATGGCCATTCTTCATTATCGGTTTCGTAGTCGCAGCGATTTCTCAATTAACATTAATCGCATTAGGTGCTTTAGGTGTCGCTTTAGCTCTTATTTACTTGAACTTATCTAAAATGGGCGGTTCTTCTAACTCAAATGGCGGAGGCAACTCTGGCGACCCATTAGGCGATATTTTAAACGACTACTAATTCTGAAGGAGGAGCAAAGAAAATGGCAGAAAAAATTCAATTAACTAAAAAAGATCGTTTAGCTGTAGCTTGGCGTTCAACATTTATCCAAGGTTCTTGGAACTACGAACGTATGCAAAACGGCGGCTGGGCATTCTCAATGATTCCAGCAATCAAAAAATTATATAAAACGAAAGAAGAACGTTCAGCGGCGTTAAAACGTCACTTAGAATTCTTTAATACACACCCATACATTGCCTCACCAATCCTTGGTGTAACATTAGCTTTGGAAGAAGAACGTGCCAATGGCGCACCAGTTGATGACGTAGCGATTCAAGGGGTTAAAGTTGGGATGATGGGTCCTTTAGCCGGTGTCGGTGACCCAGTTTTCTGGTTTACTGTTCGTCCAATGTTAGGAGCTTTAGGTGCTTCCTTAGCAATGGGTGGTAACATCTTAGGCCCAATCTTATTCTTCGTTGCTTGGAACTTAATTCGTTGGTCATTCATGTGGTATACACAAGAGTTTGGTTACAAAGCAGGTTCTAAAATTACTGATGACCTTTCAGGTGGTTTACTACAAGATATTACAAAAGGTGCTTCTATTTTAGGGATGTTCGTACTGGCCGCATTGGTTCAACGTTGGGTATCGATTAAGTTCTTACCAATTGTCTCACAAGTTAAGTTAGACAAAGGTGCTTATATCGAGTGGGATAAACTTCCTGCTGGCGGTGAAGGAATGCATAAAGCCTTTGAACAAGTGAACCAAGGCTTGGCGCTTTCACCAACGAAAGTTACTACTTTACAAGATAACTTAGATCAATTGATTCCAGGTCTAGCACCATTACTACTTACATTCTTATGTATGTGGTTATTGAAGAAAAAAGTTAGCCCAATCGTTATCATTCTTGGTTTATTCGTAGTCGGCGTAGTCGGCCACTTAATCGGCTTATTATAAGAATGACGAAGTAAGTTTATTACTTCTAATCAAAAAAAGCGGAAGAGAAGTCGAGAAACTTTTCTTCCGCTTTTTTAAACAAAGATGTAATTTTGTTTGTTTCGATCAGGAAAGAAACGTATAATAAAGAGGAATTAGTCGAATGAAATGGAGCAGATAACATGGTACAATCATTAAACACAAAAGTTGATTTAGTTATAGATGCGACGGCATTTACAGGATTAACAGATTATGGACAAATTATGATAGGTGACCGCGGGTTTGAATTTTACCATGCCAAAGATCCACGTAAGTTTATCCAAATTCCGTGGGAAGAAGTCGATTACGTGTTGGCTTCAGTAATGTTCAAAGGAAAATGGATTCCTCGTTATGCGATTCAAACCAAGAAAAATGGGACGTATACGTTTGCTTCAAAAGAGCCGAAGCGAGTGTTACGAGCTATTCGTGAATATGTTGACCCAGATCATATGGTCCAATCTTTGAGTTTCTTTGATGTCATAAAAAGAGGGATTCTCTCGATTGGGAAAAAGAAAAAATAATTTATAACTGTTACTTTTTTATAAACTAGATGAAAAAGTAGCGGTTTTTTTGTGGGAAAACGAGGGACTTATTTATACAAAAAAGGCACAATTGTGCACCAAAAAAGAGACAATCAAGTGATACGTTGTTTTTAATGGAGTTATCATTGAAATGGTTTTCAGAAAGCACGATGAAAATATTTGACACCTTGTAAAATAGTAGTAACATAATAAGTGTAATAAATTATTTTATAGAGGAGTGAGTGTCATGGAACAACGACAACATCATGGAATGGACTGGGGTTCATTAGTATTAGGAATTCTATTTGTTCTGACTGCATTAATTTCTTTCCAAAATCCTGCCGGTAATTTAATTGCCATTGTGATGGTTTTTGCGATTTTTGCTATTATTAAAGGGATTTTCGAAATTTTTGTACGTAATCGTATGAAAGAATTGCTAGGCTACAAAGCTTATGCACCGATCATCTTAGGGATTATTGATATCCTCATTGGTGTTTACTTATTGTTTAACTTAAATATTGGTGTCGCTGTGTTACCATTTGTTTTTGCAATTTGGTTTTTATTCGACTCAATTTTCGGCTTATTTACTTTAGATTTTGCTAAACGAGTAAGCACAGGTTACTTCTGGTTCACATTAATTGTTGACGTTTTAGGGATTATCTTAGGTGTAATGTTATTATTTAATCCATTGTCTTCAGCACTAACTTTAAGCTTCTTAGTTGGCTTCTACTTTATGATGTTTGGTATTAGTAATATTGTATATGCTTTTAGATAAAAGAAGTAAAAAAACAGGTTTTCCGAAAAGGAAAACCTGTTTTTTTTTAATAACGACGGCGGCAGTTGCCATTATTTCCCGAAATTGTTCGAACAAGCCACACGATAATCGCTACGGGAACTAAAATTTTTACTGCTAGCCACAATAAGCTTCCCACGATACCGACAACGGCACTAAAGAGTGAACCGACAACTAAAAATAAAAGGACCACTAAAAGAATATTTATAAACATTGGTCGTTGATTATTCATACGTACTACCTCCAAATTTTTCCTGTTTTCTATATACAGAGTATAGCAAGAAAGCGCAACAAACACCTCCATCGGAAGGCTGATTTTTTTCTCTGGCGAATGATGGAGCCGCTGTTGGTTATTTTGGACTTTCTTATTGAAATAATCAGAATATTCTGGTGTATAATTATAAAAAAGGATTTAAAGTGAGGGATTGGATGACGACTGAGGGATTAATCGCTTTGTTAGAAAAGAAACGAAATGATTTAAGTAAAATTGAAAATCAAGTACTGGATTATATTTTGACGCATATGACGGAAATTAGTTCACAAACCATTTATGAGGTGGCGCAGGCGTTGTTTGTCTCAACAGCCACTATTTCTCGAACGGCAAAACACTTAGGTTATCGAGGCTTCCAAGAATTAAAATACGCAATCGTCCAATCGGTGCAGAGCGAGAGCACAGAAAGCGATAGTCGTAGTTTTCAAGCTATTACGCAACAGTTGATCGCCAATGTGCAAGACAGTTTTCAACAAATGGATGAAGCCAAAGTCGCGGAAATGCTTAAAATGATTGAGCGTGCGAATACGATTGAAGTGTTCGGTGTTGGTGGCAGTTTTCCTATTTGTACTGATTTTGCACGAAAGCTAACATTTTTAGGAAAAAAAGCCTATGCACGATCTGATTGGGATGAACAAGCGGCAGCAGTTAAGAATCTGGATGGACAGGATTTAGCCATTTTTGTCAGTTATACAGGAGAAACTAAGGGGATTTTAGCGTATGCACGTGTAGCACAGGAACAGCAGGTGCCGATGATTAGTTTGATTTCGACTAAAGGAAGCACCTTGGAAAAATTGTCGACGACGACGTTATTTGCCAAAGGGACGACACGTTATCATCAGCGCGTGGATTTAAGTTCAAGAATTGCTGTCATTTGTTTGTTCGATACGGTTTTATTAATGTACGCAGAGGCAAAGCAACCGCGGTAATTTTATGCAACACCATACTAAATGATGTAAGGGGATACAGAAAAAGTGTAGCCTCTTTTTTCTTTGTTTTGGGCTAGTTATAATGAGGGCAATGAATGTAAACGCAATCATTTTTAGTTTTGTAAAGAATGAATGGAGGAGTTAAGAAATGGCAGTAAAGAAAAAGAAAGCGACTTTCTGGGAGTTTTTCCAAGGATTAGGTAAAACGTTTATGTTGCCAGTGGCTTTATTAGCTTTTATGGGGATTTTGTTGGGATTAGGAAGTTCTTTTTCCAGTGAATCCATGATTGAAACGATCCCGTTTTTAGGAAAGCCCGCAGTAAAAATTATTTTCCAATTTATGTCGACAATTGGTGGTTTTGCGTTTGCCTATTTACCTGTCATGTTTGCAATGGCCATTCCGTTGGGGTTAGTTCGGAAAGAAAAAGGAATTGCTGCGTTTTCAGGTTTCGTAGGCTATACGGTGATGAATTTAGCGATTAATTTCTATTTAGTGCAGACGAATCGCCTCGTGGATCCTGAGCAGTTGCGGGAAGCCGGCCAAGGAATGGTTTTTGGGATTCAAACGATTGAAATGGGCGTTCTTGGTGGAATTATCGCTGGGCTTATTGTCTATAAGTTGCATAATCGATTTTATACGGTGCAACTACCAGATAGTTTTGCCTTCTTTTCTGGCGCACGGTTTGTACCAATTATTACTTCATTAGTGATGGCATTCGTGGGCTTAGTAATTCCGTTAGTTTGGCCACTTTTCGCGCTAATGATTATGGCGATTGGCCAACTTATCCAACGTTCTGGTATTTTTGGGCCTTTTCTGTTTGGATCAGGGGAACGTCTACTGTTGCCGTTTGGGTTGCATCATATTTTGGTTTCCATGATTCGTTTTACTGAAGCAGGGGGTTCAGCGGTGGTGGCTGGCAAAGAAGTGTTTGGTGCGTTAAATATTTTCTATGCAGAATTGCAAAATAATTTACCGATTTCACCAAGCGCAACAGCTTTCTTGTCACAAGGGAAAATGCCGACCTTTATTTTTGGCTTACCAGCGGCGGCGCTTGCGATGTATCATACTGCAGCTCCGGCGAATCGACATAAGATTAAAGGCTTACTCCTTTCGGGTGTGATTGCAACGGCTATCACTGGCATTACAGAACCAATTGAATTTTTATTCTTATTTATTAGTCCATTATTATGGCTGTTTCATGTCATTATGACTGGTCTAGGTTTCATGGTAATGGCTTTATTAGGTGTTGTGATTGGGAACACTGATGGCGGGCTACTGGACTTTGTTATTTTTGGCTTGTTACAAGGAACTTATACAAAATGGTGGTGGGTTCTCATTGTCGGCGCTATCTGGTTTGTTGTTTATTATTTCGTCTTTAAAACAGTCATTGTAACCTTTGATTTAAAAACACCTGGACGAGACAAGGTCTTAGATGAGACTGAATATACCGATCAAGAAGTTCAATATAAGAAAACGGGTGGCTATGATGCTCCTGGGATTTTAGCGGCTTTGGGTGGGCAAGAGAATATTCAAGCTATTGATAATTGCATTACGCGTTTACGTTTAGTGTTAGCAGATGCTAATAAAGTAGATGATGACAAATTAAAGCAATTAGGGGCTTTAGGCGTTGTACATTTAGATGCGCAGAATGTGCAAGTGATTATCGGAACCAAAGTGACAACGGTCCGTAATCAATTAGAGATGATTTTAGGTTAGAAAAAAGACAGAAGGTGAAGAGTGTGTCGTTTGATAAAGCAATTGATCGACGAGGAACGTATTGTACACAGTGGGATTTTGTAGAAGACCGATTTGGGGAAGCGGACTTGCTTCCCTTCACTATTTCCGATACGGATTTTGCTGTGCCAGAGGCAGTTCTGGCAACATTACAGGAGCGTTTGAAACATCCCGTATTTGGCTACACGAGGTGGAACCATCCGCAATTAAAAGAAGCAATTCAAACGTGGTACCAGACAAGATTCCAGACGAAGATTGAAGAACACTGGATTATGTATACCCCGACTGTTATCTATGGTATTTCTGCTTTGATTCAATTATTGACTAACGAAGGGGAGGGCATTATTTTACAAACACCTGCCTATGATGCATTTTTTAAAGTTATTCAGGAAAATAAGCGGCAAGTAGTGGCGAATGAACTGCTTTATCAAGAGAAGCGCTACAGCATTGATTTTATTGATTTAGAAAAAAAACTAGCGCAACCAGAAAATCGCTGTTTGCTTTTATGTTCCCCGCATAATCCAACAGGACGTGTTTGGGAGCAATGGGAATTAGAGCGAATGGTTTCATTGTGCCAACAGTATGATGTGTTTTTACTTTCTGATGAAATTCATATGGATATCGTTAATAAAGGCCATGTTCATCGACCAATTACGCAATTTGGTTATAAAAAATCTGCCATTATTACCAGTGGCACGAAAACCTTTAATTTTCCAGGGCTGATTTTTGCTTACGCCCTAATTCCAGATAACGAATTACGTGACGCTTTTCAGCTCAAATTAAAAAATGCCGATGGTCTATCATCAACAAGTATTTTGGGAATGCTAGCAACCATGACGGCCTATCAAAAATGTGGTACTTGGGTGGACGAGTTGAATGATTATTTAGCGGAGAACCAACGTTACGTGAAAGATTTTTTACAGACATATTTGCCAAAAATTAAAGTGACGGAGCTGGAGGCAACTTATTTAATGTGGTTGGATGTATCAGCGGCAGTTCCAGATGTGGCCCGCTTACAAGAGGCTTTAGTTTCTGTGGGGAAAGTCGCCATTATGGACGGCTCGATTTATGGCGGTAATGGGCAACGATTTTTACGGTTAAATATTGGCTGTTCGCAAGCAAAACTACACGAGGGACTTGAAAGGATGCGTCAAGGTTTTGAAGCTGTTTTACAAAAGGATGGCACAGCATCAGCGCTTAGGAATAATTGAGAAAAGATAGCATTCCGAAAATGGTTGCAGTACAATGGAAAAATAGAAACAAATAAAATAACAAAAAGTAACAACTTGTCATTTACTGGGGGAAAAGAAATGAAAACAATTAAAACGAAGCAAGCACCACAAGCAATTGGGCCATATTCACAAGCAAAAATTGTGAATGGTTTATTGATTACTTCTGGTCAGATTCCACTGGATCCTGAAACAGGCAAGGTGGTTGGGACAACGATTAAAGAACAAACCAATCAAGTACTGAAAAATATTCAAGGGATTTTAACAGAAGCGGGTAGTGATTTTGCTCATGTAGTCAAAACGACATGCTATTTACAAAATATGGCGGATTTCGCGGCATTCAATGAAGTCTATGCTGAGTATTTTAGTGCGGAATATCCTGCACGCACAACGATTGAAATCTCTAAATTACCGATGGATGTGTTGGTGGAGATTGAGATTATCGCAGAAGTAGTGGCGTAAAAAATACAGTTAAAAGAGTGAGAAAAAATCGTCTTAGATTTTTTTCTCACTCTTTTTTTTTCAATAAAACAATACGATTCAGCCAAAATGTCTAGCCGTGCTGGAAAATTTTCAGCAAATAGGCTACCATGGAAGAAAATCGATAAAACGAAAGTTAAATGAATAGAAAAGAGATATGAAAGAGGCTATAAGATGAAAAAAAATATTAGCCAACTAACGCAGTGGTTGAAAGAACACAGTTTATTATTGAAACTAATTTTTCTTGGTTCTGTATTAGTTTTCGTGGCTAACCAAGTGACACATATCGCTCAAGGCATGACCTGGGCGGATATTTTTTCCACGATGGAACAACAAAGTACGGGGCGTTTAATTGGCATGGTCTTGGCAGGACTGTTAGGGGTTATTCCAATGCTCCTTTATGACTATGTAGTCGTTAAGTTATTGGAAAAAGAAGGTAAGCCACCAATGAAACGAATGGATTGGTTAACTTCGGCTTGGGTCACCAATACCATTAATAACTTAGCGGGTTTTGGCGGTGTGGTTGGGGCAACGCTACGGATTAATTTTTACGGAAAAGATGTACCACGGGGCAAGGTTGTAGCAACGGTCTCAAAAGTTGCTCTGTTCTTGATTTCAGGGTTATCTATTTTATCTTTTGTGGCGTTTGTTGATTTATTTTTTATTCGAACCCAAAATGTTTTTCGTGAATATTGGGTTTGGTTATTATTGGGCAGCCTGATTGCGCCAGCGCTCTGGTTTTTCACGTATTTAAAACGGCGAACATTGTTTAAAACATTTTTTCCAAAAGCGGTGCTCCTATTATTCGGCGCTTCATTAGGTCAATGGCTAGGTGGGATGTTTGCTTTCTTGATGATAGGTCGCTTGATGCAGGTGCCAGTTTCGATGGTTTCTGTTTACCCAATGTTTGTTATCGCTACGTTAATCGGTATGTTAACCATGGTTCCTGGTGGTATGGGAACGTTTGATGTCTTAATGATTTTGGGCTTGTCACAATTAGGGATTGATCGATCACAAGCGGTCGTCTGGTTGTTGTATTATCGTTTGTTCTATTATGTGACGCCTTTTATGACAGGAGTTATTTTGTTCTTGCAACAAGCAGGCATGAAAGTTAATCAATTTTTTGATAATTTACCTCGGTTATTTTCACAAAAAGTGGCGCATTTTATTTTGGTGGCGGCGTTATATTTTGCAGGAATTATGATGGTTCTATTGTCGACTGTGACGAATTTGTCGAATGTCAGTCGTTTATTCCAAGTGTTACTTCCCTTTTCTTTTAATTTTTTAGATCAAACATTGAATTTATTTGTAGGATTCTTGTTATTAGGTTTAGCTCGAGGCATTTCTATGAAAGTGAAAAAAGCTTATTGGCCTACAATTATTTTACTAGGATTTTGTATTGTAAATACGGTGGCACGAACGACTTCGTGGCAGTTAATTGCTGTTTATGCTGTTATTTTATTGGCGGTTATTTTGGCTCGTAAAGAATTTTATCGTGAAAAGTTTGTTTATTCATGGGGCGCTTTAACGGTAGATAGTATTTTGTTTGGCTGCTTGTTTATCGGTTATGCGGTTGCTGGCTATTACGCCGCACGACCAGCTGGTGGCAATCAAGTTATCAATCACTTTTTGTTGTTTCCGTCAGATGATGTTTGGTTTAACGGATTGATTGGTTTAAGTATTTCCTTGATTGGTTTATTCTTTTTGTATCAATATTTAGCCGAAACAACTGTTACTTTAGGTGAGGGGTTTGAGGAAGCGCGGTTGACACGCTTTTTGGAAAAATTTGGTGGCAACGAAGGCAGTCAATTTTTATATTTAAAGGATTATGGTCATTTTTACTACCAAGAAGAAGGCGAAGATCAAGTACTTTTTGGGTTTCAAATGAAGTTTAATAAATGCTTTGTCTTGGCGGATCCGATTGGGCAACGAGAGAAATGGACAGCGGCGACACTGGCGTTTATGGATCAAGCTGATTTGTTAGGTTATCAATTAGTTTTTTATCGTATCTCGGAAGAATATGTTATGAATCTTCACGATTGCGGCTTTGAATTTATGAAAGTTGGGGAAGAAGGCTTGATTCAATTTGATGAGCCGTCAACAGTGAATCAAACAGCCTGGACGGAAACAGTGACTGAAAAAATAGCAGCAGAAGCAGCGGATTTTCAGTTTGAATTTTATCCCGAAACGATTAGTGATGCCTTATATCAAGAGTTAGAACGAGTTTCTGCGGACTGGTCACGGAATCAAAAAGAGCGCTACTTTATTGGTGGACGGTTGGATCCCGAGTACTTGAAATGCAGTAGCGTGGGCTTGGTGAGACAGAAACAAACGGTCATCGGTTTCATTACGGGAAAAGAAATGGAAAAAGGCAAAAGTATTTCGTATGATTTGTTACGTATTCGTTCAGACGCACCTGCTTTTACTAGAGAATATTTGTTCACTCATTTTATTGAAACCTATCAACAGCAGGGCTATCAATTAATTGATATTGGGATGGCGCCGTTGGCTAACGTAGGGGAGAGCAAGTACTCTTTCTTAAAAGAACGCTTTGTTAATATTTTTTACAAGTATAGTTATCAAATTTATGCGTTTCAAGATACACGCAAGCGCAAAGAACAATATGTCACTAGTTGGCAACCTCGTTATTTTGCTTATCCTAAGCGGACCAGTGTACTCTTTGCTTTTGTGCAACTTTCCTTGTTGATTACGAAAGGAAGACATCAAAGTGTTTCGCTTGTGGAAGAAGCAATGACTGAAATTTAAAAAAATCACGCGATGACTTAGCCATCGCGTGATTTTTTATTTGTCTTCTTTTTTACGGTTTCGTCTAGCAGGAATCAAGGTTACGTAGGCAACGAAACCACCAGTACATAGAACGAATAACACGATGCCAGGAATCAATCCTTCTGGTAAATAAGAGAACTGAATAGTATGGGTTCCAGCGCTGACAGGAACGCTTAGAAAGGCATCTTTAAAGGCTTTTGGGGTAACTTTTTTGCCATCAATTTTGACACGCCAACCTTTGTCATAAGGAATTGTAGTGACGAGTACTTGATCTTTGTCGGCGGTAAAGGTACCTGAAGCAGAGCGTTTGCCAGTGGTTAAATCAACGCCTTTTTCTTGCACGGCGGAAATGGCTTTTTCAAATGCATTGGTATTTAAACCAACCACTTGCGGCTGAACAAAACTTACTGCTTTGGTTCCATAAAAACTTACTTTGAAGTTAACAGTTGTATCTTTGGGATAGTAACCTAAATTATAATATTGGCCAGTAATGCCAATTTGTGATTGCTGACTTGAGCCGTTCACGGTGACCGTCGCAGTGGAACTTTCCAATTGAGCAAAATCCGTTGGGAATAAACTCAAATAAGCTTGCGTATTGGCGGGCACATTGACTGTATAAGAAATCTCTTTGGCTACGTTATGTTGTTTCTCCGTAAAAGTTACACCAGCTGTATTTTGCGTAATTGTCACGTTATTTTGAAGCGTCATCGTTGGTTGATAAAAGGTAAAATACCGTTCATTGGTATTGGCTAAAGCATTTAGTAAATTTGTTTGACTACCTAAATTATCATTGAGAGGTTGCCGGACATTGTAAATCTCTTTGTCTGCTAAAAATCCTAACGGCAAAGCATTTTCGTTACGATAAAGCTGATATTTACCAGCAGCAGCTTGTCGCTCAAAGCCGAATTTCATTGGATTGTTTTCAGCAATATTGTATTTAATGCCCATCAAAGCATCCATTAACAAGGTATTATTTTGGTAACGAATATTTAAATTCGTGCCTCGCGAGCGGAAACCTAAGGCGTTTAGGTATGTTGAAGAATGTCGGTTCCGCACGGAAGAAAACATGCTAATGCCACTGTAGCCATAGTTAATGCCGTCATTGGCCGAAACACCATTTAAATTTTCCAAGCGGTAAAAGGTATCATTTTCTTTTTTTGTTTGATCGACTAGATTTTTTAAGTCAGGATAAGGCTCAGAATACAAGCTGCGTGATGCGTAGTTCCAATCATCTAAAATACCAGTGACCATCGCCCGTGTATTAATGATTGCTTCACCAGAAACGAGCAGCAATAACAAAATCACTAAGTATTGCATAGGCGCTTTTTTCAATTGATAAAAAGCAATTCCGAAAAAGTATAATAGTAAAAAAGTTGCCGTTAATACGAAAGAGGTTAAAGTCACATACGTATAACTAGTAGCACCTTTTGTGCCCATTGCAAGAGCAAAAATTGCTAAAAGAATCAAAATCAAGCCGCTTAAGATGCCGAGATCATCCTTTTCAAATTTCTCCCAACCATAACCAGCAAGCAAAATAACTAGGAATGAAAAGAGGAAACTATAGCGGAAAAGAAACATGTTCGGCGCATGCATGCCGTGCCAGAATAAATTTAAGGGCGTGATGTAAAAGCTAGCAATCAATAGGACAAACAAACTGCCAAAAAGTAGTTTGTTTTTCAATGGAACTTCTTTCGTAACGAAATAGAAGAGACAAAAAATCAAAGGCAACAACCCAATGTAAATAAAAGGAATGGACCCATATTTGGTTGTATCGTAAACGCCAATCATATTTTTCATAATAATATCTAAAAAGGCAGTCGCTTCTGTTTTAAAGGTTGTAATTTCAGAAAGAGTTTCACCATTGGTTCGTAAATCTAAGACAGCAGGTAAAACCATAATCATGGATGCTCCACCAGCTAAAAGAGAAGTAGTAAAATACGCAACGATTCGAGATTTATATCGTTGCCAGTCTGTAAACGTTCGTGCAAAATAGTACAGGAAGGAAAACAACCCAATCATAAAGCCAAAATAATAATTTGTAATGAAAAGCAAGAAATAACTGACAAACAATAATGTCGGTTTTCGTTGGTCCATTAAACGATGAATTCCTAAAATTACGAGTGGCAGATAAATAAAGGCATCCAGCCACATAATTAATTCTGAATGGGCCACAATGAAGGACATTAGCGCATAAGACACACTTAAAGTCACATGGGACCATTTAGGAATCTTAAAGGTTTGTTTTGCCAAGAACCAAAAACTCAAGCCAGCACTCCCAATTTTCAACAACGTTAGGAAATAGAGCGCATCAGGCATGTTTTGATTGTTAAAGAAAAAGACAAGCGGCGTAAATAAGCCACCAAGATAATAGGAAATTAAGGACAAGTAGTTTAGTCCCAAAGAAGCATTCCACGTATAGAAAAGACTTTGTTTTCCATGAAGAACATTGTTAAAGCTTGCGTGAAAATTTGAAAATTGAGAAAAGGCATCGCTGGCTAAAACACTGCGACTACTTCCTGGATAAATCCCAATACTCAAATAGATAATTGCCATAATTAAAAATGGAATGAAGAAACTGGCTAACATATAAGGCCAGTTGTTTTTTAAAAACTGCCTACTTTTATTTTTCATAAATAACCTCACCTGATTTTTCGAAAGTACCTATAGTTTATCATACTCTTTATTTGATGTACCAATAGAAGAAAAACTTTAAAATTTTATTAGGATCCTAAGGGTGGGGGGGGAACGATTTTCCTACACTCAAGCTAGCTTTTAGCAAGAGATTAAAAGACTCTCAAACGGTTATATGAAGTCGATTTTCCAATCACCACATCAAAAGACGAATATTCTCCGAAAAATTGCTGAAAACTCCCTGTGGATAACTTTGTGCATAACTCTGTTGAAAACCACAAAAAAGCTTTTTATCTCGGTTTATCCACAAGGATAAGTTTTCGAGTTGCTAAAAAAAATAGACGCAAGTTCAGAAGTCCTGCTTGCTAAAAGTAAAGGAATCCCTAAAGTTGAAAGAAGATGAAAACGTTATTAAAACAACGTTTTCATCTTCTTTTTTCTAGAATTTACAAAGATTTAATGTCGAACAAATAAGCATTGTGGAAAAGTTTTTTGGAAAAAATAAGAAATTTCATCCACAAAGTTTTCTGTGGAGAATTTAAAAATGCTTGTCAAGCTTTTTTTGAAAAAATGTGGATAACTTTTTAAAGACACGCTTTTTTCCATTTGCGAATTTGCGTTCGGAAACTAGTAAAAGGGGCAACGCTATTAATGTGAATCCATTTCCAAAGAGGCCATTGTGCTTTGGTGGTCGCCCAAGCCCGTTGTTGAGGTAAAAATAATTCGTCTTCGGAAAGCGAGTCAATCCAATGAAGTAATTTTTCTAAGGTGTCTTGCAACGCAATCAGCTGACTTTCTAAACTCATTTGTCCATAGGTTTGATAAAATGATTGATAGAGAGCGCCCAGTTGATTCCATTTATAACCTTCAGCTGGCGTTTGAACGGTCAGACCACGTTGTTCTTGTTCTTCCCAAGAAAGCAGCAAGTTGAGCCAACCTAATTGATAGGCTAAGTTCTCTGAAGGTGTTTTAGCTACTGTTTCAATTCGGTGATCTTTAAGTGTTTCAGGAATTTCTGCAAATTCAGCTAAATATTTTTGTGAAGCTATTTGAATGGCCTCAATCAAGGCTTCTTTTGATTCATAGGTTCGCATTCTTCGGCTAACGTCCTTTCTTGGTAGGATCTGCTTGTTTTTCTTGAGTAATTTGAGTGACTAAACCAAAAGGATCTTTCACAATCGCATAAAATGTTGCAAATTCATTTTCAATTGGTTCTTGGATAATACAGGATTCGGGATGGCGCGTGAGTTTTTCAAAAATTGTTTTGGCAGAGTGACGGCTATTGACGGTTAAGCTTAGGGTCAATTGTTCTGTGGGCGTGGTATTCATTCCTGCAAACAAAGGATTATCAGCTAGTTGTAATTGAAAAGTGTCCATTTGTAAAATCGAGTGAGAAAGCCAGTGTTCTTCGCCAGCGGGAATGGTCAAAGAAGGATTTAAACGCTCTTTAAATTCTTGATTAGTAATTTTAAAAAGAATATCACCAGCAAAGGCTTCTTGGTAAAACGTCAAGGCTTCCGTTGCTCGTCCGTTTAAGACCATAAAAAGGGCAAATTGTGTTTTTTTCATTGTTTGAACCTCCTAAGATTGATAAGATAAGCATAACAATAAAAGGTGTCAAAAAGTGACACCGATGGAGGGGAAAATGAAAAAATCAGAACGTTTAAATCAGGAACTTTTTTTCTTGAGAACCCATCCTCAGTTTAATTTAAATCAGTTAATGAAAACTTTTGGGATTTCTAAAAGCACAGCTTTGCGGGATATTGAAGCTTTGGAAAATTTAGGCGTGCCGCTATATGTGGAGAATGGTCGTTATGGTGGCTATCGAGTTTTAAACAAACCGTTGTTGCCGCCGATTTATTTTAACGAAAATGAAGTGTTAGCGATCTTTTTTTCGTTACAATTACTGAAATTAGTCGCAGAGTCACCGTTTGGTCATTCCTATCAGCAAATTAAGCAAAAATTATTGCATTCTTTAGATGAACCAACCCAATTTAAAATTAGTCAAATGAGTAAGGTCGTCTATTACGAAGGAATTGAACAAGTAGAAGCACCAGGCAATTTAGAGCAGCTGTTTCATTGTATTTTGGCGCAACAAGTAATTCAGTTTAACTATACCAGATATGAAGCAACAACGAAAAAAATCTTACCAACCCGGTTAACTATTTTAGAAGGGTATTGGTATTGTTCAGGCTATGATGTGACTAAAAAGGCTTGGCGTACTTACCGCTGTGATTTTATGGAGGCTATTCAGCAGTTAAACCAAACACTGGATTTTACGACTGAAGAATTGAAAGAATCGTATCGCCATCAACAAACGACGGCACGTACGATTCCATTTAAAGCAATCATTACAGAAAAGGGCAAAGAATTTTTTTATAAACATCGCTTTGACAATATTCAGTTGGAAGAAACGCCCACGCAGTGTTTTTTAGTTGGACAGATTCATCCAACAGAAACACAATTTTTAGCCAACTATTTTATGGGCTTTGGTGAAGAAGTAACAATTTTAGAGCCAGTCCAAGTGAAACAAGCGTATGTAGAAAGTATAATGAGGATTCAAAAAAAATATCAAGAATAGATTGTGGGACTGTGAACAATTCCATGTGTAAAAAGGCACATTGGAGAAGAGAAAGAAAAACCCTTAATTTTTAAATCAAGGGTTTTTCTTTCTAAGAACGTGCTTGCCCATTTCCATAAATAACATATTTTGTCGAAGTAAGCTCTGCTAAGCCCATAGGTCCACGGGCATGTAATTTTTGCGTACTAATACCGATTTCGGCGCCAAATCCAAATTCAAAACCGTCCGTGAAACGAGTTGAAGCATTCGCATAAACAGCGGCTGCATCCACTTGTTGTAAAAATTGTTGTGTGGCAAAGTAATTATCACTAATAATACTTTCAGAATGTTTTGTATTGTAGCGATTAATATGCTGGATGGCTTCGTCTAAAGAATCAACGACTTTCACTGCTAAGATAAAGTCGAGAAATTCCGTTTCCCAATCTTGTTCAGTCGCTGGAATGGCTTCTTCAAAAATTGCTAACGCACGTTCATCTGCTCGAAGTTCCACGTGAAACTCCTTCAAGGCTTTTTCAATTGTTGGTAAAAAGGCTTCAGCCACTTCTTGATGAATTAATAACGTTTCGGCGGCGTTACAGACAGAAGGGCGTTGACATTTAGCATTGACAATAATTTCAGTTGCCATTGTTAACTGGGCGTCTTTGTCCACGTAAATATGACAATTGCCCGTGCCCGTTTCAATAACAGGAACAGTGGCCGTCGTCAAAACAGTTTTGATTAAGTTGGCGCCGCCACGTGGAATGAGGACATCCAAGTAGTCATTTAAGCGCATAAGTTGTTGGGCTGTTTCTCTAGAAGTATCATCAACAAATTGAATGAGATGGGGAGAAACGGCTTCTTGTATTAGCGCTTCTTGTAAAATTGTCACCAATATCTGATTGGAATGAAACGCTTCTTTTCCGCCTCGAAGAATAACAGCATTTCCCGATTTGAAACAAAGGCTAGCGGCATCTGTTGTCACGTTTGGCCGTGATTCATAAATAATCCCAATAACACCTAAAGGCACGCGTTGTTGCCCAATTAACAGCCCCGCTTCATTGCGCCACATTTTATCTACTTCCCCAATTGGATCGGGTAAAGTAGCGACTTGACGTATGCCCTCGGCCATCGCTGTGATCCGTTCTTCTGTTAAACGTAAGCGGTCTTGCATTGTTTCAGAAATTCCGTGGGTAGCGGCTTGCTCTAAATCTAATGCGTTTGCTTGTAAAATGCGGGGCGCATTGGCTTCAATGGCTGCGGCCATTTTGTTTAACAAAGTATTTTTTTGACGAGTATCCATCAAGCCTAGCGTATAAGAGGCTTCTTTAGCTTGTTGCCCTAGTTGCTTTAAATCAGTCACTTTCATGCCCTCCTTTAATAAATAACGTACCGATATCTTTTCCTTCTAAAATTTCAAAGATGATTTTTGGTTGTTTTCCGTTTGCTAAAATCATCGCCTGTTGATTAGCTAACACACGTTCAGCGGCTTTTAATTTACTAGACATCCCACCAGTGCCAAAGCGGCTCCCCTTACCACCGGCTAATTGGAACAAGTCTTCATTAATTTCATTGATTTCAGAAAATAACGTGGCTTCTTTGTTGACAGTAGGGTTATCTGAAAAGAAACCATCAATATCTGATAACATAACTAACAAGTCAGCTTGAACAATTTGGCAGACAATGGCTGACAATTGATCGTTATCCCCGAACTTGGTTAAGTGATCCAATTCTTCAATTGCGACAGTATCATTTTCATTGACGATAGGAATAATATTCATTTTTAACAGTTGTTCAAAAGTATTGGTAACATTATTGCGACTTTCAGGGTATTCAATAACATCACGTGTTAATAAAACTTGTGCCATTTGTTGGCTATAGGTTGAAAACCGCTGATTATAAATGTTCATTAATTCTGCTTGTCCGACTGCAGCGACTGCCTGTTGTTCTGGAATTGTCGTTGGGCGCACAGATAGATTTAATTTATTCAGTCCGACACCAATTGCGCCAGAAGAAACTAAAATAATTTCTTTGCCTTGGTTGCTTAAATCACTCAAAGTAAAGGCTAATTGATCAATTGCTTTTAAGTTAATATTGCCATTGGGATAAATCAGAGAACTGGTTCCGACTTTGATCACAATTCGTTTGGCCTGTTGGAGTTTGTTTCTCATAAGTGCCTCGTTTCTTTTTACAGTAAAATTTGACACTCATTATAACAAAATCAGCGGCTACTAGAAAGTGCTAAATAATGAATAGTAAAGAAAGTTTAATGAAAGTGTGAACTTTTTGAGGGAATCTTGGGACTTTTTGGGATTTGGTCTGTTTATTTTAAGAGAAGATGATAGACTAAAAGAAGGAAAATAAACAAAAATTCTCCTCTTTTTTGCGTAGTCTAGATTAACTGGGCTTTTAGAAATGAGAAACTTACTAAAAACAACCAGAGTATCAGAGATTATGGTAAAATAGGAGTAGTTTAGACAGTAGGGGAGAATGAATATGAAACAACGTGGTTTTGAGATTATTTCTAAGTATCAAGAAGAGGGCTTGAGTGTCCCACAACGAGCAACAAAAGGTGCCGCGGGGTATGATTTTCAAGCAGCCGAAACGGTCGTTGTACCAAGTCTTTGGAAGTTACAACAAGCTGGAGAAAATCCCAAACCAATTTTAGTTAAAACAGGAATTAAGGCGTATATGCCTGATTCTGAATATTTAGAATTGGTGAGTCGTTCTTCGAATCCGCTAAAACGGTTCCTACTTTTAGCGAATGGTGTCGGAGTCATTGACAGTGATTATTATAATAACGAGAATAACGAAGGACATATCATGTTCCAATTTTTAAACTTTGGATATGAAGATGTTGTCATTGAAAAAGGTGAACGAATTGGCCAAGGGATTTTTAAGCCGTTTTTATTAGCGGATGATGACCAAGTCGAGGCAGAAAGAACGGGCGGTTTTGGTTCGTCGGGACAAAAATAAAGCCCATTTTTTCAGTAGGCAACGTTATTCAAACCATTTAATAAATGTTAAAATAAACAACAGATAAGGAGATTCTACATGGCAAAAAAAGCAAAAGTTCAATTTGAATGTCAAAGCTGTGGGTATGTGTCTCCAAAATATCTCGGCCGCTGTCCTAATTGTGGACAATGGAATTCGATGGTGGAAGAGGTTATTCAAGATACTTCTGATCGTCGTGCTAGAGTAAGTTTGACTGGTAAAAAGACACAACCACAACGGCTATCTGAAGTCGTACCTAAAAAAGAGCCACGTGTAAAAACTGAATTAGTGGAGCTGAATCGGGTTTTAGGTGGTGGCGTTGTTCCAGGTTCATTAGTTTTAATCGGTGGCGATCCCGGAATAGGTAAGTCAACATTGCTCTTACAAGTATCGCAACAATTAGCAGCCACAGGTGGCACGGTTTTATATGTTTCTGGTGAAGAAAGTGCTGAGCAAATTAAATTACGAGCGGAGCGTCTAGGCACCGTCAACGAGACATTTTACTTATACGCAGAAACAGATATGCACGAAATATCACGAGCCATTGAAAAATTAGAACCAGATTATGTCATTATTGACTCGATTCAAACAATGACGCAGCCAGATGTTACCAGCGTTGCTGGTAGTGTCAGTCAAGTCCGAGAAACAACTGCCGAATTATTGAAACTGGCAAAAACGAATGGGATTGCCATTTTTATTGTCGGACACGTAACGAAGGAAGGGTCTATCGCAGGGCCACGGATGTTGGAACATATGGTAGACACGGTTCTTTATTTTGAAGGAGATAAGCATCACACCTTTAGAATCTTACGGGCTGTCAAAAATCGGTTTGGCTCAACGAATGAGATTGGTATTTTTGAAATGCAGACACATGGATTGGTTGAAGTTATGAATCCTTCTCAGGTCTTTTTAGAAGAACGTTTAGAAGGAGCCACCGGATCTTCAATTGTGGTAGCAATGGAAGGTTCACGCCCCATTTTGGTGGAAATCCAAGCGTTAGTTACCCCAACGATGTTTGGCAATGCCAAGCGAACGACCACCGGGTTGGACTTTAATCGCGTTTCTTTAATCATGGCGGTTTTAGAAAAACGGGCAGGCCTTTTGTTACAAAACCAGGATGCGTATCTAAAAGCGGCTGGTGGAGTCAAAATTAATGAACCAGCTATTGATTTAGCGTTAGCAATCAGTATTGCTTCTAGCTATAAAGAAAAAGGAACCTCATCTTCGGAATGTTTCATTGGTGAGATTGGTTTAACTGGTGAAATTCGCCGCGTGAATAGTATTGAACAACGAGTGCGTGAAGCGCAAAAACTAGGCTTTACAAAAGTCTATGTCCCTAAAAATAACCTTGGTGGCTGGGAAGCGCCTGAAGGGATTGAAATTATTGGCGTTTCAACAATTGGTGAAACGTTAAGAAAAGTTTTTAAATAATGAAAGTAGAAATAATCCGTTTAGGTTGTTGGTGGCGTATGATTTTTGTACGCCCCACAACACTAGACGTCTTTATTAAATAAACGAGGAGGATGGCTATATGCAAAAACGAATCATCACGTTGCTGATGATCATTGCTGGTGCAAGTTTAGGAATTTCTCTTTTCCCAATGGCTTGGGAAATGGCTAAGCAAGGCAATAACAGTTGGTTAAACAATAACTTTACGAACGGATTAATCGGTGCAATTATTTTCTTTATTTTATCTTTAGGGTTAGCAAAGTATATTGTTTCCGCTGTCAAAAAAATCGAAGCAGCTTTAAATGAAATGAGTTTAACCTATTTATTATTTGGAAGTATTGGTGCCATCATTGGTTTAACAATTGGCGTCATTATCTCCATTCCAATGTACAACTTACAAATTCCTGTCGTGAATAGTTTACTGCCAATTCTAGTTATGATTATTCTGGGTTACTTAGGTTTCCGAATGGGAACAACACGGATTGAGGAGTGGAAAAAAGTTTTTACACCTCGCCAAAAGAAAGCAAATACGGAAGACACCGAAGGACAAATGTTGGAACGTAAAGTGGAAGACAACTTCCATAAATACAAAATTTTAGACACTAGTGTCATCATTGATGGCAGAATCTACGATATCGCTAAAACAGGCTTTTTAGAAGGTGTTTTGCTCATCCCTAACTTTGTTTTATATGAATTACAATACATTGCTGATTCTGGAGACAGTTTAAAACGGGTGAGAGGTCGTCGTGGCTTAGATATTTTAAATGCTTTACAAAAAGAAGAAGGTATCTCCGTTGAAATGTATGACGGAGATTTCGAGGATATCTCTGAAGTAGACAGTAAATTAATCAAATTAGCAAAATTATTAGATGGCGTGGTTGTGACCAATGACTACAACTTAAACAAAGTCTCTGAATTTCAAAATGTGCCTGTTTTAAACATTAATGCTTTAGCTAATGCTGTGAAACCAGTGGTGATTCCAGGTGAAACGATGAATGTGATGGTTGTAAAAGCCGGAACAGAGCGTCAACAAGGGGTCGCTTACTTAGATGATGGCACAATGGTTGTGGTTGAAGATGGCCAGCATTACATGAATGAGCAAATCGAAGTGGTCGTTACAAGTGCTTTACAAACCGCAGCTGGGCGTATGATTTTTGCCAAACCGGCGCATGCGGGTCGCGGGATTAATGATCGCAAGGATAACCATCCTAAAAACGATAAAAATTAAGCAAAGCGAGGACTTAGTATGATTCGAATCGGTCAAGGTTTTGATGTTCATCAATTAGTTCCGCAACGACCTTTAATTATTGGTGGGGTTACTCTTCCTTATGAAAAAGGTCTGTTAGGTCACTCAGATGCCGATGTTTTAACACATGCAATTATTGATGCAATCCTTGGTGCCGCTGGTCTGGGTGATATTGGGCAACTGTTTCCCGAAACCGATCCGCAGTTCAAAAATGCGAATTCTGTAAACTTATTAAAAAAAGTAAATGAAAAAGTTGGGCGGTCGGGCTTTACTATTGGCAATATTGATTGTACAATTTTAGCGGAAGAGCCAAAGATGAGCCCATACTTGGCAGAGATGAAAAAGAATCTAGCCGCGAGTTGCCACTTAGCGGTCACACAAGTGAACATTAAGGCAACGACCATGGAAACGATGGGCTTTGTTGGTAAAAAAGAAGGAATCGGCGCAATTGCCGTTGCTTTATTGGAAAAATAACTGAAAACGACGTTAAACCGTCTGTTTTTAAAAAATGGAAAGAGGAATGAACATGACGAAAGTTCGTGTGCGTTACGCACCAAGTCCAACTGGACACTTGCACATTGGGAATGCAAGAACAGCATTATTTAACTACTTATTTGCCCGCCACAATGACGGAGAATTTATCATTCGTATCGAGGATACCGACCAAAAACGGAACATCGAAGACGGCGAGAAAAGTCAGTTGGAAAACTTAGCATGGTTAGGGATGGAATGGGATGAATCACCTGCTCATCCGGGAGAATATGGTCCATATCGTCAATCAGAACGTAAAGAAATTTACCAACCATTGATTGATCAATTATTAAGTAGCAATCGTGCGTATAAGTGTTATTGTACGCCAGAAGAATTAGAAGCAGAACGTGAAGCACAACAAGCTCGTGGGGAAATGCCTCACTACGCAGGCACTTGTGCGAATTTAACACCTTCTGAACAAGCAGCCAAAGAAGCGGCTGGTCTAGAACCAGTGATTCGTTTCCGTGTGCCACGTAATACAGAATACAAATTTGATGACATCGTGAAAGGTGAAATTACTTTTGAGTCAGATAACATTGGTGGCGATTTTGTCATCCAAAAACGCGATGGGATGCCAACGTATAACTTTGCCGTTGCAGTAGATGATCACTTAATGAAAATTTCTCACGTTTTACGTGGCGATGATCACATTGCGAACACACCAAAACAATTAATGATTTACGAAGCGTTTGAATGGACACCACCTGTCTTTGGCCATATGACCTTAATCATTAATTCAGAAACTGGCAAAAAATTGAGCAAACGTGATGAAACAATTTTACAATTTATTGAACAATACCGTGAATTAGGTTACTTACCAGAAGCCATGTTCAACTTTATTGCTTTACTAGGATGGTCTCCTGTTGGCGAAGAAGAAATCTTCTCACAAGAAGACTTGATTAAATTGTTTGATGAACAACGCTTAAGCAAGTCACCAGCGGCCTTTGATGCGAAAAAATTAGAATGGATTAACAATCAATACATGAAACAAATGGACTTAAGTGAACTAACAGATATGTGTATTCCTTATTTAGTCGCTGACGGTCGTGTTGAAGAAAATCCATCTCCTGAAAAAATCGAATGGTTAAAACAATTAGTTAGCTTGTATCAACCACAAATGAGTTATGCAGCTGAAATTGTGGAACTATCAAACTTGTTCTTTAATGAACATCCAGTTTTAGATGATGCTGCGAAAGAATTCTTGCAAGGAGAAACAGTGCCAACTGTGTTACAGGCGTTTAAAGAACAATTAGAAGCCTTGGACGTTTTCGATGTGCCAAGTATTAAAGCAGCGATTAAAGCCGTCCAAAAAGAAACCGGCGTTAAAGGCAAAAACTTGTTTATGCCAATTCGAATTGCTGTTTCTGGACAAATGCATGGTCCTGAATTAGGCGAAACCATCGAATTATTAGGCAAAGAAAAAGCATTAGATCATTTAAATAAAGTGTTATAAAAACACAAAGAATAGAAGAAGTAGACAATCAGATGGATTTCAGAGACGCTGTGGGTGGTGAGAACAGCGAGCATCTTTTGTCGAAATGCATCTATGAGTGGCTTCGGTGAAAAAAGTAACCGAAGACGTCGGCAGGCGTTAACTGTATCGAGGCAAGAGCTAGTTCTTGTGAAGAAAAGTGGAACCACGCATGGGCGTCTTTTAAGCAACGTTTTTTTGTTGCTTAAAAGACGTTTTTTATTTTTGTATAATAGAAAGGAGTTCACCCTATGAGTTGGTTGAAACGTAGCGTCGCAGCTGTTAAAAGAAACGATCCTGCAGCGCGGACTACACTAGAAGTTCTTTTAACGTATCCTGGCTTGCACGCCCTGTTTTGGCATCGCTTGTCTCATTTCTTATATAGGCATCAGTTGTTTTTGTTGGCGAAGATTCATGCACAATTTTGGCGTTTCATAACGGGCGTAGAAATTCATCCAGGAGCCACAATTGGTGCGGGGGTTTTTATCGATCACGGCATGGGCATTGTGATTGGGGAAACAGCGGAAATAGAAGAAGATGTTGTTTTGTTTCACGGAGTGACGTTAGGTGGGACCGGTCGTGATACGGGTAAACGCCATCCAACAGTGAAAAAAGGAGCGATGATTTCGGCACGAGCTCAAATTTTAGGGCCAGTAGTGATTGGTGAACGTTCAAAAATTGGGGCGGGTGCTGTTGTTATTTCAGACATCCCAGCAGATGCTACAGCTGTGGGTGTGCCTGCGAAAGTCGTTCGTCTAAATGGAAGAAAGGTGGAAAAAGGGCATGATTAAAATTTATAATACATTGACCAGAGAAAAAGAAGTATTTACGCCAATTGAGGCGCATAAAGTTCGGATGTATGTCTGCGGACCAACCGTGTATAACTATATCCATATCGGTAATGCGCGCAGTGCGATCGCCTTTGATACAATTCGTCGTTATTTTGAATATCGTGGGTATGAAGTGAATTATGTCTCGAACTTTACAGATGTCGATGATAAAATTATCAAGGCAGCTAAAGAATTGAAAATTACTGCGCCGGAAGTGGCGGAGCGTTTTATCAAAGCCTTTGAAGAAGACACGCAAGCATTGAATGTTCAACCAGCAACGCTACATCCCCGGGTGATGGACCACATGCCTGATATCTTAGCTTTTATCGACGTTTTAATTGAAAAAGGTTTTGCTTATGAGGTCGCAGGTGATGTGTATTATCGCACCCGTAAATTCCCTAATTATGGTAAATTAAGCCATCAATCGATTGATGAATTAGAAGTAGGAGCAAGTCAACGAACTGGCGTTGAACAACAATTAAAAGAAGACCCATTGGATTTTGCTCTTTGGAAAAGTGCCAAAGAAGATGAAATTTCTTGGGATTCTACTTGGGGGAAAGGACGTCCCGGCTGGCATATTGAATGCTCTGTCATGGCGACAAAACACTTGGGAGAGACGATTGATATTCATGGCGGTGGACAAGATTTAGAATTTCCACATCATGAGAATGAAATTGCACAGAGCGAAGCCAAAACAGGTCATACCTTTGCCAATTACTGGATGCATAACGGCTATGTCACAATTGGTGAAGACGATGAAAAAATGAGCAAATCCCTAGGTAACTTCATTACTGTTCATGAAATGATTCAAAAAGTGGATCCGCAAATTTTACGTTTCTTTATGTCCACTACCCAGTACCGTCGCCCGATTCGTTATAGCGAAAGCACTCTAAAAGAGGCAGCAGCCAATTATCAAAAATTGAAAAATGCGTTTGAAAATTTACGTTTTAGACAAGCAGATGCGGTCGCAAGTTTGCCAGAGGATGAACACTATTTGGCTCAATTAAACGAATTAGAACAACGTTTTATTACGGAAATGGACGATGATTTCAATGCAGCTAACGGGATTACGGTCGTTTATGAATTAGCGAAGATGATGAATCAGTACAGTGAACAAGCGACAGTTTCGGAACCAGTTCTAGTGGCGATGGATAAGCTTTTCAGTGGCTGGTTAGCTATTTTTGGTTTATTCTTTAAAAACGAAGAATTAGTGGATGCACAAGTCGATGCGTTAATTGAAGAACGGAACCAAGCACGGAAAGACCGTGATTTTGCCCGAAGTGATGAAATCCGCGATTTATTAAAAGAACAAGGCATTGTTTTAGAAGATACTCCGCAAGGAACGAGATGGAGAAGAAGTGAATGAGAGATTACAAACAATTAAACGGTTTAGCTTTGGCCTATGTTGGCGATGCGATTTATGAAATTTACATTCGTGATTATTTAGTTTCCTTGGGACAAACGAAACCGAATGTTTTGCATCGCATGGCGACACACTACGTGTCAGCAAAAGCCCAAGCAAGCTTAATGCAAGCGATGTTAGCGGGAGAAATGCTAACGGAGGAAGAAGAAGTGATGTACAAACGCGGTCGGAATGCTAAAAGTCACACCTTTGCCAAAAATGCTGATGTGACGACCTATCGGGTAGCGACCGGTTTCGAATCCTTGATGGGTTATTTACATTTAACACAACAAAAAGAACGTTTAGAAGAATTAATTAACTGGTGTATCAAGAAAGTAGGTGAAACCAATGAAAAATGAAAAATCTCGTCCTTTTAAAAAAGGTAAGAAACGTCCAGAACGTTCAGATAAGCGTTCAAAAGAACGGAACCCACGACCAGCGACAGCAGGTGCTGATGGAACCTCAGAAGAGCTAGCAGATAACTTTGTCTTTGGTTTCCATGCCACTGTTGAGGCGTTGCAGCAAGGACGCGGGAATAAATTGTTTTTACAAGAAGATGCTCGTGGCGAGAAAATTGAGCAATTAAAACAAGCAGCGAAAGAACAGGCTGTTCCAGTCAAATGGGTGCCTAAAGCAAAATTAGATACGATGAGTGATTACGGCGTGCATCAAGGCATGGTTTTAGCAATCACGGCGTATCAATATTTAACTTTAGAAGAATTATTGGAACAAACAAAAGAAAAGACAGCAACACCATTTTTCCTAATTTTAGACAGTCTAGAGGACCCACATAACTTTGGCTCAATTTTGCGAACTGCTGATGCGACAGGCGTGGACGGTATTATCATTCCGAAACATCGTGCAGTGGGAATTACACCAACCGTAACCAAAGCATCAACAGGGGCCGTGGAACATATTCCAGTGGCTCGTGTAACGAATCTAGCGCAAAGTATTGCAACGCTAAAAGAGAATCAATTTTGGATTTTTGGTACAGATATGTCTGGGACGGATTATCGTCGCTGGAATACACAAGGCGCAATTGCCTTAATCATCGGAAATGAAGGTCGTGGCATGAGTCAAGGTCTTCATAAAGAAGTGGATGAATTATTAACGATTCCAATGACTGGACACGTTCAAAGCTTAAACGCTGGTGTGGCTGCAGGCTTGCTAATGTATGAAGTCTATCGTGGCCGCAACCCATTATAGAAGCAGGCGATTGTATGAAAAAACAATTGTTAATCGTTGATGGCTATAATATGATTGGTGCTTGGCCAGAATTGGTCCAGTTGAAAAAGCAAGAGCGTTTAGAGGATGCGCGTGAACTGCTTCTTAGTCGTCTGTCCAATTATGCCAAATATGAAGGGTTGGAAATCATTGTGGTCTTTGATGCCCAATTAGTCCCAGGTATTCAGCAAACGTACAAAAAGTACCTTTTGACCGTGGTTTTCACCAAAGAAGATGAAACAGCAGATAGTTATATTGAACGTCTAGCTGGTGAAAAAAATGATCGTTTAACGCAAGTAACAGTCGCAACGAGTGATTTGGCTGAACAATGGGTGGTCTTTTCACAAGGTGCATTGCGGACTTCGGCCAATGAACTTTACAAAGCTGTCCAGAAAACAGAAAAGACGATTGCCATTCATGCAACAGATATCCATTTCCAGCAATTTCGTCGAAATTCTCCATGGAACGTGGAGCAGTTATCAAAACTTTCTGAGAAGCTAGAAGAATTGTCTCAAAAAAAAGATTAAACAAATGTTCGCTTAAGTCATAAATTTCTAACATGCTATGCTCTCCTAAATCATTCGATACGTTTATCGAAAAGGAGGGCTTTTTATGTTAGAACAGATTCAACAAGCATTAGCAGGAGACCAAGAACAATTTCAAGCCTTATATGGGCAATATCAGCCAGTGATTTATAAGTGCATGAAAAAATACTATTTAAAAGATTATGATACTGAGGACTGGCTTCAAGAAGGGCGAATTGTCTTCTTTCGGACGTTAGAACGATTTGATTCAGAAAAACAAGCATCATTAGGAAAGTTTTTTAAACGAAATTTTGAAAATCACGTACATAGCTTAATTCGCCATCAATGCGCCTATAAGCGGCGAACAGATACCTTGTCTATTTCTCTGGAACAACGATTAGAAAGCGCTGGTGAAGAGTTAGTGGACTATTTGGGGACAGCGGCTACCGACCCATTAGGTCAATTAATGATTCAAGAAAAATTGGCAGCTTTTCCGACACGTCTTTCCTCGTTGGAACAACAAATTTTAAACGCATACTTAAAAGGCTACACGTTAGAAGAAATTGCTAAAGTACGTGGGGGAACTTTTTCAGCTGTCCGAAGTGCCTATGATCGTGCCAAAGCAAAAATGAAATATACATTAGAAAATGAATAAAAATTCGACAAAACAGCCGGTTTGTCGAGCAAAAGTAGTTGCAAACAGACTTCTAGTATGATAAACTTGAAATTTTTTAAAAAAAGTGATATAATGTTTCTCGAGGTGAATGCAATGCCAACAACGTTATCGTCAATTAAGAAAGATTTGGAAGGCCGTATCGGCAGTGAAATTATGTTAGTTGCTCAGACTGGAAGAAAGCGCCAAACAGAACGTAAAGGAATCTTAACGGAGACTTATCCATCTGTTTTTGTTGTTGACTTGGATCCAGACGAGAACTCATTTGAACGTGTATCTTACAGCTATTCAGATGTTTTAACACGCACCGTTGAAATCGAATTCATCGGTCAAGCCGTATAATTTAGAAAGTCCGCTTAGGAGTGAAGGAAGAGCCCTTCGTTCCTAAGCTCTTTTTAATTTCAGCCATCTGTCGTCAGAGAAAGAGCAATCTTCGGTGTACTTCTTCATGGACATATGATAGAATCTAAAAGATTAAAATGTTGGTAGACAAAAGATTAAGGAAGGTGAATCAGGGAACCGATGGAAATAATCGAACGAGCTCCTGCGAAAATTAATCTTGGGTTAGATGTTCTGCATAAACGTGTGGATGGCTATCATGAAGTTGAATCTATTTTTGCAAGTGTAGATTTAGCCGATCATTTAACTTTTGAAAATCTAGAAGAAGACATCATTCGTATTGAAACGGACAGCTCTTTTTTACCCGTGGATCGACGGAATCATGTCTATCAAGCAGTTGACTTATTAAAGCGTACCTATAATATTCATAAAGGAATTAAAATATATATTGAAAAACGTATCCCTGTGGCAGCTGGTTTAGCAGGGGGTAGCAGTGACTGTGCCGCAGCATTACGAGGCTTGAACAAACTGTGGAATCTGGGGTTGACGATGGACGAACTCTGTGAAATTGGCAGCCAAATTGGTATGGATGTTCCTTATTGTTTAAGGGGCGGAACAGCCTTTGCAAACGGACGTGGGGAGAAAATTGAAACATTACCGACCATGCCTCAATGTTGGATTGTGTTAGTAAAACCAAGAATTAGTGTATCCACTAGTACTGTTTTTAATGATTTAGCGGTAGATGAATTGCACCATCCAGATATTGCTGGACTAAGAATAGCTATTGAAAATGGTGATTATACTGGGATGACCCAGACGGTCGGCAATGCGTTGGAAAGTGTCACGATTGCCAGACATCCGATCGTGCAACAAATCAAGGATCGCATGCTGAAGTACGGCGCTGATGCAGCGTTGATGAGCGGCAGTGGACCGACAGTCTTTGCTTTATGTGAAAAGAAAACGCGAGCACAACGGATTTATAATGGACTCAAAGGCTTTTGCGAAGAAGTTTATTTGGTTCGGACATTGAAATAAATAAAAACAACAGAGCGTGGGACAAAAATCACTTTGGGTTTTTTGTCCCACGCTCTGTTGTTTTTTTTAATTTATTCCTTGACGTCCCGTGATCCATTTGGTACATTATTCCTGGCAAATCGTAAATATTACGGTTTATAATAGGTAAATCGAAAAGAGGACAGAACATGACGAAAATCTACCGCCGTTTGATAATCGGCGTTACTTTAGCAATCAGTGCTTTTCTTTTAGCTAGTTGTGGGCAAACCACACAATCGCCAAAAGAGAAGAAAGAGCTCACGGTAATGACTACTTTTTATCCGATGTACGACTTCGCAAAACAAGTCGTTGGTGATGAGGGAGAGGTTGAGCTGTTGATTCCAGCTGGAACGGAACCACACGATTATGAACCAAGCGCAAAAGACTTAGCGAAAATTACTGATGCGGATGTCTTTGTTTATAATAGTAAAGAGCTAGAAACTTGGGTTCCGAATGTTATTGAAAACTTGGATACGAAAAAAGTTTCAATCGTGGAAGCCAGTCAATCCATTCAATTGATGCAAGGAACAGAAGAGGAAGAATCTGGCGAAGAAGGTCATGAAGGCCATAACCATTCCCACGAACTGGATCCGCATGTCTGGTTAGATCCCGTGTTAGCACAAAAAGAAGTGATAGCGATTCGGGATGCGCTTATCAAAAAATATCCTGAGAAAAAAGCCGTATTTGAAAAAAATACCGCTGCTTATTTGGAAAAATTGACTGCGCTAGATAAGGAATACCAAGCTGCGTTTGCAGGCGCTAAAAATCGGACCTTTGTGACGCAACATGCTGCATTTGGCTATTTGGCAAAACAATATGACTTGATCCAAGAACCGATTGCTGGGATTTCTCCAGACCAAGAACCTTCGCCAAGTCGTTTAGCCGAATTAAAAAAATATATTAAAACAAACAATGTTTCTGTGATCTATTTTGAAGCATCGGCTTCTACAAAAGTAGCCAAAACATTGGCAGATGAGACAGGCGTCGAATTAGCCGTATTGAATCCTTTAGAGAGTTTAACTCAAAAAGAACAAGAAGCAGGCGAGAACTATGTGTCTGTCATGAAAGAAAACCTCGCTGCTTTACAAAAAAGCATTCATTAATCTGGCAACAGAAAGGAGCCAACTTATGCATTATATTGAAGTCGAAAATTTAACCTTCTATTATGATGATGAACCTGTTTTAGAAGATGTTTCTTATTATGTTGATCCAGGGGAATTCGTTATTTTAACAGGAGAAAATGGCGCTGCCAAGTCAACGCTGATCAAAAGTACCTTAGGGTTATTAAAACCAACAAGTGGCAAAATTACGGTCGCTAAAAAAAATAGTGCTGGTGAAAAAATCAGCATTGGCTACATTCCACAACAAGTCGCTTCTTTCAATGCGGGCTTTCCTAGTACCGTCATTGAATTAGTACGTTCAGGTCGCTTTCCCAGAAATCGTTGGTTCAAACCATTGACGAAAAAAGATCATCTTCATGTGGAAAAAGCTTTGAAATCAGTGGACATGTGGGAAATGCGCCACAAACGAATTGGCGAGCTTTCTGGAGGGCAAAAGCAACGAATTAGTTTAGCGCGAGTGTTTGCGACCGATCCAGATTTATTTATTTTGGATGAGCCAACAACAGGTATGGATGAACAATCGCGCAACGAATTTTATCAATTGTTGCAACACAGTGCGCATGAACATGGAAAAGCTATTTTGATGATTACGCATGATCATGAAGATATCAAAACCTATGTAGATCGTCAAATTCGTCTTGTCCGCAAAGAAGATTCGAAATGGCGTTGCTTCCATATGAGTGAAGAATCGTATACGTAAATTTTCCAATAAAACGTTATCTGGCTCGATCATAACGAAAGTCAAGGAACGGCTTAAAGAAATGCTGGAAAAATTTAAAAAATAAGCAGGAATTAAAAAATTAATTCGCTTAAACGTCGCTACAATGGTAGTGTTCATTTTAGCGGTAAGGAGTGAATCGTATGGCAGAAATGCTTTCTTATGCATTTATGCAAAAGGCCTTTTTAGCAGCACTGTTTATCTCAGTGATTGCCCCAATGCTCGGCGTCTTTCTAGTTATTCGCCGACAATCTTTAATGGCAGATACCCTTTCACATGTGTCATTAGCCGGTGTGGCACTAGGCTTCTTTTTTAATTGGAATCCTAATTTAATGACCTTAATTGTCGTGATTGTGGCTGCAATCATTCTAGAATATTTACGAATGATTTATAGCACCTATTCAGAAATTTCGATTGCTATTTTAATGTCAGGCGGTTTGGCTTTGGCGTTAGTTTTGATGAATTTAACAGGAGGCAATTCAGCTGCTAGTATTCAATCGTATTTATTTGGTTCCATCGTCACGATTACGTGGGATCAAGTGGTTATGTTGGCAATTTTATTCGTAGTTTTAGTTCTATTGTTTATGTTATTTAAACGCCCAATGTATGTTTTAACATTTGATGAAGATACTGCTCATGTTGATGGGCTACCTATTCATTGGATGTCGATGCTTTTTAATGTAATTACTGGTGTGGCGATTGCTGTGATGATTCCGATCGCGGGAGCCTTGTTAATTTCAGCAATTATGGTCTTACCAGCTGCGATAGGTATGCGAATTGGTAAAGGCTTCAACACGGTGATCATCATCAGTGTGTTTATGGGCTTGATTGGCATGCTAACAGGGCTGACTAGCTCGTATTATTTGGAAACACCACCGAGTGCAAGCATTACCCTAATTTTTATTGGTTTATTCTTATTAGTCAATATTTATCGCCGAGTGGTTGTTATGGTCCAACGAAAACAAAAAATGCAAAGAAACTAAGGAGAAAAACGAAAGTTTTTCTCCTTTATTTCTTTTTTTTAAAAGAAATGGCGAACTATTTTCAGTTATTTGAAAAAAATCCTCGAATTTTTCGGTTAAACCCCTTATAATAAGGAACGATAGAATGAAAAGGAGTGACGAATTTGAAAATTCGGAGAAGTGAACGATTAATCGATATGACCCAATATCTTTTAGATCATCCCCATACATTGGTTTCTTTGACATATTTTGCTGACCGATACCAATCTGCCAAGTCTTCCATTAGTGAAGATTTAGCAATTGTTAAAAAAACATTTAAAGAACGTGGAACAGGTATTTTAGAAACGATTCCAGGCGCTGCAGGCGGTGTCCGCTTTATCCCTGAAATTCCTTATGAGGAAGCGGAGCAGTTGATTATGGATTTATGTGATCGTTTGTCAGAACAAGATCGCTTATTACCTGGGGGCTATGTTTATCTTTCAGATTTACTTGGGGAACCGAATTTATTAAGACAAGTGGGCCGGATTATTGCTTCTAAATATTTAGGCAAACAAATTGATGCGGTAATGACCGTTGCGACCAAAGGAGTACCAATTGCGCAAGCTGTGTCTTATTACTTAAATGTTCCGTTTGTGATTGTTCGTCGCGATTCTAAGATTACTGAAGGTTCAACGGTGAGCGTGAACTATGTATCAGGGTCTTCAGAACGTATCGAAAAAATGGAACTTTCAAAACGCAGCTTAAAACGCGGATCAAAAGTTTTAGTCGTGGATGACTTCATGAAAGGCGGCGGCACCGTCAATGGTATGAAGAGTATGATTGAAGAATTTGAAGCAGAACTTGTGGGCATTACCGTTTTTGCTGAGTCAAAATTCAATGGCCGTCGTGCAATCGATGACTACACTTCGCTATTATATGTGGAAGATGTGGATACACAAACAAAAACGATTAGCGTAGTCCCAGGAAACTATTTCACAGAGAAATAATTTGAAAAAGAACCTGAAAATGGTCCATTCCATTTTCAGGTTCTTTTTTTCTGTTTTATTCCTTTAAAAAAAGATGAGAAAATAAATTGGTCTACCTTTTAAATGCCTTATTTTGTTGAAAAAGACAAAAGAGTAAGATAAACTAGAAAAGGTATAATGAGGACGATTTAGAAGAAAATCAAACAATTTAGTTAATTTGAGGTGGCAAACGTGGAAAATAGATACGCAATTATTTTAGCAGCTGGTAAAGGAACACGCATGAAATCTAAACTTTATAAAGTATTGCATCCAGTTGCTGGTAAACCAATGGTCGAACATATTTTAGATCAAGTAGAACAAACAGAACCAACAGAAATCGTGACGATCGTTGGACACGGGGCGGAAATGATTAAAAGCCATTTAGGCGAACGTAGTCAATATGCCTTACAAGCTGAACAATTGGGAACTGGGCATGCAGTCATGCAAGCACAAGAGTTATTAGGTGGTAAACAAGGAACAACATTAGTTATTACAGGGGATACGCCGTTATTAACTGCAGAAACCTTGAAAAACTTATTCGATTACCATCAAGGTAAGAATGCAAGTGCGACTATTTTAACAGCGCATGCGGAAGACCCAACAGGCTATGGGCGAATTATTCGTGACCATGTGGGCATTGTTGAACGAATCGTGGAACAAAAAGATGCCAGTGAAGAAGAAGCACGTGTTCAAGAAATTAATACAGGAACCTTCTGTTTTGATAATGAATCATTGTTTGAAGCGTTAGCGAAAACAGATACAAACAACACACAAGGGGAATACTATTTAACAGATATCATTGAAATTTTGAAAAAAGAAGGCAAAGCTGTCGCTGCTTATCAAATGGCAGACTTTGACGAAGCAATGGGTGTAAATGATCGTGTCGCTTTATCCACTGCTAATAAAATTATGCATCGTCGTTTAAATGAAATGCATATGCGAAATGGTGTTACATTTATTGATCCAGATACAACGTATATTGATGAAGGCGTGGTAATTGGTTCAGACACAGTCATTGAAGCGGGAGTCACTATCAAAGGAAAAACAGTGATTGGCGAAGATTGCTTGATTGGCGCACATTCAGAAATTGTTGATAGTCACATCGGCAATCAAGTGATTGTTAAACAGTCTGTGATTGAAGAAAGTGTGGTTCGCGAGGGGGCCGATGTGGGTCCGTATGCACATTTACGTCCTAAAGCAGATGTGGGGGTAAACGTACACATTGGTAACTTCGTGGAAGTAAAAAATGCAACAATCGATGAAGGCACAAAAGTGGGCCATTTAACATACGTTGGTGATGCAACATTAGGCAAAGATATTAATGTCGGTTGCGGCGTTGTTTTTGTTAATTATGATGGCAAAAATAAACACCAAACAGTCGTGGGTGATCACGCGTTTATTGGCTCTGCAACGAACATTGTTGCGCCAGTCACGATTGGTGATCATGCGGTGACTGCTGCTGGTTCAACCATCACAGAAGATGTCCCTTCAGAAGATTTGGCGATTGCCCGGGCACGTCAAGTGAATAAAGAAGGCTATGCTAAAAAGTTACCTTATATGAAGGATTAATCTCAAATAAAAAAGAACGCTCTTTTGCTTAAGCAAAAGAGCGTTCTTTTTCCTCCTTAAAGACTAGACCAATTGCTGCTAATATTTGTTTAGAGACGTTCAAGGACTAGACCAATGCTGTTTATTCGGTATTTTTAGTTATTTTTTTCAAAAAAATAGTTTTTGTTCCGCTTTTCCAATATAAAAAGACTTTCTTTTTTATAAAGTTCGTGTTTTGGTCAAAATTACTATTTTTTTCACAAACAAATCCGCTATATTGTCCAAAAATAAAAACAATTTACAGGAAAAACATCTTATTTTAACGGAATTTACTGTTTTTTATTTAACGGATATATTATGATAGGAAAAGAAGAGCAGCGTGATGGGGGAAGGCTCTTTTTGTTGTTTGTTACTTTGACAATTGTTTGTTGCAAATGGGTTGAAACACAAGGAGGAAATTTGTGAAAAAGTTGAGCTTTAAAAAAGTGAAGTGGGGCATGCATTTTTTAATGGCTGTTGCGTTGATAGCGCCAAGCGTTACTAGTACGGCATATGCAGTAGAAACAACGAGTCAACAAAGTTCAGAAGCAGTAACAAGTACCACCGATTCAAGTAGAAAACAAGAACCAATCATCACACAGGAAACAACAGACATCAAGCAAGAAGCACCAAATCAGGCTACGAGTGACAGTGTCAAGCAGTCACAAGAAACCACAGCACCAACAGAGACGACGAATTTAGAAACGTCAACCGCTGAAAAAGAAGAAACGAGCACGCCGCAAAAAATAACAATTTTAGGTACGTCAGATGTTCATGGTCAATTATGGAATTGGTCTTATGAAGATGATAAAGAATTACCAGTTGGTTTGTCCCAAGTAAGTACAGTCGTCAACCAAGTCCGGGCACAAAACCCAGCAGGCACCGTTTTAATTGATAATGGCGACAATATTCAAGGCACTATTTTAACAGATGACTTGTATAATAAAGCGCCTTTAGTGAATGAAAAGACCCATCCAATGATCACCGCCATGAATGTGATGAAGTATGATGCAATGGTTTTGGGGAATCATGAGTTTAATTTTGGTTTACCGTTAATCAAAAAAATTCAACAAGAAGCTACTTTTCCAATCTTGTCTGCGAATACCTACAATAAGGATGGTAGTCGTTTTGTTGAAGGGACTACCACGAAGGAACTTGATCTTAATCAAGATGGGCAGCCAGATTTAAAAGTTGGGATTATCGGCTTAACAATCCCGCACATTCCTTTGTGGGATGGCCCTCGTGTTACTTCGCTTAATTTTTTACCTTTGAAAGAAGAAGCAGAAAAAGCAGTTACTGAGTTGAAAGCTAACGATCAGGCTGACATTATTGTTGCTTCGATTCATGCGGGACAACAAAATAGTGATCCGGCTGCCAGTGCCGACCAAGTAATTGAAAATGTCGCGGGGATTGATGCGTATATTCTGGGTCATGACCACCTTTCTTTTACCAAGCAAGGAGCAGCGCCGAATGGAAAAACTGTACCGGTAGGGGGACCTAAAGATACAGGGACAGAAGTTGTTAAGATTGATCTTTCAGTTGCTAAAAATGCCGATAAGTGGGAAGTGCAAGAAGGTACAGCAACGATTGTACCAACAACGAATGTTCCAGCAGATGAAGCAGTTAAGGCAGCGACAAAAGAATACCATGAAAAAACGCGAGCGTTTATTCAGGAGGAGATCGGCACAGCAACAGCTGATTTTTTACCAAAACAAGAAATTAAAGGAATTCCCGAAGCACAATTACAACCAACAGCGATGATTTCTTTAATTAATAACGTTCAAAAAGAAGTAACAGGCGCACAATTAAGTGCGGCAGCGCTGTTTAAATACGACAGTAAATTACCTGCGGGGAAGATTTCCTATGCCACGATTTTTGATATCTACAAATACCCAAATACCTTAGTGAGTGTTCCCATTAACGGTGAAAACTTACTGAAGTATTTAGAAAAACAAGGGGCGTACTATAACCAAACACAGCCAGATGATTTGACCATTAGTTTTAATCCAAACATTCGTGTATATAACTATGACATGATTTCTGGAGTGGACTACAAGATTGACATTTCAAAACCAGTGGGTGAACGAATTGTAGATGCGAAAATCGACGGCCAACCGTTGGATCCTGCCAAAGAATATACGATTGCTATGAATAATTATCGTTACGGCGGTTTAGCTAGCCAAGGGATTCAAGTAGGGGAACCTATTAAAAATTCTGATCCAGAAACCTTACGAGGAATGATTGTTGATTATATTAAGAAAAAAGGAACGCTTGATCCAGAACAAGAAATCGAACGAAATTGGTCAATTATTGGGACAAATTTTGATGAAAAATGGCGTGCCAAAGCAATCGAATTAGTGAATGACGGCACTCTTCAAATTCCGACTTCTCCTGATGGACGTACACCAAACGCCGCTGCTATTACGAAACAAGACGTCCGTAATGCGGGCTTTGATTTAGATAATGCATATACCATTATGCACACAAATGACGTTCATGGCCGACTAGAAGCAGGGAAAGGCGAATTGGGTATGGCGCGTCTAAAAACCTTTAAAGACCAAGAAAACCCAACCTTGATGGTGGATGCAGGGGATGTTTTCCAAGGATTACCAATCTCCAATTTCTCCAAAGGCGCGGATATGGCCAAAGCAATGAATGAAGTTGGTTATGATGCCATGGCGGTGGGAAATCACGAGTTTGATTTTGGTTTAGAGATTGCACTAGGTTATAAAGATCAACTGAATTTTCCGATTCTATCTAGTAATACGTATTACAAAGATGGCAGTGGACGGGTTTTTGATCCGTATACAATCGTAGAAAAAGCCGGGAAAAAGTTTGCCATTGTAGGTGTGACGACCCCAGAAACAGCAACGAAAACACACCCGAAAAACGTGGAGAAGGTGACATTTAAAGACCCGATTCCAGAAGTAGAAGCAGTGATTAATGAAATTAAAGAGAAGTACGCGGATATTCAAGCTTTCGTGGTTACTGGGCATTTAGGCGTAGATGAAACGACGCCGCATATCTGGCGTGGTGATACGCTAGCAGAAACCCTTAGTCAAACATATCCTGAGTTAGATATCACTGTGATTGATGGACATTCGCATACAGCCGTCGAAAGTGGCAAACGTTATGGCAAAGTGATCTATGCTCAAACAGGTAATTATTTAAATAATGTTGGAATTGTCACAGCACCAGAGAGTGAACCAACTAAGAAAACAGCAAAATTGATTTCAGCAGCAGAGTTGCTAGAATTGCCAGAAAACCCGGCAGTTAAAGCCATCGTTGATGAAGCACGTACGAATTTTAACGCTGAAAATGAAAAAGTAATTGTCGATTATATTCCATTCACATTGGATGGACAACGAGAAAATGTGCGCACACGAGAGACCAACTTAGGGAATTTGATTGGTGATGCGATTATGTCATATGGCCAAGACGCATTTAGTCAACCTGCTGATTTTGCAGTAACTAATGGTGGCGGCATTCGCGCTGATATTAAGCAAGGACCGATTAAAGTTGGGGATGTCATTGCTGTGTTACCTTTTGGCAATAGCATTGCGCAAATTCAAGTAACCGGCGCTCAAGTTAAAGAAATGTTTGAAATGTCTGTTCGTTCGATTCCACAAAAAGATGAGAATGGCACAATTTTACTAGATGATGCTGGCCAACCAAAACTTGGCGCAAATGGTGGTTTCCTACATGTTTCAAGCTCTATTCGTATCCACTATGATTCCACAAAACCAGGTACTCGCTTGGCTAGTGACGAAGGCAATGAAACAGGACAAACGATTGTCGGCAGTCGCGTATTAGGAATAGAAATTAAAAATCGACAAACACAAAAGTTTGAACCGTTAGATGAGAAGAAACAATACCGGATGGCCACCAATGATTTCTTAGCTGCTGGTGGTGATGGTTACGATATGCTAGGTGGTGAACGAGAAGAAGGAATCTCACTAGATGCTGTCTTAATTGAATACTTGAAAAGTGCCACCAGCTTGCGGTTGTATCGTGCAGCAACGACGATTGATTTAGCACAATATAAAGAACCATTCCCAGGCGAACGAATTGTTTCTATTTCGGAAGAAGCATACAAAGAGTTAATCGGTGGAGGAGAGACGCCAACACCAGATCCGAAACCAGATCCAAACCCAGATCCAAACCCAGATCCAAACCCAGATCCAAACCCAGATCCAAACCCAGATCCAAACCCAGATCCAAACCCAGACCCGAAACCAGATCCAACACCAACACCAGAAACACCAGTAGCAACCAATAAACAAAACCAAGCGGGAGCAAGACAGAGCAATCCATCCGTAACAGAGAAGAAAAAGTATGGCGGCTTTTTACCTAAAACAGGTACAGAAACAGAAGCGCTTGCGTTATATGGTTTACTGTTCGTTGGACTTTCTTCTTCTGGCTGGTATATTTATAAACGACGTAACAAAGCTAGTTAGTCATTTTTAAGAACCGTCCTTCGGGATTGGTTCTTTTTTTATTTTAATGCTTGCCATTTGTTTTTAATTTTAGTATTATAAGAATATTCTAAAAATTAAAAAATGAAGAGTTTTTTCTGTGAAGGGAGAAAGGCATGAAAAGTAAACGTATAAAAGGACTTATCGGGTTAAGTTTAACAACGCTGTTAGTTTTAGCTGCTTGTGGTGGTGATGGGGGAGCTGGCGCCGAAAAAGCAAAAGGCGGATCAGAGAAAACCGCCGCTAAACAAGAATTTAAAGTAGTAGTTCAACAAGAAATGCCTTCTGCAGATTTATCTTTAGGAACAGATACAATTAGTTTTACGGCACTGAATAATGCGTATGAAGGAATTTATCGTTTAGATGATAAAAGCAAGCCGCAACCAGCAGGGGCTAAAGAAAAAGTGCAAGTCAGTGATGATGGTTTGACGTACACAGTGAAACTAAGAGAAGAAGCAAAATGGTCCAATGGTGATCCTGTCACAGCTGCCGATTATGTTTTTAGTTGGCAACGTACAGCAGATCCTCAGACTGGCGCTGAGTATGCTTATTTTCTAGAAATGATTGAAAACGGCGCAGATATTGTAGCTGGTAAGAAACCAGTCTCTGAATTAGGCATTAAAGCAAACGGAGATTACGAGCTAGAAATTAAACTGGCAAAACCAACACCATATTTTGATTATTTACTGGCCTTTCCACTATTTTTCCCGCAACATCAAGCAACCGTAGAGAAATATGGCAAAGATTACGCTGCTTCCAGTGAAAAAGCAGTCTATAATGGTCCGTTTGTCTTAGCTAACTTTGAAGGGGCTGGCTCAGATACCAATTGGACTTTGGAAAAAAATGAAAACTATTGGGATAAAGACAATGTCAAATTAGATAAAATCAATTTTGATGTTGTCAAGGAGGCGCCAACTGCCTTGAACTTATTCCAAGATGGCCAGGCAGACGATGTTATTTTAAGTGGCGAATTGGCCCAGCAAATGGCGAAGGATCCAGAATTGGTTATCGAAAAAGAAGCACGAACCAGCTATTTGGAATTTAATCAGCGAGATAAAAATTCACCGTATAATAATGTGAATTTACGCAAAGCAATTTCAGCAGCGATTGATCGCAACGCATTAGTAGATAAAATTTTAGGCGACGGCTCAGTAGTCGCTACCGGCTTAATTCCAGAAGGGATGTCGTATTCGCCGACAGATGACAAAGATTTTGCTGATGAAAATAAAAAAATTGTTGAATATAGCCCAGAAAAAGCAAAAGAATATTGGGCAAAAGCGAAGAAAGAATTGGGCATAACAACACTCAAAATGGATATTGTTGCCGATGATGTCGATTCTACGAAAAAGTTAGCGGAATATATTCAAGGTACGTTAAAGGATACTTTAGAGGGCATTGATGTAACAGTGAGCCCAGTGCCGTTTTCAGTTCGAATTGATCGAGGTAGTCGCGGCGATTTTGAGACAATCTTAGGTGGTTGGGCTGCGGATTACGCAGATCCAAGTAGTTTCTTAGACCTTTTTGTTACTGGTAATAACTATAATCGCGGGCGTTTTTCAAGTAAAGCCTACGATGAGTTGATTGAGGCTTCAGCTACAAGAGATGCTTCAGATCCTGAAAAACGTTGGGAAGACATGGTTAAGGCTGAGAAGTTATTGATTGGTGAAGAGACCGCTTTAGCACCACTTTATCAAAAGGCGACTGCCCATCTACGCAGTAAAGAAGTGAAAGGCGTCGTTGCCCATGGTGCTGGCGCACAATATGATTATAAGTGGACATATGTAACAGAAGAGTAGTTAAAAAGAGACACAGAATAGTCAAATCGACTGTTCTGTGTCTCTTTTAATCAAAATATTTCTGCTGTTCTTCTTTTAATTTTTCTGGGGTCACATCTTCACCAGTAGGATCATAAATAGTGACGCCCATTAATGTTTTATTGAATTGTTCACGAATGGTCCGCAAATATTCTTGTCGCAAATCGACACGAAGAGCTTGTTCTTCAGATGTTAAACCTTGTTCACGCTCTTTTTGTGCAAGCGTATTAATTCTTTTTAAAACCTCTAACATTTCTCATTTCCTTTCTATAATAATTCTTTTGCTAGGCGTTCAAACGATTGAAAGCGCGTTTGTTTGTCATAACCTGGGGTGATTAGCATTGCTTCTGTCAACCCTAGTTCTTCTTGTTGGTGGAAAAACTCCGCAACTTCTTGGCTACTGCCAATGACAAAGCGTTGTTTATTTTGTTCTAAAACCAGTTTGTCCATTTCACTGTAAGGGAAAGCTAGGGCTTCTTCTGGCGATAAAAATTTATTTGGAAGCCCATGTTCGGTGGCAAAGATATAATGCTCAAAACTAGCCGCATGGTATTCTGCTTCTTCTTTCGTGTCGGCGGCGAAAGTGAAATACGCAGCGCTCACTTGCGGCTCTTGTTGTTCAGTTACTGGTCGGAAATGCTTGTAATATGCTGACAATACTTCTTTGGGCAAATGTCCATGAATAAACTGCGCAAAGGAAAAATTAATGCCATATTCACCAGCTGAACGTGCGCTTTCTTTACTAGCACCTAGTAACCAAGGTTGTGGTAATAGAACTTCCCGCGGAACAGCTGAAATTTTAGAATATAAATGATCTTCAGGAAATTCCTCTCTTAAAAAGAGTAAAATTTCAGGTAATTTATCAAATTGGTCTAGCTGCGGTGGCTGACCATTATTTAACGCCAACGTAGTTAAAGGGCTGCCGCCAGGCGAGCGGCCCATGCCTAAATCGATTCGATCAGGATATAAAGCTGCTAACGTTTTAAACGTTTCTGCGACTTTAAATGGCGCATAATGCATGGTCATGATGCCACCCGCGCCAACACGAATTTTGTCGGTGGCACTAGCAATATGTGCAACTAAAATTTCTGGCGTTGCACTGGCAAAGGCATCTGAACCGTGATGTTCGGCATACCAAATTCTTGTGTAGCCAAGTTTTTCCGCTAATTGAGCGAGCTCTTTGGCTTCTTGTAATGTGTCGCTTGCTGATTGATTTTTAGGAACCGTTAATTGATCTAAGATACTTAATTTCATGTATGTAGTCTCCTTTTTGGTTATTTTTTTGAAGCTACCGCTATTATTACGCAAGCATGTCAAAAAAAACAGTACGCACTTTTTAATTCCCTAGTGAGTGAAAAGTAACAAATAGATGTAGCCAAGGTCGATGATAAAAAATTCTCCGCTATGGCTTTTTGATGCTTTGTGTTAAAATGGAACATATGTACGCAATCAGCAATTGGAAAGGTGACAACATGTACGAATATATTATTGGAAAAGTAACGTTTGTTAGCCCATACTATATTGTCGTTGAAACAAATGGCATTGGCTATCAGATTTCAGTCGATAACCCGTATCGCTATTCAGGAAAAATGGATACGGACATTAAACTATATCTTCACCAAGTCGTGCGGGAAGATGCACAACTTTTATTTGGTTTTGGCAGTTTAGAAGAAAAACAATTGTTCTTAAAATTAATCAGTGTCTCTGGAATTGGCCCTAAAAGTGGTTTAGCTATCATGGCTTCTGTGGCTGATCATGGTGGTTTAATCAATGCAATTGAAGGGGAAGATGTTACATATTTAACGAAGTTCCCAGGTGTTGGCAAGAAAACAGCCCAACAAATGATTTTAGATTTAAAAGGAAAACTAGGCGAATTAGAGTCTTCCGAAGCAGCGGTGGCGGCCATGACCGCAACCGAAGCGGTGACAACAAGCAATCAAGCATTGGCAGAAGCGTTAGAAGCATTAAGTGCCCTAGGCTACAGTGACCGAGAGATTAAGCGTATCACTAAGCAATTGGAAGCGTTAGGTGAGACAACGACAGATGTTTATTTGAGCAATGCGTTAAAATTCATGATGAAACGCTAAGGAGGAATAACGATGACAGAAGAAGAACGGTTGCTTTCAGCTGCAAGTCAAGAAGCAGAAGCTTCAATTGAAAAATCGTTACGTCCACAATTTTTAGCACAATATATTGGTCAAGACAAAGTAAAACAAGAACTAACGATTTATATTGAAGCGGCGAAAAATCGGAATGAAGCGTTGGATCATACCCTTCTTTATGGTCCGCCAGGTTTAGGGAAAACGACAATGGCGATGGTCATCGCCAATGAAATGAATGTGAACATTCGTACCACAAGTGGACCAGCCATCGAACGGGCGGGAGATTTAGTCGCTATTTTGAACGAATTAGAGCCTGGTGATGTGTTATTTATCGATGAAATTCATCGTTTGCCGCGAGTTGTGGAAGAAATGCTGTATTCCGCAATGGAAGATTTTTACATTGATATCATGGTTGGTCAAGGAACCACGGCACATCCCGTTCATTTTCCATTACCGCCTTTTACTTTAGTGGGCGCTACCACACGGGCAGGGATGCTTTCAGCACCATTACGAGATCGTTTTGGGATTATTTCTCACATGGAGTATTATCAAGAGCAGGATTTAAAAGAAATCGTTCTCCGTTCCGCGGATATTTTTCAAACGGAGATTTTTGAGGAAGGTGCCTTTGAAATTGCGCGCCGCTCAAGAGGAACCCCCCGAATTGCTAACCGTTTGTTAAAACGTGTCCGTGATTTTGCCCAAGTCCAATCAGATGGCAAAATCGACCGAGCGATTGCAGACAAAGCGTTAACCTTACTGCAAGTGGACCATCAAGGCTTGGACTATGTCGATCAAAAATTGTTGAAAACAATGATTGATTTATACGGCGGCGGTCCGGTTGGTTTAAGTACCTTGTCTGTAAACATCGGTGAAGAAACCGAAACGGTGGAAGATATGTATGAACCCTATCTTATTCAAAAAGGTTTCATTAAACGAACACCGCGAGGACGAATTGCAACGCCATTTGCGTATGCACATTTTGGGTATGATTATTTAGAGGGTCGTAAAAATTAAAAATAAGTCAAAAGAAAGCAAGCCTTAACCGCTTGCTTTCTTTTGTTTCACGTGAAACGTTTGTTCTTATTTAGAAGAGTGGCATATTTCAGCTGTTGTAGTTATACTGTGTTTGTAATCGCTTTTAAATTGGAGGGATCAATGTTGAATAAAGAAATCAAAGGGGCATTAATTGTTTCTTGCCAAGCGTTGGCAGACGAACCGTTGCATAGTTCTTTTATCATGTCCAAGATGGCTTTGGCCGCTAAACAAGGAGGGGCTAAAGGTATTCGAGCAAATTCTGTGGTAGACATTCGAGCAATCCGGAAAGAGGTTGATTTACCAATCATTGGGATTATTAAACGAGATTATCCTGACGCAGAAGTATATATTACCGCAACTATGCGTGAGATAGATGAATTAATGGCTGTTCAGCCAGAAATTATCGCTCTCGATGCAACCCATTCAAAACGACCAAATGGCGAAACGTTAGCCACATTTTTCAAAAGAATAAAAGAAAAGTATCCTAACCAAGAATGGATGGCAGATTGTTCCACGCTGGAAGAGATGATTGAAGCGGCGGAGTTAGGTTTTGATTATATTGGCACAACGTTAGTCGGCTATACGCCGCAAAGTGAAAATCAGCGGATTGAACAAAATGATTTTGAACTGTTAAGAGAAGCAAAGAAGCATTTTACTACACCAATCATTGCAGAAGGAATGATTGATACGCCAGCAAAAGTCCAACGTGTTCTGGAGCTAGGTGCTTATAGCGTGGTGGTGGGATCTGTTATTACACGACCGCAAAAAATTACTGAAAAATTTGTGGAAGCTACGAAAATAAAACAGAATCAAGCATAAACTAAATACACTATCGATACACTCGTTATTTTTTGATCAATACACTTCGATACGGTCGCTTTTTTTCTAGAGAAAGTTGAATCTTTCAATAATAAAAAGGGATACACTCCATTTGGCATAGTCCTTGCTGATAATAAATCAGTGTATAAAGCGCTATCATTTTATAGGAGGGGTTTTATGAAGGGTTTATCAAAAAAGAAACGGGTGTCTACTTGGTTAGCGTTAGGAATCACCGTAGTCAGCTGTTTTGCGTTAAGCGGGGAAGTGCAAGCAAGTGTTGAAAGAACAAAAGTTGATGAATTTGCAAATGTTTTAGATGTGAGTGCATCACCAACCGAACGGACGAATGGCGTATACGATACCAATTATTTTAATAATTTTTCTGATTTAGGTGCATGGCATGGCTACTATTTACCTGAAAAAAGCAATAAAGAGCTACTGGGTGGTTTTGCGGGGCCATTGATTATTGCGGAAGAATATCCAGTAAACTTGGCGGCAAGTTTAAACAAATTAACGGTCAAAAATAAAAAAACGGGAGAAACCTATGATTTAAGCCAAAGCAACCGCATGGACCTGTCTTATTATCCTGGGCGCCTAGAGCAAACCTATGAATTAGACGATCTAACGATTCATTTAGCTTTAATTTTTGTCAGCAATCGAACGGCGCTTATCCAAACGACACTTGAAAACACTGGTGAAGAGCCCTTGTCACTTGAAGCAAGCTGGACAGGTGCGGTCTTTGACAAAATTCAAGAGGGAACGGAAACCTTAGATATTGGCACTCGTTTAACTGCTAAAGACAATGACATTCAAGTGAATTTTGGCGAAGTCAGAGAAACGTGGAATTATTTTGCTACGAAAGACACAAAATATACGATTCATCATGCGGATAAAGTTTCAACAAAAATTGATAATCGGAATTATACAGCAACCGCTGAACCAATTGAATTGAAGCCTAAACAAACGTACAACACCTATACGACAGAAAGCTATACTTTTACAAAAGAAGAAGAGGCAAAGGAACAACAACAAGCACCCGAATACACCAAAAATGCGGCGCGCTATTTCAAAGAGAATAAGCAAAGATGGCAAGGATATCTAGATAAAACGTTTGATCAAAAGAAAACAGCAGAATTTCCTGAATATCAAAATGCGCTAGTCAAATCGATTGAAACGATTAATACCAATTGGCGAAGTGCGGCAGGTGCCTTTAAGCATGACGGGATTGTTCCGTCCATGTCTTATAAATGGTTTATTGGTATGTGGGCTTGGGATTCGTGGAAAGCGGATGTAGCAACGGCTGATTTTAATCCTGAGTTAGCTAAAAATAATATGCGGGCCTTGTTTGATTATCAAATTCAAAAAGATGATACCGTACGTCCACAAGATGCAGGAGCGATCATTGATGCTGTCTTTTACAATCAAGACAGTGCGCGTGGTGGTGAAGGTGGCAACTGGAATGAACGAAATTCTAAACCACCATTGGCTGCATGGGCAGTTTGGCATATTTATCAAGAAACCAAAGATAAGGAATTTTTAAAAGAAATGTATCCCAAACTTGTGGCTTATCATAATTGGTGGTATACCAACAGAGACCACAATAAAAATGGGATAGCAGAATATGGAAGCATGGTCAGTGATGCTCACTGGCAAAAAGACGACAAGGATCAAATCATTAAAGATAAAAATGGCCAACCTAAAGTGGATGATGATGCTGTTATTGAAGCAGCCGCGTGGGAAAGTGGCATGGATAACGCTACACGGTTTGACAAAGAAGGTGTGGGCAAAGGCGACGTGGGAGTTAAAGTTTTTGAAAACAAAAATAAAGGAAAAGTAGTGGGGTATTCGATTAATCAAGAATCAGTGGATTTGAATGCGTATCTCTACGCTGAAAAGGGCTATTTAGCTTCGATAGCAGAAGAACTAGGCAAAAAAGAGGACTATAAGAACTATCAAAAAGAAGCGAAGAAACTAAAAAAATATATTCAAGAAAATATGTTTGATGAAAAAACAGGCTTCTTCTATGACTTACAAATAAATGAAGACGGCTCGAAAACAAAATTGTTAGTCAATCGTGGCAAAGGAACAGAAGGCTGGTTGCCGCTCTGGGCAAAAGTAGCGACCAAAGAACAGGCGGCGGCAGTTAAGAAAAACATGATGAATCAAGAAATGTTCAATACCTTTATGCCATTCCCAACGGCATCCAAAGACAATGAAAAATTTGCTGCAACGAAATATTGGCGGGGACCAGTTTGGCTTGATCAAGCCTTGTTTGGTGTAGAAGCTCTTCAAAACTATGACTATACAAAAGAAGCAAAAGAAATGACACAAAAACTCTTCTTACATGCCGAAGGATTGATGGGAGAAGGACCTATTCATGAAAATTATGATCCACTAACAGGGAAGGGCCTAAGTACGAAAAACTTTAGTTGGTCAGCGGCAGCATACTATTTACTGTATAAAAACACCTTATTAAGTAATAATCCCACAACGCAAACCGCTTTTGAAATAAAATAGAAAAACAGCTCTTGAGAAAATATCTCTCAAGAGCTATTTTTTTCTTCACTTGCTACAATCTGTTTCCCTCTGATTTAATTAAATGTAATTTATTTGTTTAAATAAATATATTTCAAATAATTAAATAAAATATCTAAAAATAAACGATATGTACTTTTATTAAAAATGTTATTTAATAAAAATGAAATAGATATTAAATGGAATTGATTGTACAATGGTTAGTGAAGAGTGGGTTTAACGGAACCGAGTAATAAGAAATAAACTAATATTGAAACCAAACATTGCGACACCTCCTGCTCTAAGTTATGTTGAATTTCATTATAAGACAGATATCTTAGTTTCTTCAAGAACGAATTAGAAAAGTTTTTTTTAATTTGTTGACGTCTAACAATTATAATGTGCAAAAAAAATAATTCAAACAAATATATTATTTGATTATTTGGTAATATTAAAGTTCGTAAAAATAATTTTTTATAAAATGTTATATTTTAGTTAATAAAAAAATAATACTTAATATTAACTTATTAATAGAAAGGAGCATATTATGGATGTGTTAGAGGCATTAAAGTATTTTAGAAAAAAGAAAAAAATTGCTCAGAAAGATGTTTTACCAAAAAAAGGGAAACAAACCTATCGAAGAATCGAAATTGGTGAAGCCAAGCTAAGTTACGAGGATTTAATGACAGCATTACAGTCACTGGGGATTACCTTTAATGAATTTTTTCATATGGTCTCTGAAACAAGAAGTACGGCTTCATCTAAAATTATGCATCAAATTGAATGTTGTCAAATGGGAGTGAACAATACAAGTGAAAAAAAGAACCTGATTCATTACTTTTATCAATTAGAGCGCAATCCCCACAAAAACGCAGTAGAGATGTCTATTTATACAGATATTAAGCTAACTTTCAGTAATGATTGGGAGGAAATTCCAGAATTTGATGAAACTGATCGAATGGCAATTCTCGCACTTATCTCTAGCAAAAGCTACTATACATATTACGATTATCAAATGGTGACTAATACAGGGGCGTTATTTTCTGAAAACGAAGTCCTTCAGATTCTTGAGCAGATGTTTCCTGTCAAAGATGCTGAATTACGTGATACCCAAACATTAAATGTCGCCTATGGTTTTTACCTAAATATCATTACAGCGCAACTTTATAAGAAAAATTATGCGAAAGCCCGGGAGTATTTAGCGCTAATGAGTGTTACCACGATTCCTGCCGAAATCTACTATATTCATTTTAACTTACGTTATTTAAAAAATCTTACGTATTATCTGTACACTGGCAAAATGAGATATTATAAAGAAGTAATCACCGTTATTGATATGATTGAAAGTTTTGGGGATGCACGTTTGGCGGAAGGCATGAAAAAAGAAATGCTTCAGCTGACGGCTGGCCGGACATTTAATTTAGATTATGGACAATTTCCTGTGAATATTGTCACTGAAAAATAAAAAGCAACCCCCGCAAGGTCAAACTTGCGGGGGTGCTGATGTTAAACAATAATGTTATCTCTAATCATATCTAAATCTTTAATCAAAATTTTGCGGTTACGTAGTTCAATTGCCCCTAACTCTTTTAGTTGCTGCATCATCCGGTTAACGCTACTAGCAGAAGTTATCCCACAAAAATGCGCAATTTCTTCATTGGTCACCACGAAATCAATTAAAATACCTTCCTCTGTTTCTACGCCAAATGAATCGTACATTTCATAGATTTGTGTACAAACGGCCCCAAATTTGCCATTCATCAACATTTGCTGCATCTTTTTCATGGAATGCATTAAACGGTCCCGATAGTATTCTTTGACATACATTTGCAAGTCTTTACTATTATTGATATCCCGCCAAAATTGAACACGGTCGATTTGGTAAAGTTCTGCTTGTGGAGATTCGATGCGAATATTAAAAGGTGCATCAATAAATTCTGAATATTCATCACGTAGCAATGAAACAATTTCCAAATTGTTGATATAACGTAAATTAAATTCACGACCGTCTTTGGAAATAACGCTAGTTTTGATGATGCCACTTTTTAAAATATAGGCATAACGATCTTGCAGTCCTTCATAAGTTAAATAATTTTTCTTCTTTTTTACAACGACTCGAAAGGAATGTTCATCTAAGTAGTCTTGTAAAACATTTCTCATTGGCGGTAACTCCTCAATTATCTCTAAATATTTTTGTTTTTGCCTGTTGGGCTTCTTTCTTATTTAAGCGAATTGGACATCATATGTCAATAACAAATGTTGATAAAAAAGGTCAATTAAACGCTATTTTGAAAAATAAAATCAGCTTTTAGATAATTTTGCCAAAAATTTCGCTTAATGAGTATTAAAAATATTTTTTTTATTTTATGTGCTCAAATATTTTTCAAAAAGAAAAAATTGTATTAAGGTAATAGTAGAAAGGGAGGAGATTTAATGACAGAACCAAACTTAAAAGACCCAAGAAAGTTATTTTATAGTGATGGATTTCCGCAACAAGATCAAGAAACTCCCGCATTACAGGACAAAATGGTCCCTAAACCAGATTGTGGGGAAGACAGCTATGTCGGAAATCACAAATTAGAAAATCGTCGGGTATTAATTACAGGCGGTGATTCTGGGATTGGACGAGCGGCGGCGATTGCTTTTGCTCGCGAAGGCGCAGATATCGCCTTACATTTTTTCCCAGGTGAAGAAAAAGACGCCGAAGAAGTGGCGCACTATATACGAGAAGCTGGCCGAAAAGTTGTTCTTTTGCCAGCAGATTTAAGAGATAAACAGGCACCTGAAAAATTGGTTGCACAAGCTCATGAAGCATTAGGCGGCTTGGATACCCTCGTTTTAAATGCAGCCCAACAAATTTCCTGTGCCGCTATTGAAGAATTGCCAATGGAACAAGTGATAGACACTTTCCATGTCAATATTATTGCGATGTTTGGCATTGTCAAAGCAGCAGTGCCTCACTTGCCTGCCGGAAGTAGTATTGTGACAACGACTTCCGTCCAAGCCTTTAATCCCAGTGAGCATTTGTTGGATTATGCAGCAACGAAGGCATCAATTGCCAACTTTACCGTTGGTTTAGCAAAACAACTGGCACCAAAAGGCATTCGGGTAAATGGCGTGGCTCCAGGACCAATCTGGACACCGTTACAGTTAGATCATGGACAACCAATTGAAGAGTTGCCAGAATTTGGGCAACATTCTTTACTGGAACGTGCGGGTCAGCCTGCTGAATTAGCCCCTGTTTATGTTTTCTTGGCGTCCAATGATGCAAGTTATGTTACGGCTCAAGTTTATGGCGTAACTGGTGGAGAAGCAATTAATCTTTAGGAGGGATGTTCCGTGAATAAAGTTGTTAAAATACTTTTGCTTCTAGGTTCACTGATTTTAATGGCATTATTTGGTGCGGTGGCCATCACCACTTGGTCAGCCGATACAGCTTGGCAACCACCAGATAATGTCCAATGGTTCTTGCAAGACAACGAGTACGCACGTCAAGCAATCTTTTGGGTAGCGCTGGTTTTACTAGGAATTATGCTCTTTCTATTTTTATTCATTCTTTTATTCCCAAGAAGAAAAGGCACGTTTGAATTAAAAGAAGAGCAAGGAAAGTTAGTGTTACACCGTAAAGCCATCGAAGGATTTGTACGCTCTAGCTTGCAAGACAGCGACTTTCTGGAAGCACCAACCATTCGTGTAAAGGCGACAAAACGGCGCATTAAGGTCAATGTCAAAGGCACACTGAAACGAACGGCAGATTTAATTGGACAAACAGAAGCTTGGTCAAAAACAATGGAAGAACGGCTTGCTCGTTTGGTGGGAACTGGTCACAAGATTACGATTGATGTTCATTTTGAAGATATTCAATCAATGAAACGACCACAACAACAGCAAACACAAGCACGTGTGGAGTAGGAGGGATGTACAATGGTTGAATGGATAAAACAATATGCCGTTCCGTTAATTGGTGGCCTAGTCGGCTTGGTTTTTGCAATCTTGTTTCTGTCAATCGGCTTCTTTAAAACATTGTTAGTAGTACTCCTGACAGGACTAGGTATTTGGCTAGGTTTGTATTTGGAACAGACAGGCATTGTCAAAAATTATTTTCATCATAAATAGGAGGTTTTGGCTATGGAAAATGCAAATGTATCGATTGTTAAAGGTGAGTTGACGTTTGAGGATAAAGTAATCCAAAAAATTATTGGCATTGCTTTGGAAGAAGTCGACGGTTTGTTAACTGTGGACGGTGGTTTTTTCTCGAATTTACGAGATAAAATGATTAACAGTGAAGATGTTACAACAGGCATTCACACCGAGGTCGGCAAAAAACAAGTCGCAGTGGATATGGACATTGTAGCCGAATACGGGAAAGATATCGAGACCATTTATGATCAAATGAAAGAGGTTATTACTCGCGAAGTCCAACAAATGACTCACTTGGAAGTAATCGAAGTCAATGTCAACGTAGTAGATATCAAAACACAAGCAGAGTACCAAGAAGAAAGTGAAACAGTCCAAGATAAACTTGGCAACGCCGCTGAAGCGACAGGTAGTTTTATGTCAAAACAAACCAACAAAGCCAAACATGCGGTAACTAAAGGCAAGACAAAAGTCAAAGAAAACACGGCACCTCGTGTTCAATAATTGGTTATTATTTTATTAAAAATAAAGCAATAATAGAAGAAACTAGGAGGAATGAACCATGAGTAACGAAAAATTCAATAATGTACCAAAACCAGCAGGAAACGGACCACACACACCAGATGATCATGCAATCAAAGGTGAATTAACATTTGAAGATAAAGTCGTTCAAAAAATTATCGGTTTAGCCTTAGAAAATGTCGATGGTCTATTAACAGTCGATGGCGGCTTTTTCTCAAATATTGCTGAAAAATTAGTAAACACAGATAACGTCACAGCTGGTATTGATACCGAAGTTGGTAAAAAACAAGTCGCTGTTGATATGGATATCGTAGTAGAATACGGCAAAGATATTCAAGACATTTACGAAAAAATGAAAGAATTAATCAGCCGTGAAGTGAAAAAAATGACCCACTTAGATGTGATTGAAGTGAATGTTAACGTAGTTGATATCAAATCAAAAGAAGAATACGAAGAAGATAGCGAAACGGTTCAAGATAAAGTCACAGGCGCTGCCAAAAGTACCGGTGAATTTGCTTCTGAACAAACAGAAAAAGCAAAAAAAGCTGTGAATAAAGGAACAGAACAAGTCAAAGAAAATATGGAACCACGTGTAGAATAAACAGTTAAAGGGAGGAAACAATCATGGGCTTTATTTGGGCATTAATTGTCGGCGGTGTCATTGGGGCAATCGCTGGAGCAATTACTAAAAAAGGATCATCGATGGGCATTATTGCCAATATCATTGCAGGGTTAGTTGGTTCAACAATTGGTCAAGCCATTTTAGGCACATGGGGACCAAGCTTAGCTGGGATGGCTATTGTGCCATCGATTATCGGGGCAGTGATTTTAGTTGCCATCGTTTCATGGATTTTAGGACGAAAATAGAGAAGATTTTTCAGAAGAGTTTGGGCGATTGTCCAAACTCTTTTTTTATATTCTTTAATATCATTCAGTTTATTAGAATTAGATTAAATATAACTTTCCTTTGATAGGCGGTTTTGTTAAAATTTAATTAAAAAGTCGTTGCGTGGCAAAAAGGAGGTGCATCAGTGAAACATAGGAAACAATGGTTAATCGGACTACTCATTATTTTAATCATAGGAATTGGCGGAAAATGGTATATGGACAAACAAGAAAAAGCGAAACTACACGAAATTCAAACAGACTTAGCGAACTATTTGTATAATAACTATCGGATTTATACAAAAAATAAAGAAAAATCGGAAGAAATAAAGAAAAAATATAATCGAGGAAATGGTTCAATAACAGAAAAAGAGTATCTACAAAAAATGAAAAGTATTAGAGAATACTCTGATATCAACAAAATAGAATTTACAAGTTTTTCAGTGGGACCAATGAATAGTTTGGATGTCGAATTTATTATCAATGATGTTTATCCAGATTATACAATATTAGGTACTATCTCAGCAGAAACAGGAAAATTTCGCTATAGTTTTAACACAGGCAACACGATAAATAATTATGTTTTGGAAAGAAAAGAACAGCCAACTTCTGTAACAGTGCTAAAGAATAAAATTATTTATTATGAAGGAGGAATAAAGTAGTGGGCAATTATCGTACATAAAGAACAAGGAGGTGAACAAGTGAGACATAGGAAGCAATGGTTAATCAGTTTAATCATTATCTTAATCATAGGAATTGGAGGAAAATGGTACATGGATGAACAAGAAAAAGCAAAACTACACGAAATCCAAACAGATTTAGCGAACTATTTGTATAATAACTATCGAATTTATACATTTGATGAGCAAGAAAGAGCACAATTAGAGAAGAAATATAATAAGGGAAATGGAGAATTGAGTTATCGAGAGTATTCAAATAAATTAGATGAAATTGCCAAATACTCCGATATTAAAAAAGTAGAATTTACTAGTTTTATAGTAGGACCAATGAATACATTAAAAGGTTATTTTACCATCAACGACGTGTATGAAGAAGAAGTGGATTTAGACACGATATCAGCAGAAACTGAAAAGTTCATTTATAGCATAACAAATGGTACAGGCAAAGGTCCCTATTACATTGAAAAAAAAGATAAACCTACAAAGGAAAGAATGCCAGAAGACTTAATTGTGTATGATGAAGGAGGGATAAAGTAATGGATAACTATCGTACATAAAGAACAAGGAGGTGAATCAGTGAAACATAGGAAGCAATGGTTAATCGGATTACTCATTATTTTAATCATAGGAATTGGAGGGAAATGGTACATGGACGAACAAGAAAAAGCAAAACTACACGAAATCCAAACAGACTTAGCGAACTATTTGTATAATAACTATCGGATTTATACGAGAAATCAAAAAAAAGTCGAAGAGATTTATCAAGAGTTTAATAAGGGAAAAGGAAGTATTTCAGAAGAGGAGTATTTTAATAAATTAAGTGCGTTAAGAGAATACTCCGACATTACCAAAATAGAATTTACAAGTTTTTCAATAGGACCAATGAAAGGTTTAGAGGTCGAATTTATTATTAACGATGTGTATGAAGATAATACAACATTAAGTACTATCTCAGCAGAAACAGGAAAATTTCGCTATAGTTTGGATCCAGGAAATACGAGAAATAATTATGTTTTAGAAGAAAAAGAACAGCCAACTTCTGTAACAATGCCCAAGAATAAAATTATTTATTATGAAGGAGGGATAAAGTAATGGATAACTATCGTACATAAAGAACAAGGAGGTGAATCAGTGAAACATAGGAAGCAATGGTTAGTTGGAATACTCATTATTTTAATCATAGGAATTGGAGGGAAATGGTATATGGACGAACAAGAAAAAGCGAAACTACACGAAATCCAAACAGATTTAGCGAACTATTTGTATAATAACTACAGACTTTACACAGTAGATGAAGCAAAGGATGAACAGCTAAATAAGGAATACAACAGAGGGGAAGGTAGTTTAACTACGGAAGAATTTCTAAAAAAATCAGATGAATTAAAAGAATACAGCGATATTAAAAAAGTAGAATTTACAAGTTTTTCAATAGGCCTAGTAAACACGTTGAAAGTTTATTTTACCATCAACGATGTTTATGAAGAAGAGGTCAGTTTAGACACAATATCGTCAGAAACCAAGAAATTTATCTATCGAATAACGAATAGTACAGGTAGAGGTCCCTATTATATTGAACAAAAAGATAAACCGACAGAATTAACGATTCCGGAAAATTTAATTATGTATTATGAAGGAGGGATAAAGTAATGGATAACTATCGTACATAAAGAACAAGGAGGTGAATCAGTGAGACATAGGAAGCAATGGTTAGTTGGAATACTCATTATCTTAATCATAGGAATTGGAGGAGCAATGTATATGAACGAAAAAGAAAAAGCAGAATTACACGAAATCCAAACAGACTTAGCGAACTATTTGTATAATAACTATCGGTTATATACAGTGAACGAAAAAGAAGAAGAGAAAATTTTTAAAGAATTTAATAGAGGTAAAGGTTCCCTGACAGAACAAGAGTTTTTTGACAAGCTTGAAAAACTAAAAGAATACTCCGATATCAACAAAATAGAATTTACAAGTTTTACAGTGGGACCAATGAATAGTTTGGATGTCGAATTTATTATCAATGATGTTTATCCAGACTATACAATATTAGGTACTATCTCAGCAGAAACAGGAAAATTTCGCTATAGTTTTAACACAGGCAACACGATAAATAATTACGTTTTGGAAAGAAAAGAAAATAGTAGTACAGAAAAAATGCCAGAAGAAAATATTATCTACACTAATAAAGGAGTTGAATAAGTAGAAATGACAGAAAAGAAAATGGGTAAGAAATTGGATGATTTTAATAAGTTGTCTAAAGAAGTCTATAAAGTTGAAAGGGAACAAGTTGTTTCTGATAAAACGGTAGTTGAAGATAAATATTTAGTACTGGACACCATCGATACCGATAAAGATACCCTTGGATACGAACGTGAACCTAGAAATAACAGTATGCAGGCTATGACGGTTGCAGAAATTAAAAATCAGTATAAACATTTAAAGGACAATCAATTAAAGGAAGTACCAGGCTATCCCCAATCCGTAATCAACCAAAATCTCACCATTGTCTACGCTGGTACCAAATCATGGCAAGATTGGAAAACCAATTTTCGAGAAATTGGCTTTAATGACAAACACCAAGCTGGAGCGTTCCAATCTGCTTTAACATATGCCAGTCAGATTGAGCGCCAATATTCTCCTGAAGCTGGCTATACAATTAACACGACAGGTCATTCTCTTGGTGGTGCCGAAGCAATTTACGTTGCGGTTTTGAAAGGCTACAATGCCATCACGTATGGTGCGGCTGGTTCAGGATTGACAGACGAACAAATTAAAAACTACAAAGGTCAAATTATTAATTTCTATGATACTTCAGATGCGGTCACCAGCAGTTTTGTAACAGGTGGACAAGGGAAAATTCCTTTTTATAGTTTTGGAGTTGATAATTATAGTGGCGTAATTGTCGGCTGGGTTAAAAAGACGTTCGGCCATGATTTGGATATGTTTAAAACTGATGATGACGGAAATTATATTGATAAATGGGGCGACATTGCTGTCTATTCAGATGGGCATGGTGGCGTCGCAATCGAGCAAACCATCCTGGCGCAGCAGATTTTAGAAAATAAAAATAGAATCCGTGGGCTGGAGACTTACGACGGCACGAATCCTGAGACATTGGCAGAAATCAACCGTTTAAAAAAAGAAAACAAATGGCTTCAAGAACAACTGAAACAATTTAATCAGTTGAATGAATTACGTGTTTCTTTAACGGCGAGCGGTGGCGGATTATCTAGTAATGAACGGATTTATTTAGAAGATAGTCAAGCCTTAGCGGTTGTTAAAGTCGCCGCATCACAATTTGATGTAGCGATGGAAGAGTGCCTACATATTTACAAAAAAGTGATGCAAGAATTACAAGAAGATTGGGAAAACGGATTGCAACTCATTCAACGACATACACCAGAACTTTCGTATGCAGAAATGAGAGAGGCGATGGATCAAGTCCAATGTACGAAACAAACGATGGTTGACCAAGATCTGGAATATTTCCAGAAAAAATTCAGCAAAATCAATCGTATTAGAACTTCATTTGTTCAATTAACCCAACAAATTACCGCTAAAATAAATGAATTGGTTCAGAGAGATCAAGAATTAGCGAACCAACTGAAAGGAGCCTTAACATGACGACAGCCGATGAGCTAGAAAGATGCCGCAGACAATTGCGGGAGTTAGATGAGCAAGAAATGCTCTTAGCTTCTTATCAGAGAAAAAGCCACCAACTCGCTGAAGAAACCTATTATAACATTCAGTCTGCTATTCGAATGATTGCCGAAAATCAGCAACCACTACAACAAGCGAGACAAGCGCTTGGCCGATTAGAATATGACTTTTCAGAAGAAGTAAGTCATGCTAAGAGAAAACTTTACCGTCAGAGGGAAGAGTTAGAAATAACGTATAGAAAATTAAATGCACAGCGGGAAAGTTAACGAAGGAGGATGTTCATGGAGTTATTGGAGAAATTATGGAAAGAATACCAAAAGAATCTGCAAAAAGTAACAGCGCAGTCTCTCGGTTTATCGCTGTTACAACAACAGAGTAAAAAAGTACAGAAAAGCAAGCGAAGGGAAAAAAATGCTTTAGCACAAGCCAAACGCTCAATAGAAAATGCAAATACTGGCTTAGAAAAGTCGATCCAAGGACAATTTGGCCAAAAAGTAACCGATGTCTTAGACATACAGAGTCAAACTATAGACAGTTTGTAATAGATGTGAACTCTTTCTTCAACAAAAATCAACAACATTTGTTGAAGTTATTTGTAGATAACGTTTATCATTCACAAATTTACATTTTTTTGTAACGGATATCTCGTATAGTAATAACTGCAAATGAATTTCAGAAAATTTTTTGATAAGTCATCAAAGTGAGGGGATAGCGGTCTTTTATTGAAAAATAGCAACACAAAATAAACAGAACAAAAGAGAGAGGAATTCAAAGAATTATGACAGAACAAACACCAACAAAGCTTTTGAATAAAGGCTTTATCAGTATTACAGTGATTAATTTCATTGTCTATCTTGTTTATTATTTATTAATGGTTATTATTGCGGTGATTGCGCAAGATAGCTTACATGCTACTTTAGGTCAAGCGGGTTTGGCCTCAGGAATTTACATCATCGGGACATTGCTTGCACGACTTTTCATGGGAAAACTCCTTGAACTGATTGGGCGCAAACAAGTCTTACGTTATGGGGCTTTGTTTTATCTTTTAACGACTGTTGCGTATATGTATATGCCAAGTATGGGCATTCTTTATCTGGTCCGTTTTTTAAATGGGTTTGGTTACGGAACCGTTTCGACAGCGACCAACGCAATTGTTACCGCCTATATCCCTAAAAATAAAAAAGGGGAAGGGATCAATTATTATGGGTTGAGTACTAGTTTAGCAGCCGGCATTGGGCCATTTATTGGGATGTTATTGTTAAATGTTTCCAACTTCCATGTCATTATTAACTTTTCAATTATTTTAATTTTGTTAACAACCATTGCTTGCTTCATTTTCCCAGTGAAAAATATTGAGTTAACACCTGAACATCGTGAAGCTTTATCTAAATGGAACTTTGATAGTTTTGTTGAAAAGAAAGTTTTATTTATTACATTTATCGCCTTTTTAATGGGTCTTGCTTATTCAAGTGTCTTATCTTTCTTATCTTCTTATGTCAAAGTAATCGATTTAGTTGATGTCAGCACCTTCTTCTTTATCGTCTATGCAGTCGTGATTACCTTAACACGTCCATCGACAGGTCGGATTTTCGATGTCAAAGGGGAACGCTACGTCATGTATCCGAGCTACATTTTCTTAACACTAGGCTTGTTCTTATTAAGTATGACTACGTCTGGTTGGATGTTATTAGTCTCAGGTGGGTTAATTGGCTTAGGTTATGGTACCTTCATGTCAAATGGCCAAGCGGTTTGTCTTCAAGAAAGCCCAAGTCCTCACCGTATCGGGATTGCTTTATCGACTTATTTCATCGGTTTAGACCTTGGATTAGGCGTTGGTCCGTACGTTTTAGGTGAATTACGTAACTTTATGTCATTCCAACAAATGTACTTCTTAGCAGGCTGTATCCCAATCGTTTGTACCATTTTATATATGGTCTTCCACAAAGCTAAAAATGATGCCAAAGATTTGTCTCTTGAAACGATTGAAGAGATTGAACACGGCTCAGAACTATAAATGGACAAGGAGTGATTTCAATGCCTAACGATGAACGGATTTTAAACGTTTTACAACAAACACTGACGGAAATTCAACGCATGAACACGCGTTTAGCTAAAATTGAAACAGAGTTAGCCGATGTCGATCAACATCACGCGACTTTGGATCATTACTTGCAAGAGCTAGAATTGGTGACAGAAAATAACAACGTCATGTAAAATGAGTAGTTAGTAAATGAACGTTCCACGCTTCGTTATCATTAGAGTGGAACATTGAAAAATTTTCGTAACGTCAAAAGGTAGCAGTTTTTCTGCTACCTTTTGACGTTTTTTGTAATTTAAAGAAAATAAGCAAGAAGAGCGTGGGACAAAAATCACTTTGGATTTTTGCTCCATGCTCAAAAACTGATAAACGGCGGGAACAGAAGCAACTCCTTCGGAAATAAGCCGAAATTCTCCAAAAATTAAAGAACACCAGGTAGGTATCATGCAACATCAACTCGTACCTCGTTGTGTTTTATGACAATTTTCGGAAATTCCTTCTTATTGCTGAGAAACACTATTTGCAAAGCAAATAGATGTTGAACAGTACCTACTTGGTTCTCGGAGCTAAACACTTCTGTCCCGACCTCCTCTTGCTTATTTTTATCACTTAAAATGTTTCACGTGAAAACTTTTAAAAGTGGCGTGGACTTTGTTTGGTGACAATTTGTGTATTTAAATTTTCTAAGCTCTGCGCTAGTTCACCAATGCTAGCGGAAAAATCAACATAATAAGTAGGAATCGTTGATTTGACACTAATTTCTGAAAAGATATTTGTAATAATTACATCGAAAGGCTTTTCTGGTGAAGCGACAAAAATTAATTTTTTATCCACGGCTTTACTTAGCTTTTCATAAAGGGTATCTAAAATTAAGTTACTTTGGTTGGTCCGTACTAAGACACGAATCGGTGGTAAAGATTTCGTTTTCAGTGTACAAAAAAGAATGAACAAGCAGTCAACTAACAATTTTTCATTGCCCATCAATGTTGGAAGCATTTCAATTGTAAGTCGCTTCACATCTTTGTAGAGACTCGGATTTTTTTGAAGTGCTTCTTTTAAAAAGCTTTCTTGCACAAATGGATTGGCAATCGTAACAAAGGTCTTAAAAAAGACACTTAAATTTTGGATAGAAGTATATAGATAAAGATACTCGTGAAATGTCAATTTAATTTGATAAAAAGACGTCAGTTGATAAATAATCTCTTTAATGGGCGAGCCTAACAGCTGGACCATATGCATCCGAGCTGCTGGAATTTCCAAGACCTCTTGTGTGGCGTAACTGACACTAATCGTTAATAAGAAAAAGGCAAAAAGCCCTTCTTTTTGTATAAATTTTGTTGGAACTTGGTGTAAAGCTTCTTCTTTAAAAAATAATTCAAATTCACTCAGATTAACAAAGGGATTAACAATCGCTTCTTCCTCTACAAAAGTTTCTTTGATAAAAAAGCCCTCTTTCCAACGCGCTAAAATCACCGCAGAAAAAATCAAGTCTTTTGTAAAATCTTGTGTTGTATTGAAGGAAACAGAATGTTTTAAACGTCGAAAGAGACTATGGACTTCTTTTTTAGTGATCGTGTGCAACGGCCAGTCTCCTTCAGAATAATTGTTCCAAAAAAGCATCATAAAGAAAATTCGGATGTCTTTTTCTTTGCCCACCAACACATTGGTACGTTTTAAATTGATTTCAATTTGATATTTTTGAAGCCATTGATTTAGTTGACCAATTTTTCGTGTAAAGGTTGACGAAGAAATTTCTAGGACTTTTTCAAAATGTTTGCTATCAATTGCATTATGATTAAAGGCGTAGGTCAACACTTGATATGCGAAACTTTTTTTGACAAAGTAAGGCATCAAGAACGATAGTTGGAAATAGGGTGCAAACCAAAATGTGATTTCTTTGGCGTTTGCCGACAAAGAAAATAAGTTCTCCCAGCCGTTCTTTTCAATTTCTGTTTGGAGCAAAGCCACGGATTGTAGAATGGTATTTTGTTGCATTTTTAATTGAGTGGCTAAAGTAGAAATCGCCAATGTTTGCTCTTCTGCTTCACGACGTTCGAGTAACTCTTCTAAAAGAGCAAAACTTTTACGATAAGGTACATCAAGTAATCCTGTTAACATCCGATTCCCTCCAAACTGTTTTCCCCACGTAATTTAGCAAAATAAATTTTGCGAACTACTTGTTTTAGGTTATAGTATTCGTCTAGATAAGGAACGGGATGCCAATAAAAAGTTTTACTGGCGTGAAAAAGCGGATTATTTTTGTCAGTAATGACTAGGTCAGGCACTTCTTGAATATGATTGACGAATTTCAAAGGAACATCACAATAATTATTGATTTCCTTTGCTAACCAATTTTCTTGTATCTGATTAATAGATGAATGAAGCAAAATTTTAACCGGAATTTGTTTGTTTAATAAAACACTCCGAATAATTAAAAAAATGGTTTCTTTAAATAATGCATCTAGTGGGTGCTCTTTGTCAAAAGGCAAACGCTTTAAGAAGTAGTTGGTTGTTCGCGAAACGTTTGGATATTGCTTTTCATACAAAGAGACGTTAGCAACCTCATAGCTTAATTCCTCTTCCACAGGAAAATGAATTAGTCGTTCACTGGCATTGGATAAATTAACCAACAAAAAGACAACTTCTATTGCGCTTAAATCCAACTGTAATTGCGTACATTTTTCAAAAATCCAGGTGACATGTGGACTTTCATCCATGCCCATAATCGCTAAGTTGGCAAAGTTGACCGTTTCTATTTGTTCAAGTGAATACATCGTTAATGTACTGAAAAAATCATAGTAGAAACGAATTTCAGCCCGCCATGTGTCGGGTTCTTTTTGTTCATTAATAAAACAATCATTCACTAATAATTGAAATTCTGAATAAGGAAAGGCTAAATTGATCGTAGCAATTTCAGGATAATCGCTGATTGTAAAATCAGATTGGTAACGGAGTAAACCTATGGACATAATTAATTTTAATTTGCGTAAATCGGTATATGTAAAGTAAGGATAACGGTTTTTGATGATTTCAATAAAATTCTGCAATTGCGCTTGATTGGTTTTAGATAAAAAAGGAACGAGAGAAGTTCCTGAAATGAAAAATAAGGAGTAAAAGAAACTACGAAAATCTTTCTCTTTGCCACAAATTTTTTCTCGCCTTTTTAAATTTAAATAACAATTAAATCTAGCTAGATAATTGTTTAAACGGTCACTGACTTGTTTAAAGATAGAAAAGTTAATGAAATGCTCTTCACAAAAATCTTTGGCTGAAGTGTAGCGTTTTAAAAGTAAATCTAAGGCTAACATATAGGTTAATGACCCGCGGACTACGGCTTCTTTCATTAACTCAATCGGGATATTTTCATCGGCGACTAATTCTATGGACTGTTGATTATTAATAATGCGAATATGTACATTTTCATGTGTATTGACTCGAGAAATTAATAAAGTTAATTGATTCAATAAATTGTTGATATTGTAATGGGAAAATTCATATTTTCGCCGGAGTACTTGCATGGGGACTTTTTCTTTACTGTCATACAAGTATTCAATTAGGGAAAGTAACTGAATTTCCTGTTTGGTTAATAAGTTATGCATAATAACCACCTTTCTATTGGTTACGCTTGTTTGATTTTTCAGATAATACAGATAGAGCATTCTTTTCTAAGCGACATTGACAATTGCCAATGAAAGAACTAGTTGTTCTTATGCTACTGTATCTATTCTTAAAAATCAAGAAGAACTAAATGTGTTAAATAGAAGAAAATGCGGATAAAAAATGATAGAGCAAAAAATTATTAAGAAAAACAAATGGTTTATATAAAACATTTAAATAACAAAAATGATAATTTCAATCTGTTGATTTTTTAGCTTAAATAGCTTATACAAACAGGCTTTTTTGTCTAGTTCGTTCTTGTGAAAAAGTTTAAAAAAAACGGTATAGTGGAAGAAGGACTAGTACAAATAAAAAAGGATTAAGGGAGTGTTTTTATAAAGGTGAAAAGGGTTTCTAGTGTTTTATCAACTTTTTCTATTTGGAGGAGAAGTTGTTGATAATTTTTGCTGAAAAATCCCGTTATACTCTTCTTATTCTTATAGAAGGGTCTATAGGAATAAGCAGAAAATGAATCCGCATTCGAAGCAAGAGTGCGTTTTGAGGAGATAAAAAGAAAAGGTGTGTTGGCTGTCTGTTTTAGCAAGGAAGAAAGACAACAGAAGAGCACTCACTTATTTGGTTTAAAATAAAAAATTGGTACGAAGTGAACGTTCTCTTCTATGTGTCGTTAGTAGAGGAAGGATGAAAGAAATGAGAAAGAATGGTCCAATGGTAAACCGTTGGCTCTACGGGTTGATGTGTTTGTTACTTGTTCTAAATTATGGCACACCACTCATGGCTTTGGCGGAAGATGTTAACAGCGATGGCCAGTTAACGTTAGGAGAAGTGAAGCAAACCAGCCAGCAAGAAATGACCTTAGCGCTTCAAGGAAAAGCACAACCAGCAACACAAGAGGTTGTAGTGCATTATAGTGCCAATGTGTCACTCAAAGCTGCACATTGGGCAGCGCCCAATAATACGCGCAAGATTCAAGTGGATGACCAGAAGAAACAGATTCAAATTGAATTGAATCAGCAAGCGTTAGCAGATACGTTAGTCTTAACGTTGAACCCTACAGCTACAGAAGATGTGACGTTTTCTTATGGACAACAACAACGAGCGTTGACGTTAAATACCGGTACTGATCCGACAGAATCAACGACAATCACGAGTTCGCCAGTCACATCAGCGAATGAAGGTTCAACAGAAGAAGCATCTACAAACTCCTCTGTTCCTCGTTCGTCCGAAGAAACTGTCACCAGCACGACAAAAGCGATAGAAAGTAAAACAACCGAGTCTACGACTGTCAAACCGCGCGTAGCAGGACCAACAAATATCAGTAACTATTTTACAGGCGATGAAACAACGATTATCGATAATTTTGAGGATCCGATTTATTTAAATCCTGATGGCACACCAGCAACACCGCCGTACAAAGAAGATGTGACCATTCATTGGAACTTTAACTGGTCGATTCCAGAAGATGTGCGGAAACAAATGAAAGCAGGCGATTACTTCGAGTTTCAATTACCTGGCAATTTGAAACCTAATAAACCAGGTTCAGGTGATTTAGTTGATGCAGAAGGCAATGTCTATGGAACCTACACAATTAGTGAAGATGGTACGGTTCGTTTTACCTTTAATGAGCGAATTACATCTGAAAGTGACATTCACGGGGACTTTTCTTTAGATACTCATTTGAATGATTCAGATGGGCGGGGCCCAGGAGATTGGGTGATTGATATTCCTACACAAGAAGATTTGCCGCCTGTAGTGATTCCGATTGTCCCAGATACCGAACAACAAATTGATAAACAAGGCCATTTTGATCGAACGCCCAATCCTAGTGCGATTACTTGGACGGTAGATATCAATCAAGCGATGAAAGATCAAACAAATCCAACTGTGACGGAAACATGGCCAACAGGGAATACCTTTAAGTCAGTGAAAGTCTATGAGTTAGTGATGAATCTTGATGGAACAATTAAAGAAGTGGGGCGCGAACTTAGCCCAGATGAATATACCGTCGATAAAAATGGCAATGTGACGATTAAAGGTGACACCAATAAAGCGTATCGTCTTGAGTACCAAACGACGATTGACGAGGCGGTTATTCCAGATGGCGGCGGCGATGTGCCTTTTAAAAATCACGCGACGTTAACAAGTGATAATAATCCAAATGGGTTAGATGCTGAAGCAACTGTGACGGCAACCTATGGCAAAATGTTAGATAAGCGCAATATAGATTATGACGAAGCCAATCAAGAATTCACTTGGGAAATTAACTACAACTATGGTGAACAAACCATTCCAAAAGACCAAGCAGTCATTACAGACACAATGGGCGATAATTTAACGTTTGAACCAGATTCTTTACATTTATATTCAGTGACGTTTGATGACAAAGGAAATGAAGTCGTTGGAGCAGAACTTGTGGAAGGAAAAGATTACAAAGTGGTAATCAACGGAGACGGTTCCTTTGCAATTGACTTTTTACATGATGTGACTGGTGCAGTCAAGATTGATTATAAAACCAAAGTTGATGGAATTGTCGAAGGCGATGTTGCCGTGAATAATCGTGTGGATGTTGGCACTGGTCAGCATTCAGAAGGTGATGGCACAGCCAGTCAACAAAATATTATTAAAAACACTGGTGCAGTGGATTATCAAAATTCAACGATTGGTTGGACGTTAGCTGTGAATCAAAATAATTATTTGATGGAAAATGCCGTGATTACGGATACGTACGAACCAGTTCCTGGCTTAACTATGGTACCCAATTCGTTGGTTGTCAAAGATACAACCACTGGTGCTCAGTTGACGTTAGGCAAGGATTTCATGGTAGAAATAACTCGTAATGCAGATGGTGAAACAGGCTTTAAGTTAAGTTTCATGGGGGCGTATGCCAAAACAAGTGATGCTTTCCACATAACCTATACTACCTTTTTCGATGTTACCGAGTTAGACGCTAATGATCCCGCGTTGGACCATTATCGAAATACCGCTGCCATTGATTGGACGGATGAAGCGGGAAACAATCATCATTCAGAAGATAGTAAACCGTTTAAACCTTTACCTGCTTTTGATTTAAATGCGCAAAAAAGCGGTGTTTACAATGCCGTCACCAAAGAAATCACTTGGACGATTGCGGTTAATTTAAGTAATAATCGTTTAGTTGACGCCTTTTTAACGGATCCAATTTTAGCCAATCAAACCTATTTGGCTGGGAGTTTGAAGGTCTATGAAGGCAATACGAAGCCAGATGGTTCGGTTGAAAAAGTGAAACCAACGCAACCGTTGACGGATATCACAATGGAAGAACCAAGCGAGAAAAACCAAAATACTTGGCGTGTTGATTTTCCTAATGATAGTCGTACGTATGTGATTGAATTTAAGACGTCTGTTGATGAAAAAGTTATCGAAGGTTCGGCTAGCTATGACAACACCGCATCTTATACAAACCAAGGTTCTTCACGTGATGTGACAGGAAAAGTTTCCATTCAACATGGTGGCGAATCAGTGAAAAAGGGTGGGGAATACCACAAAGATGATCCAGACCATGTGTACTGGCATGTAATGATTAATGGCGCCCAATCGGTTTTAGACGATGTGGTTATTACTGATACACCCTCACCAAACCAAGTATTAGATCCCAAGTCATTAGTGATTTACGGTACCAACGTAACAGAAGACGGAACGATTACCCCAGATAAATCTGTTGTTTTAGAAGAAGGAAAAGATTACACATTGGAAATTACCACCGATAATGAAACAGGACAACAAAAAATTGTCGTTAAAATGGCTCATATTGAAGCACCTTATTATATGGAATATCGTAGTTTAGTGACTTCTTCAGCGGCGGGGAGTACAGACACGGTATCCAACCAAGTGTCAATTACTGGAAATGGTTCAGAAGTCGTTCATGGGGATGACAATGGCGATGTGGTCGTTGACATTGATCACAGTGGCGGGCATGCCACAGGGACCAAAGGCAAAATTCAGCTGAAGAAAACAGCCATGGATGGGACGACTATTTTAGCAGGCGCTCATTTCCAAATTTGGGACCAAGCTAAAACACAAGTCCTACGTGAAGGTACAGTAGACGCCACTGGGATTATCACATTTGGTGGGTTGCCGCAAGGGCAATACATTTTGGTGGAGACAAAAGCACCAGAAGGTTATACAGTTTCGGACGAACTAGCTAAAGGCCAAACCATCACCATCAATGAAGAAACTTCAGCAGATGATGCACAGCCAACCATTATTAAAAACGATGTCAGTAAAGTAATTTTAGAAAAAACAGATGAGAAGGGCAAAAAATTAGTCAATGCACGCTTTAAATTAGAGCATGCCGTAACCACGCCGTTTACTCATTGGGAAGAAGTTCCCCTTGCGCCGGATCGAACCAACGCGAATGGCCAGTTAGAGGTGGATAGTTTAAAACCAGGGCTTTATCAGTTCACAGAAATCGAAGCACCGACAGGCTATCTTTTAGACACGACACCCAAACGATTCATTGTGACACAAAATACGAGCGGGCAAATTCGTGATGTTCATGTCAAAATGCTTAATTACCAAGGTTCTGCTGAACTAATTAAAAAAGACCAAGCAGGCAATCCATTAGCAGGTGCTGAATTTTCAGTCCTTGATGCCACAGGACAAGCGGTTCGAGAACACGTAGTTTCGGATGCAAACGGAAAAGTCACAGTGACGGATTTAGCCCCAGGCAAATATCAATTTGTGGAAACCAAAGCGCCAGCAGGGTACCTTTTAAACACTGAACCAAGTGCTTTCACGATTGCAGCAAGCGATCGGGGCAAACCAGCAACAGTTATAGCAACGGCTAACTTTGTTAACTATCAAGGCGCAGCTAAATTAATCAAAAAAGATGTGAATGGACACTTATTAAGTGGTGCGACATTTAAAGTGCTTGATGCGAAGGGACAAACGATTCAAACAGGCTTGACGACAAATAATCAAGGGGAAATTGTTGCAGAGCACTTAGCCCCAGGAAAATATCGCTTTGTAGAAACCAAAGCGCCAACAGGCTATTTATTAAATACCACGCCAGTCCCATTTGAAATTGCTGAGAAAAATGCTGGTAAACCAGCGGTCGTTGTTGCTAGTGACAACTTTGTTAATTACAAAGGGGCTTTCCAAATCGTGAAAACGAATAGCGCAGACCAACCATTAGCAGGTGCTGTTTTTGAATTATATGATCACAATAAACAATCATTAGGGATTACAGCAACGAGTGGCAAAGATGGCAAAATTATCTTTAGAGACTTGGCGCCAGGTACCTATTATTACAAAGAAATCAAAGCACCAAAATTACCAGATGGCGCAGATTATATTATTTATCCTGAATTAGTAAAAGTAGAAATTCGTGGTGATTTCAAAGGTGATCCGGAGATCTTCCAATTAGGAGCCTTCGCCAATTTCAAAGGACGCGCCGTCTTTAAGAAAATTGATGCCAATGCGAATCCACTTCCAGGAACAATTTTTAAATTGTATCGAATCGAAAACGGGGAAAAAATCTTTGAAAGAGAAGTAACTGCTGAAAAAGATGGTTCATTGGCTATGGACGATTTAGGCGCTGGTAGCTATGAATTAGATGAACTGGATGCAACGGATGGCTATATCGTCAATAAACAACCCATTTATTTTGTAGTGAAGAAGAATTCAAATGATAAACAACCACTAGATGAGTTAGCGTTTGTAAATTATCAAGCGGAAGTAACGGGACGTAAAGTCAATGAGCAAGGTCAAACCTTAGCGGGTGCAGTTTTTGCAATTTACAATGCCGATGAGCAGAATCAGCCACAAGGTTCACCGATAACATTCTTGAATCGTGCAGGAGAAAAAGTTTCTGAAATAACAACGGATAAGACTGGCGAAATTTACGCTAAAGGGCTGAATGAAGGGCATTACGTTTTAGTGGAAACGAAAGCACCAACAGGCTATCTGTTAGACACAACGCCACATCCATTTGATGTAACCGCCCAACTAGGAAAAGGGCAGCCAATTGCTTTAGGCGATCTTATCAATTATCAAGGAACTGCTCAATTAACCAAAGAAAACGAAACAGGTGAAGCATTGGCAGGTGCGGTGTTTAAGGTCATTGATGAAACAGGGCAAACCGTAGCTGGACAAACCAATCTGGTGTCCGACAAGCAAGGCAAAGTCATTGCGAAAAACTTAGCACCGGGAACGTATCGTTTTGTGGAGACACAAGCGCCAACTGGCTATCTTCTTAATGAAACGCCAAGCGCAAGCTTTACGATTGCCAAAGACAACCAAGGCAAACCAGCCACTGTGGTACTTAAAGCCCCTTTTATTAATTACCAAGGTGCTGCCAAGCTGGTGAAAATTGATCAGCAAAAGAATGCCTTAGCAGGTGCTGAATTTAAAGTGACAGATGTAGAGACAGGGCAAACTGTCGCTCGTTCATTACGTTCTGACAACCAAGGGTTAGTTCAAGTGAACCACTTACAACCAGGGAAATATACCTTTGTGGAAACAAAAGCACCGGATGGTTACCAACTGTCTAAGCAAGCAGTCGCATTCACTATTGCGGCAACAGCGAAAGACAAACCTGAACTCGTGGATGCGGGCACGTTTGTTAACGAGAAACAACCTGTATCCAAAAAAACAAAACCAAATCAGCCAACAACGAAACATGCAGCTAGAGAGACAGGTTGGCTTGGTTTACCGAAAACCAACACACAAGTCAATTACTTCTTTGTCTTTATCGGCCTCCTGTTGGTCGGTTTGGCAAGTTGGCTCTTCTATAAAAAGAGCAAGAAATAAGCAAAAGCTATAAAAAAACAGGCCATCCGTCCTTTCGACGGATGGCCTGTTTTTTCATCTTAAGCTAATCAACTGAACAAAAGTAGCTCCTTCTTATTGACATTCTCAGGTATCCCTTCATCTCAGTTTAGCCTTTGAACAGAACTTACTGGATTCTTGGAGATAACCGCTTGTGCCTCAGCCGTTGTTTTTCGATGCTATCTTTAGGTATTTTGGCTAAAATATTGTACACTTTACATGTGCAAGAAATTTAGTTAGAGATATGAGGATAGAATGATGAAAAAGATGATGGTTTTATACAACGAAACTTCAGGAAGTAGTGAAAGTAAAGAGATTGCAGAACGCTTTAAAAAAGCTGCAGAAGCGAAAGGGGAAGCGGTTATTTTGCAACCTTCCAATCCAGACATTGATCCTGAAGAAATGCGGAAAAATGCCAAGGAAAATCAAGTGGGTGTCTTGGTCGTCATTGGTGGTGACGGGACCATTCATCATGCCGTTCAAAATTTTAAAGACACCATTCGTGACTATCAAATAGGGATTATTCCAGGTGGAACAGTCAATAATTTTGCACGTGTGTTAAGTATTCCTTTGAAAGAAGAAGACGCCTTTGAGACCATTTTGGCAGGACAGACCACGCCAGTTGATTTTGGGATGGTAAATCAAGATGTGATGATTTCGACCTTAACGATTGGACTATTAGCAGATACAGCAGCAAATGTGACCCAACAGGAGAAACAAAAATATGGTCCTTTAGCCTTTACAAAGCAATTTTTCCGCTTATTAATGAAAAAGAAAAAATACAAACTAAAAATTGATGGCGATGAAAGACGTTGGCATGGCAAAGCCCAATTATTAACGATGACCATGACGAATTCTGCTGGCGGCTTTACCAATTTCGATGCCAATGCCACGCCAGATGACGGCGAAGTGCACATTATCATTTTACCTAAGTTAGTTTTTTACAAGTTTGTCTATTATTTACCTAAAATTATCAGAGGACAATTAAATGAAATTCCTGGTGTCGTGTATTTCTCTGGGAGTCAATTTAAAATTAGTGGCGAAAAAGACAAGAAAGTCCAAACACGAACAGATGGCGACCCTACTGATGATTTACCGATTAAAGTAACGGTGGAAGCTGGGGGACTCAACGTGTTTGTTCCTGAAACGTCCACATCTACGAAAGAATAAAAGAAACAACTGTTATTTTTTTCGTGGAATAGATTTCTCATTTTGTGTACAATAGAACAGAAGAGAGGCAGTTGAGTGAACAGTGAAATGGGATGAATATGTTGATATATTCGATACAGATGTCGTTTCTAAAATTATTATTTTAAGAAACTTGCCAATTAATGAAGGCTGGATTGACATCAATGAGTTAGCAGAAGAATTACAATTAAACAAAAAATCAGTCAAAAAATACGTAGAACTTCTAAAAGATGACATTACGTATTATGCTGTGGATAATGATGCTTCTTTGGCTTTTGAAAAGGGGCATGGCTATCGCTTGAACTTGGCGTCTAGCCAAGCGTTCCAGAAACTTTATACAGCAATTTTTCGGGATAGTTTAACTTATCAAGTAATGGAAGATTTATTCTGGGGTCGATTTAATGGAATTGTGCCAGCGACAGCAAAATATCATACCAGTGATGCCACGATTCGGCGCTTGCTTAAAGGGTTTACAGAAATTTTAGCGCCATTGGGGTTAGTGATTAATAAAAGCACCTGGAAAATTGAAGGCAATGAAGCGTATTTGCGCCATTTTGCTTACACTATTTTTATGGACTTAATCCGTGATACTTGGCCTTTTGACTATATACAAGAAACGGAAGTCGCACAAACCGTCCAAAAAATGATGGCTTTTTTCAACGTAGAAGTTGCGGAAACGGTGATACGCCGAGTTAAATATATGGTCGCTATCTCAAAAGTCCGTAGTGCGCAAGGTGCCGAATATCGACCTTCAGCCGAGCAAGAAACTTATTTAGAAGGTAATAAACATTACCAAGCTTTTATAGAAGAGATGACAGCTACAACCCTTTTCCTTAATAAAAACGACTTGACCTTTGTGTACTTTTTCTTGTTGGCCAATGACCAATTTTATCAAGACGAAGCCACTGCACAAGCTATTTTAGCGCATTTTGATGAGTCTGAAGCGCCTGTTTACATGTTGACTCATTTAGTCCAACATTTCTTATTAGAAGAAATACACATGACGCCGCAATTGGAGAAAATTCGTCCGCAAATTTTTTATTATTTGTTTGCTACACATTTATTTGCCGAACTTTACTATGTCCAAAATGTGAAAATGTACAATGTCTTTTGGAATAAAATCAAAGAAAAATATCCGGTTCTTTTAGCAGAGTTAATTCAAGGTTTAAATCAACTTTACGAACAAACAGGCAATGAATTATTTACAAATAAAGAATTTTTGGCTTTGCGTTATTCTAGTGTTTTGGCGCTTTCCAATGATTTAATTCATCGCGAACAAAAAATTGTTTTAGGGTTAAAATCAGGCTTGCCAGTACTGGAAGAAGAACGGGTGAAACTTTCGATTGAAAATAATTTTCGTCGGTTTTATGCATTGGAAGTTTTACGATACAGTGAAGCAAGCAAAGAAGAATGGCAAAATATTGATTTACTATTAGTGACTTCTTTGGCAGATGTGGAAACGGGCCATCCAGAGATCTTTTTACTTTCAAGTGAGTTAACGTTTGAGCAATATAATCGTTTGAACCAAAAAATAGTAAAAATTAACGAGAAAAGAACCACGTCACTTTAATAAAAAATAGGCTATTTTGATGCACATATCTGATAAATTGTAAAAAAATTTTTCTAAAAAGTAAAAAAAGACAAGAAGAAAACGTCAATAAGTAGGTGTTGATTACCTACTTATTGACGTTTTCTCGTTGTTTTTTAATAAATACTGCGTCAATTCTTCTGAAAATTATGTCAAAAAGGTACTTTTTTTGCTTTTTTTATCGTAAATAATAGATGATTAGCTATTGATAGCAAAGGAACTACTACTTTTTTTAACAGTCAGTTAAAAAATATTGAGGTTTCTCACAAGAATTTTTCTATATAATAGAAAGAGCAAGGGAAGGAAGGCGGGATAAGATGAAAAAACGGATGGAACAAATTGAAGAAATCTTAAGTTGTGAAGAAAATAGTGCAGGCATCCGATTAAAGGAATTGGTTGAAGCTTTAGAATTGGAAGTCACAAATCAAAACTTGTTAAAGGTAACAAGTATCTTACATATGAATCCAAAATTCAAAAAAATTTATGCATACGAAGACAGTCGTGTTATTACGCTGTATCAACTTTTACAAAATAAGCCGTTGGAAGTAACGGAATGAAAAGAGGGAAACACATGAAGAAAACAATGCTCATTCTTCTATTTGGTTTATTGACAGTGGTTGGTCTGCCAATGGTGACCGAAGCGGTTGAACCAGTTAACGCAACAGATACAACGATTTTTGGTGCGCAAGCGATGGTGCCTAATAGCACAGAGGATCAAACAGAGAAGTTACAGACGTTGCTGAGTCAGACAGCAAAGGAAGGACGGGCATTATTTTTACCACAGGGAAGTTATGCTCTGTCAAAAGATATTGCGATTTCTTCAAATTATCAATTAATTGGCGATACAACAGGAGCCACTATTTTACATAATGCTACAGGTGCGCCGATTCAGCTAACAGACACAACGTACGGGACGAAAACCAATGTACGACTTCAAAATATTGCTTTTGACGGCATCAATGTGACCTTAAAATTGACGAATCAATTAACGCTAGCAAACAATATCTTTTATAATCCATTAAAAGGATTCGTGGTCAATTTAAATGCAGATATTGGCGTTAAAATTTCAGGTAATATTTTCATGCGAGACACGGCACATATGCAATCGGGAGGTGATTTTAACCGAGCGATTTACATTGGTGGTTATTCAACGCCAAGTCGCTTCCAGTATATGTCAGATGTAGACATCGTGGACAATCTATTTGGGTTAAAAGTGACAGAATTAGATGCGATTAAAAGTACCAGTCGTTCAGACTTAGCAGCGACTATTACACGTTTACAAACAGCCATTGAAGCCGGTGCTATTTCAGTACCTAATGAACAAAATTATCTATCCACCGGGGTTAATTCTTTTAATATGCTGAAGGATGTAACTGTCCAACATAATTTTTTCTATTCACCCTATGATAATGAAAACTTGAATGGTCTAGTGGGAGATCATGCAATTTATTTCCGTGGCGCCCAAAACATCACGGTAGTAGGGAATCATTTACGCGGACTACAAAATGGTCCAGCTGGCGGATTTAAGTTTAAATCAGGCCGTAATATTACGATTATGAATAATTATTTGCGAAATACAGGTCTCATTATGTATGGAACACCAGAGATCGGTTTGGCAGAAACGCAAGCAGAGGGGGCTATTTCAGAACTCTCTAACTGGTTAGTGGCTAATAACATTTTTGATTGGAAGTATTGGGACAATCAATATGCAATTGGGATGGAATACAATCGACATACAGGAAATAACAATGTGTTCAATGGCGTATTTATCAACAATCAGTTTGTTAACTACCATAATATTCCGCAAAACCGACGTCGGGAATTGTTAATCGCTAGTGGCGGTGGGTTCCGACCAGAAACGAGTTTTGTGAAAGACAATACTCGAGATGATGGCCTTAAAAACGGCCAATTATTGGTAGAAAATTGGACAGAGGCGGACTATCGCTTAATGCCAGCAACATGGGAATCATTAATTTCACCAACGCTTTATGAGCAATATAAAAATACGCCAATTCCGGTTAGAAATACTTTAGCAACCCCTGTGGCTACAACGATTGTGCAAGGACAATCGATCGATCCGCAGCAACTGGTTGCTAATACAAATGACGCGGATGAAGCAGTCCCAACTGCTAAAATCGTCAATCCAGAGGTCTTAAATGAAATCGGCCAACAAAAAGTGACTGTTCAATTAACTTATGAAACAGGTTCATTGGTAACAGTGAACGTACCGGTGACGGTAGAGGCCCCGGCAAAAAAGCTTGATTTGTCCCAACTACAAACCGTTTATGCTTCGATTGGTGAAGCAAACCAATATACGGTCTACTCTTGGCAGTTATTCACTGCCATTGGGCCTAAAACGATTGTTCCTTCCTATTATCAGCAGGCGACACAATTGTTAGCAGAAGGTCAGGAGAGTGGGGACAAAACCCAAGAACAAGTGGATCAGTTAACAGCTAATTTGCAATCTGCAATGAAAGTATTAGTCAAAAAAGCCGATATCACGCTAGAGCGTGCAGAAGCAGAAACTGAACTGGCAATCGTCCATAAATTAGACGAATCTGTATATACCACAGACTCTTGGCAAGCCATGCAAGAAGCCTTAATAGATACAACAACTGGCGAAGAAAGTCCTAAACAGTTAAAAAAATTGCTTGCTTGGTCAGATGAAGAATTATTGGAGCCAACACTTGGTGACTTTAAAACACCTTCAGATGCACAAAAGCGTATTAATCAATTAACACAAACCATAAAAACGGCGTTACTTCTGTTAGTTGAAAAATCAACAGAGACAACTAGTAACACAAGCGAAAGCAGCACCTCAAGCACAACCAGCGAAACCAACAGTACAAGTGAGAGTAGCACCCAAAGCACCGTAAACGAAAGCAGCCAAAACAAAGGCCAGAATTCTGTCATTTACGCGGTAGAGTCTAATCAAGATCCTAATGCCGCTCAAAGTAATTCAAAGCCCTCTGCCAAGGCTAGTCAAACAAAGGAATCAGTAGCAGAAAACCAAGCAACTAAACAGATACAGACGAATCAAGAATCGTCAGGAACAGTCAAAAAAGCGGATAATACGACCAAAATTGCCAAGAAAAAATTCCCCAAAACAGGGGAACAATCTTCAGCAGTTGGGAGCTTCCTAGGCCTGAGCTTTTTATCGTTAGCCATAGCAACCTATTGTTTTAAAGTGAAAAGATAACTCTTTAAAAACGGATAAGTAAACATCCTGAAACAAGAAATGGGACTTGTTTCAGGATGTTTTTATATAAAATTAAAAGAACTACAGTTTTTAGTGAAAAAATACACAAAAGTACTTGAATTTCTGTGATATAAGGGTAAAGTAAAGGAGGACAAAAAACAAAGGAAGTGAAATGTTTGTATACACCAGATGAAATTTTAAGTATCAGTATTGAAAATGGTCAGAAAAAAATTCAAAAGCCTTTGGTAGCAAAACTCATTTTAGGATTTATCGGCGGGGCTATGATTTCCCTCGGCTATTTGGCTTATGTGCGTGTTTCCGCCTCTATTCCAGCAGATTTAGCCAGTGTTCAAGCTTTAGTGGGAGCTGCGGTTTTCCCAATTGGTCTAATTGTTATTTTAATGGCTGGTGGTGAGTTAATCACAGGAAACATGATGGCGGTGAGTACGGCTTGGTTTGCTAAAAAGGTTTCTTTCAGAGAATTGCTCGTGAACTGGGTCACAATTACATTGGCAAATATGGTTGGCGCCCTATTTGTTGCCTATTTTTTTGGCCATTATTTAGGTTTAACCAGTAGCGGCGCCTATTTAAATCAGGTTCTTTCTCTTGCAGAACATAAAGTTGCAGCAACTTGGCTTCAAGCAATTATTTCAGGTATTGGCTGTAACTGGTTCGTAGGGCTGGCCTTATGGCTTTGTTATGGTGCGAAAGATGCAGCGGGGAAACTATTAGGCATCTGGTTTCCAGTAATGATTTTTGTTGCAATTGGCTTTCAGCATAGTGTGGCGAATGCATTCATCATTCCAGCCGCAATTTTCGAAGGCGGCGTTCAGTGGGGGGATTTTTTCCGTAATTTTGTTTTTGTTTATTTAGGTAATATCATTGGTGGCGCTATTTTTGTTTCTGGCTTTTACTATTTAAGCTATCGCAAACATTAAATCCATTTAGCAGATAAAAACCTATACAAAGGCTAAATGCCTTTGTGCAGGTTTTTTCTTTTTAAACAAAAAGGAAAACGGTTGAAAAATTATTGCTAGATTTTTAAAACAATGTTACATTAATGTTACAAAAAGATTTCTGGAGGTAACGAAAAATGAAAAAAATTGCTTTGTTCAGTATGTTAACGTTCAGTGTATTGTCTTTAAGTTTAGCAGGATGTGGAAACAAAAAAACAGCAAGCACAAATGATTCTAAGCCAAAGCAAGAAACAAAGAAAGCCACGCAGAAATCCTCTAGCCAACAAGAAATGAAAAGTAGTCATTCGTCTGTCACGGGTCAAAATTCTAATGTGACAGGGGAAAATCCGTCAGAAAATGCCACGCAGCCTTCTGCAGGAACTGATGAAACGAATGAAGTCCCTCAAAACCAAGCACCTGATACAAACATTACAATTACCAATGTTGTTTTCAATCCTGAAAGAAATGAAATTAAGGGTACTACATTACCTAATGCAACCATTACAGCAACGGTAGTCGGTGATGCTTCTGCACAAGCAGGTGTTTTTTATGCGGATGCCAATGGCAATTTTACAGTAATTAGTCCCAGAGCGGGAGCGACTACTCAATTAATCGCAACCGTTGATCAACAGAATAGTGCACCTGTCCAAATTGACATTCCAAGTTCAGGACAAGAAGCAGCGCTTTCTTTTAGCAATATTACGATTGATCCGAAACAAGGGACAATTTCTGGTAAAACAGCACCGAATGCAACTATTTTAGTGTCACGTGCAGATGATGCGCGGGTGATTTTAGCAAGTTTTACTGCGGATGCCCAAGGGAATTTCACAGCCAGTAATTTAGTTCCTGGCACAAAAAATCGCTTAGATGTTACGTTAAATGGAGAAATAGGGACACCTTACTTGTTTGATTTACCAAATTAAAATAGAAGAGAAGTGATCAAAGCCACCAACGCTAGTTAGCGTTGGTGGCTTTGATGGTTTAAGCTTCTTCTTTTTTATGATTGCGGATATGTAAATAGATGGTATTTTTTGAAATACCTAATCGATCGGCAATCTTTATGACAGAATCTTTGAGATTAAAAATTCCTTGATCATATAAACGAATAACAATTTCTTTATTTTGATTCAAATGTGATACATTTGGATCGCTTTCTACTGCTTGTTTTACTTTTGTCAGTGAAGTAGTGATTAATTCGTCAATATTGTCAGAAAAATGTTCAGAATTTTTAAGCTCTTGGGACATATCATTTTGTTGTCCTGAAGGTAATAAGTCTTGCAAGTAATCAATTAATGGCATTTCTAAATGCATATTGATACAGATCAATCCAATAATACGATCATTTTCACCGATAACTGGAATGGTGGAAGATTTTAAAATAACCCCTTTTTGATTTTTATTGTAGTAGGGTTTCACAGCGTAATCATGTTCCGACTCTACTTGACTTAACATTTTTAACGCCATATCAGTAATGGGGGCACCTTCCTTGCGGTTACTGAAATGGCCATTGATGACTTTGATAGCTGAACTTTCCAAATTTTCTAAACTATGAAGAATGACTTCATGGGTACTACCAAAGAAGTTCCCTAATCCATCAAGCATTAAGGCATGTGAATGTAAGATTTGTTTATCTACTTCACTTAAACGTAAATATGACTCCAAGTGATATCCTCCCCTACACTGAAATTAATTTTAGTGTAATACTTTTTTAATGGAAAAGCAATAAGATTCTTTACGTTAAAAAAATACATTGACTAAACTTTTGTTTAGTCGTATACTCTGAATGTGGAATGAAATTTTTATTACTCATTGTACTTTAGTTCATCGGAATGCTCGCTCATTCTTTCACTTGTTGAGCAATAAAAATTTTATTCAGGAGTACCATCCGTTATAAAAAAATATAGTTGGAGGCAAAAAAATGAAAACGTTATCAGGAATCTTGATGTTAGTCTTAGTTTTATGTGGCATGTCCCTATTCTCTTTTAAAGCACCGCGAGGGAAAAAATCTTTAAGTGCTTTGTCTGGTGCAGCTTGTGCCACCTTTCTACCAGAGGCATTTTTGCGGTATGCAGTAGGCGGCGTTTTTCATTTAGATTATGTGTCGCAAATTGGTGAAACTATGGGTAGTCTAGGTGGTTTAGCAGCTGGAGCTCTTGTGCCGCTGGCTTTCGGGATTAGTCCAGTTTTTTCAATTATTTTAGGTCTGTCATTGATTAAAGTCAGCTTGTTACCAGCCTTTATTACCGCGTATCTTTTATCTTTTGTTGTTGAGCAGATGCAAAAACGTATTCCAGAAGGGATTGACTTATTAGTCGTTATTTTAGTCATTCCAGTCGCTGCTTCGTTAGTTGCTGGTTTTATTCAACCCGTTGTATTAGGTGTCCTAGAAGTTATTGGGGGCACGATTTTAAGTGCAGTAGATGGCAATCCATATGTGATGGGCGCAATTTTAGGTGCTATTATCCCGATTGTTGGTATGACACCGTTAAGTTCAATGGTTTTAACTGCCTTGATTGGTTTGACTGGTGTACCAATGGCTGTCGGTGCGTTGACTTGTTACGGCAGTTCCATTGTCAATGCGGCGCTATTTAAAAAGTTAAAACTAGGCACAGCTTCAACCCCATTAGCTGTGGCAATTGAGCCATTAACACAAGTCGATATCATCAGCTCAAATCCAATACCTATTTACGCAACAAATTTATTTTCAGGAATGGTTAGTGGTATTGTAGTGACTTTCTTTGGCTTAAAAGTACCTGTGACAGGAATGGCAACGCCGTGGGCTGGTTTACTTGTGACATTAGGTAACAATGCCATTCAAACGACTTTACTAGCAGTAGCGATTATCACAGTGGTCAGTCTGATGTTTGGATTTTTAGGTGCGCTGGTCTTTAAACGTTACAGAATTGAAGCGGTGGATAATACACCAGAATTTGAAGGAACGACGGAAGTAACCAGTGAAAAAGAAGCAGTAAAAACCAAAGGAGGAGTTACGTATGAACACAGCTATGGCCATCAATAAACCTAAAAAAGTGAACAAAGTAATGAACTACAAAAGTTGTTTTGACATTATTGGTCCTATTATGATTGGTCCTTCTAGTTCGCATACAGCTGGGGCCTTAGCAATTGGCTTAGCGGCAAGAAAGTTATTCGGCGGAACGCCAGAAAAAATTGTGATTAAATACTATGAATCTTTTGCAGACACGCATAAAGGACATGGGACTGATTTTGCAATTATTGGCGGAATTCTTGGACTAGCAGCAGATGATGCCAACGTAACACAATCCATTGAACTTGCGGAAGAACAAGGAATCGAGATTCAATTTTTAGAAATGAGTGAAGAAAGTCCAGTGAAGCATGCTAATACAGCATGTGTGACACTCAGTGATGCAGCGCACGAAATTCATTTAACAGGAATTTCTGTAGGTGGCGGCACTATCGAGGTGAAATACATTGAATTAGATGGTTTCAATGTTCAACTACATGGTCCTTTACCTATTTTGTTAGTCATTAATCAAGACGAGCAGGCGATGCAAGCTTTTAAAGATACGTTACAAAAAAATAATATTCAAGTGAATGCGGTGTCTCGTTATGTGGAAGGGAATCAAATTTTATTCATCTTTGACTTAGATTCGGCACCAATTTCCTCGGTGAAAGAACAATTGTTTTCACTAGATGACACATCGAAAATAATCTTATTATGATAGGAGTTTGACATATGTACCTTTCGATTGAAGAATTTATCGATAAAGCTGAAAAAACAGGAAAAAAAATCTCTGATTTGATGATTGAGCAAGAAATGGAGCGTAGCCAAAAAAGCTATGAAGAAATTTGGACACAGATGGGTCAAAATTTGGATGTCATGGATGCTGCTGTCAAACGCTCGCAAGAAGGAGCAGGCGTTTTTTCTCCTACTGGGTTAACGGGCGGTGATGCGGCTCGTTTAAAAAAATACCGCGCAGCTGGCAAAACGTTATCAGGTGATTTAATGATGTCTGCAGTTCAAGCCGCACTAGGTACTAATGAAGTCAATGCAGCAATGGGCGTTGTTTGCGCAACGCCAACCGCTGGTGCAAGTGGCACCTTACCAGGGGTTTTAACAGCGATTAAAAATACCTTGAATTTAACGCGTGATCAACAAATTCGTTTCTTATTTACCAGTTCTTTATTTGGGATGGTCACAGCCAACAATGCGATGATTGCTGGTGCTGTTGGTGGATGTCAAGCCGAAGTAGGCAGTGCTTCAGCGATGGCCGCCGCTGCAGCTGTTGAAGCGGCTGGCGGAACACCACGCCAATCTTCTGAAGCTTTTGCTATGGCTTTAGGGAATTTATTAGGTTTAGTTTGTGACCCAGTGGCTGGGTTAGTCGAAATTCCTTGTGTCAAACGAAATACAGTAGGTGCAGGCAATGCGTTAATCGCTGCAGATATGGCTTTAGCTGGAATTGTAAATAAAATACCAGCAGATGAAGTGGTGGAAGCCATGAATAAAGTCGGCCGTCAATTACCACGAGAATTGAGAGAAACGGGTTTAGGTGGCTTAGCTGGCACAGCGACTGGCCAACGAATGAAGAATGAAATTTTTGAAAAAGTAAAATTCACCATTGTTTAAAATTTAATCATGAAGAGGGAAATAAGATGCTGGATATGAAAAAAATTCGCCAAAATGTAGAAGTAGTGCAGAAAAAGTTAAAAACACGTGGTGTGGACGAGGAAGTTTTATTACGCTTTTTGGCTTTAGATGAAGAACGAAGAGCGTTACTTGTTAAAGTTGAAGAACTGAAAAAACACCGTAATCAGGTATCAGGAGAAATTGCACAATTAAAGCGTGCACAAAAAGATGCTTCACAACAGTTGCTAAATATGCAAGAAGTTAGCGAGCAAATTAAAGTTTTAGACCAAGAAGTTGTTCATTTGCAAGAACAATGCACAGCAATTGCAGAACGTCTGCCTAACTTACCTCATGAGAGCGTGCCTGTTGGCGCAGACGAAGCCGCCAACGTAGAAGTTCGGCGGTGGAGTACGCCGAAAACTTTTTCATTTGAACCGAAACCACATTGGGAAATCGGTGAAGCCTTAGGAATTTTAGATTTTGAAAGAGGCGCGAAAGTATCTGGTAGCCGTTTTCTTTATTACAAAGGCTTAGGGGCTCGTTTAGAACGAGCGGTCTATAATTTTATGTTAGATCAACATGTTAATGAACATGGGTATACCGAGGTGATTCCTCCTTATTTGGTCAATAGCAAAGCAATGTTTGGCACCGGTCAGTTTCCTAAGTTCAAAGAAGATGTCTTCCAAGTTGCAGAAAGTGATTTGACGCTGATCCCCACAGCGGAAGTCCCGTTAACTAACTACTATAATAACGAAATTTTAGAGGCGCAAGAGTTACCGATTTATTTTACTGCTTTAAGTCCTTCTTTTCGCTCGGAAGCGGGTAGCGCAGGCCGTGATACCCGAGGATTAATTCGTTTACACCAGTTCCATAAAGTAGAAATGGTTAAATTTAGTGATGCAGAACACTCCTATGAAGAATTAGAAAAAATGACCAACAATGCTGGAGATATTTTAGAAAAATTGGGCCTCCCTTATCGAGTGATTATTCTTTCGACAGGTGATATGGGCTTCTCGGCAGCGAAAACTTATGATTTAGAAGTTTGGATTCCGGCACAGAAAACGTATCGAGAAATTAGTTCTTGTTCAAACTGTGAAGACTTCCAAGCACGTCGGGCGTTGATTCGTTATCGTGATAAAACGGGTCAAGTTCAATATGCTCATACTCTTAATGGGTCAGGACTTGCTGTTGGTCGAACAGTGGCTGCCATTTTGGAAAATTATCAAAATGAAGATGGCACCGTAACGATTCCAGAAGTTCTACGTCCTTATATGGGCGGTTTAACGAAAATAGATTAAAAAGAGGTCGGGATAGAAGTGTTTAACTCCGAGAAATAAGAAGGAATTTCCGAAAATTGTTCTATGATTTTTGGATAATTTCGGCTTATTTCCGAAGGAGTTGCTTCTATTCCCGCCGTTTATCAGTTTTTGAGCGTGGAGCAAAAATCCAAAGTGATTTTTGTCCCACGCTATTTTTAATTCGTTAAACCCGTTAACCAATGCCCAATTTCTTGAAAAACTGTTGCTTTTTCCGTTTCTAATAAAATTTCATGACGCAATGTGGGAAATAGTCGTAACGTCACGTGCTGAAAACCTGCATGCTTTAATTGCTTTTGAATTTTTGCTGGCCCCTTGCTGAAATCACCAACTGGGTCTTCAGCGCCACTAATGATTAAAATAGGCAATTCTTTTGGGATCGCTTGGTACCAATTCCTTTGATTGGCTCGTTTAACAAGCGAAAAAAGGGTAGCAAAACCATTATTGGTAAATACGAAGCCCATTAATGGGTCATTTTCATAGTCAGCCACATTGGCTTGATTTTTAGAAAGCCAATTAAAGGAACTTGCTTCAGGAAATTTTTTGCTAAAAGAACCAAATGCCAGCTTATCAATGAACGGAGCTGGTTTTTTCGGCTGTTTCTCGGCCATTTTTTTAATAAAAGGCAATGCGGCGGTTAAAGGTAACGGACTTGTGCCAGTGCCCATGAAAATGACTCCTTGCATAGTCACAGGATAGTCTTGCAGATAGTTGCGCAAGGCGAAAGACCCCATGCTGTGACCCATCATAAAATAGGGCAATTGTGGATAGTGATTCATAGCCCATTGTTTCACTTGATGAATATCTGTAACGACATTTTCAGGCCCTTGTTCTCCAAAAAAACCATAGATCGGTGCGCTTGGTTGTACAGATTCGCCATGACCTAGATGATCATGACCAATTACGGCAAACCCTAATTGATTTAAAAAACGAGCAAATTCATCATAACGTTGGATATGCTCTGCCATGCCGTGAATCAATTGAACTACGGCTTTGGGTGAAGGACAGGGCCAATGACGTACATTGAGCTGAGTTTGTTGATCGTTTGAAGTGAGTATGAATTGTTCAGTCATAAGAAACCCTTTCTTTGCTTTTTGATTATTATACAAAAAAAAGACGGTGTTCAAAAGAAAAACTCATGAGAAAACGCCTCAGCTTTCACTGAGACGCCTTTTTTATTTATCTTTAATAAAAATAGCAATGATGTCAAAAAATAGTCGATTTCACTAAGTGACGAATTATGGGTGGTACAAATACTGCTGGAAATAGTTGTTAACTTCAAGGGCATCTTCTTTATTTTTTGAAAGAATTAAGATGGTATCATCCCCAGCGATGCAGCCCAAGATATGAGGGTTGTGGATACGTATGCGATCAATTAAAACCCCAATGGCTTGCCCGTTGCCAGGTAAGACGGTTAAAAGATTTGTGAACTCTATTTGTGTTAAAGAAACACCAGTTTCAATAATAATGTCAACAAGACGTTCTTCATCTGTTTTATATTTTGGACGAAGGGCAGAATTATTCAAGATACGATAATAGGCTTCTCCTTGACCATTGTCTACTTTGTTTAAATTCAGCTCACGAATGTCACGAGAAATAGTTGCTTGTGTGGTGTGAATATTTTCTTTTTCCAATAATGCTAGTAATTCACTTTGTGTATGGATTTCATTTTCTGTGACCAATCGCTTAATCATCGTTTGGCGTTTTAATCGGTTCATTACTTTCCTCCAGTTCAGTTAATCATGCAAAAAAACATCATTGCTGTTATTTAAAACGGTGCCAGTAATTCCCTAAAATCACTGTACAACGTTTTACTAAATTGTGCAAGTCTCACTTTTTTAAATGCGAAATATCCGACAAAATCAATGAGAACCTTTTAGCTAAACGACCCTTTTTCTATTCTAATAAGAGAGATTCTGCTAGTATTGCTTTGTAAATGTCTGGAGGAAGGGTGTTATTTGTGAATAAGCAAACACGCCAAAGTTTGATTAAAGAAATCATTCAAACAACTGTAATTCATAGTCAAAATGAGTTGTTAAGAGAATTAAAAAAGCGCGATATAAATGTCGCACAAGCAACGATTTCACGGGACTTATGGGAATTAAAAGTCGTCAAAGCATTAGATGAGTCTGGCGAGATGCGGTTAACGGTTTTTGAACAATTCACTTCTTTAGAAGAACGAAAAAAAGAACAGTTGATACAAGCAATTCGTGAGGTAGTGACCAAAGTTGAACGTGTCGCCTTTTTACTAGTGGTTCATACATTACCAGACAACGCAACATTGTTTTCAGCTGTACTTGATGAAGTGTCTTTGTGTGAAAAGAAATGTTCTGTCGCTGGCTTCGACACTGTTATTATTGTTTCATCATCCGAGGAAAAAGCACAAGAACTAGAGCAGTATTTTCAACAATTTATTCAGCCAACACCTTTGTCAAAAAGTAACGCATAAAAGTAAGGGAGCCAGAAGTCGTTTTGACTTCTGGCTCCCTTACTTTTACCTCTATAAGATTATAACTTTATGAAATGCATGGAGAAATAATTTTTTTTGAATAAATGCATTTTTTTTTATTTAATTATGCATTATTTTTTTAGAATATCTATGAAAGCGCATTCTTTTAGGTTGAAAATATGCATAAGAAAGAATACCGTTGTATATTTGGTATTTTGTTTGGCAAATGGCTCACGTCCTAGGTTAATCAGGTCTGTTATTCTGTGTTTGTAATTAAGTTGAGGAGGTTATTTCACATGAGTCATCCAATTAATGTATTTTCTGAAATCGGGAAATTGAAAACAGTGATGTTACATCGTCCAGGTAAGGAATTAGAAAATTTAATGCCAGATTATCTGGAGAGACTGTTGTTTGATGATATTCCGTTTTTAGAAAAAGCACAAGCAGAACATGATGCATTTGCAGAGTTGTTACGATCAAAAGATATCGAAGTGGTCTATTTAGAGGACTTAGCTGCTGAAGCGTTGATTAATGAAGAGGTCCGCCGACAATTTATTGACCAATTCTTAGAAGAAGCCAATATTCGCAGCGAATCAGCAAAAGAAAAAGTTAGAGAGCTAATGTTAGAAATTGACGACAACGAAGAACTGATTCAAAAAGCGATTGCAGGCATTCAAAAACAAGAATTACCTAAATATGAGCAAGAATTTTTAACAGATATGGTTGAAGCGGATTATCCATTCATTATTGATCCAATGCCTAACTTATACTTCACGCGTGATAACTTTGCGACAATGGGGCACGGGATTTCTTTAAATCATATGTATTCAGTAACTCGACAACGGGAAACCATTTTTGGGCAATACATTTTTGATTATCATCCTCGTTTTGCTGGAAAAGAGGTTCCTAGAGTCTATGATCGTTCAGAATCAACCAGAATTGAAGGTGGCGATGAATTAATTCTTTCAAAAGAAGTAGTGGCCATTGGGATTTCTCAAAGAACGGATGCCGCGTCAATTGAAAAAATTGCGAGAAATATTTTTGAACAAAAATTAGGGTTCAAAAATATCTTGGCTTTTGATATCGGTGAACATCGTAAATTCATGCATTTAGATACCGTTTTTACCATGATTGACTATGATAAATTTACGATTCATCCAGAAATCGAAGGTGGTTTGGTTGTTTACTCGATCACTGAAAAAGCAGATGGAGACATCCAAATTACAAAAGAAAAAGATACATTAGATAACATTTTATGCAAATACTTGCATTTAGACAATGTTCAATTAATCCGTTGCGGTGCTGGAAATTTAACAGCAGCAGCCCGTGAACAATGGAACGACGGTTCAAATACATTAGCAATTGCCCCTGGGGAAGTTGTTGTTTACGATCGGAATACGATTACGAATAAAGCGCTAGAAGAAGCAGGCGTGAAATTGAATTACATTCCAGGAAGTGAACTAGTACGTGGCCGTGGTGGCCCTCGTTGTATGAGCATGCCACTTTACCGTGAAGATCTTTAAAAAAACACCCAAAAATAGGAGGAATCATCATGAATTCAGTATTTCAAGGACGTAGTTTATTAGCAGAAAAAGATTTTACAAGAGCAGAATTAGAGTATTTGGTAGACTTCAGTATTCACTTAAAAGAATTGAAGAAAAAAGGGATTCCACATCACTATTTAGAAGGAAAAAATATCGCTCTTTTATTTGAAAAAACTTCGACACGGACACGCTCTGCATTCACGACAGCAGCTATTGATTTAGGGGCACATCCTGAGTATTTAGGCGCCAACGATATTCAATTAGGTAAAAAAGAATCTGTTGAAGATACAGCGATTGTTTTAGGTAGTATGTTTGACGGGATTGAGTTCCGTGGGTTTAGTCAAGAAGTAGTGGAAGATTTAGCGAAATATTCTGGTGTTCCTGTTTGGAATGGTTTAACGGATCAATGGCATCCAACACAAATGATTGCGGACTTTATGACAGTGAAAGAAAACTTTGGTCGTTTAGAAGGAATCACTTTAGTATACGTCGGCGATGGCCGTAATAACATGGCAAACAGCTTGTTAGTGACAGGTGCTATTTTAGGCGTAAATGTTCGCATTTGTGCACCAAAAGAATTGTTCCCTTCTGATGAAGTCGTTAATTACGCAAAAGAATTTGCGAAAGAATCTGGTGCAGAATTAATGATTACAGACGACGTTGCTAAAGGTGTTAAAGGAGCCAACGTGTTATATACAGACGTTTGGGTGTCCATGGGTGAAGAAGATAAATTTGAAGAACGTGTCAATCTGTTGAAACCTTATCAAATTAATATGGCTATGTTAGAAAAAACCGAAAATATGGATGGCGATTTAATCGTATTACACTGTTTGCCAGCCTTTCATGATACGAAAACACAATACGGTGAAATGGTTGCTGAAAAATTCGGCATTACTGAAATGGAAATCACGGATGAAGTCTTCCGCAGTAAATATGGTCGTCAATTTGAAGAAGCAGAAAACAGAATGCATTCTATTAAAGCAATCATGGCAGCTACTTTAGGCAACTTATTCATTCCTCGTGTGTAGGAAGCAACTGAAAAAACATTGAAAAAAGAATAGTCGCTTCGCCCTTTAAGAGATTCTTTTGAAGGGCGGCCTATTCTTTATTATGATAGGAAAGAAGGATTTGTAATGGGGAAAAAAATGGTCGTTGCACTAGGCGGAAATGCCATCCTTTCAAATGATGCTAGCGCACACGCACAACAGCAAGCATTAGTTCAAACATCTGCCTATTTAGTTCATTTAATTAAACAAGGGCATCGGTTGATTGTTTCACATGGCAATGGTCCACAAGTCGGAAATCTATTATTGCAACAACAAGCAGCTGATTCTGAAAAAAATCCAGCAATGCCGCTAGATACGTGTGTTGCTATGACACAAGGAAGTATCGGCTACTGGTTGTCCAATGCGCTTAATCAAGAATTAAACAAAGCAGGAATCAAGAAACAAGTGGCTACTGTTTTAACACAGGTGGTCGTAGATCCAGCAGATGAGGCATTCAAAAATCCAACAAAACCGATCGGTCCATTTTTAACAGAAGCTGAAGCCAAAGAAGCAATGCAAGCAGGTGCTATTTTTAAAGAAGATGCAGGACGTGGCTGGCGCAAAGTCGTTCCAAGTCCTAAGCCAATTGACATCCACGAGGCTGAGACTATTAATACCTTAATAAAAAATGATATAATTACCATTTCATGTGGTGGTGGCGGCATCCCTGTCGTAGGACAAGAATTAAAAGGTGTCGAAGCAGTAATCGATAAAGATTTTGCTTCTGAAAAACTAGCAGAATTAGTGGATGCGGATGCACTAGTTATTTTAACTGGCGTGGATTATGTGTGCATTAATTATGGCAAACCAGATGAAAAACAATTAACCAATGTCACTGTAGCAGAGTTGGAAGAATACAAACAAGCGGGTCATTTTGCACCAGGTAGTATGTTACCGAAAATTGAAGCCGCCATTCAGTTTGTAGAAAGCCAACCCAATAAACAAGCAATTATCACTTCTTTGGAAAACTTAGGAAGTATGAGCGGCGATGAAATCGTAGGAACGGTTGTGACAAAATAAAGTATAGTATTTAGGAGAATTAAGATGATGATAGAGAAAATAATCACTAAAAATAATCAAGATTTTCAATACTTTTCTGAATCAGAACTAACAGAATTGCGCAACGAGAGTTTCGTTCGCTCCTATAAAAAAGGCCAAGTCCTTTTTTATCCAGGTGATCCGAGAAATCATTTAATTTTATTGGTTTCAGGTGTCATTAAAATTGAAAAAAATGATCGCAGTGGTAATTTTTCCTATCTGCATTTTATGAAAAAGCAGGCTCTTTTTCCGAGAATCGGACTGTTTCAAGATGAGGTTCATTACGACTCCGCGATTGCCTATACGGATATTGAGGTTGTGTTTGTGCCAGTTAAACTGTTTGAGCGTTTTCTCCAAAATAATCCCCAGCAATTGATTCATTGGATTCAAGAACAATCGGTCCTTTTAAAAGAAAGCATGATCAAAATCCAAAAAGGAACAACCAATGATGCATGTGAACGGATTGTGACATCACTGGCGATGTTATTAAATGATTTAGGAGAACGAATTGACAACAGAGAACGCGTTGCAATTGCTTGTCCAATTACCATTAATGACATTGCACGGATGAGTGGAACTACGCGGGAAACAGCAAGCAGTGTTATGAAAAAATTAGTCCAAATGAACCGTATTAGCTACAGTCATAAATTCTTAACTTTTCTAGATACGCCATTCTTTATTGATCGATTGAGTAATTAATCATAGAGAAGGGAGATACAGGAAAGTAGGTTCCTGTATAAAAGGATATGGCAGAAAAAAAGAAGAAAAACAAAAAACAGCTTTCGTCTTTTAGTATTTTATTTATTATTTTAATTGTTTTAGGTATCGTAACGGTCTTGCTAAATGGCCAGCCATTTACCCCAAGAGAAATTGATGGCAAAATGGTTGATCACGTGGTAGGGGCCAAATTATCGGATATTATCATGGCTCCATTCAATGGGTTTAAAGATGCCATTGAAATTAATATTTTTATTTTAGTACTCGGTGGCTTTTTAAATATTGTGACACAAACTGGGGCTCTTGAAGCAGGGATTCAATCAGTCGTTAAAAAGTTAAAAGGGAACGAATTGAAAATCATTCCGATTTTAATGATTTTATTTTCTATTGGTGGGTCGACTTATGGAATGGCAGAAGAAACAATTCCTTTTTATGGTTTATTGAGTGCTACCATGGTCGCCGCTGGGTTTGATACGTTTGTCGCAGTAGGCACTGTGCTATTGGGTGCAGGATCAGGTGTTATTGGTTCAACGGTTAACCCTTTCTCCACAGGGGTAGCGATGGATGCGTTACGAGGTATTGGCATTCAGCCGAATACAGGAATTATTTTAATTGTCGGTGCTATTTTGTGGGCGGCCTCTACTAGCTATTCTATTTTCATTGTGATGCGTTATGCGAAAAAAGTGAAGGCTGACAAAGGTTCAACAATTTTATCTTTACAAGAACAAGAGGATATGGAAAAAACGTATGGACAAGCAGCGTCGAAAGAAATGCCATTTACGAATCGTCATAAAAAAATCTTAATGGTATTCGCTTTCTGTTTTGTCATTATGATTGTTTCCTTAATTCCATGGAACGACTTTGGAGTGACGATTTTCAAAGGCTGGACGTCTGTTTTAACAGGCAACAGTTTCGGTGACTGGTACTTTGGCGACTTAGCGATGTGGTTCTTCCTTTTAGGGATCATTGCTGCCTTGATTGGTCGCTTTACTGAAAAAGAAACCATTGAAGCATTTATCGACGGTGCCAAAGATATGTTATCCGTTGTTTTAATTATCGTAGTTGCTCGCGGGGCATCTGTTTTGATGTCTAAAACGTATTTAGATTCATTTATCCTTGATAAAGCGGCAGGCTTATTACAAGGACTCTCCCCAGTCTTATTTGTCATCGGTGCCTTTGTTTTATACTTAGGTTTATCTTTCCTAATTCCTTCAACTTCTGGTTTAGCATATGTTTCTATTCCTGTAATGGGTGCGTTAGCTAAAAACATTGGTTTAAGTCCAGAAGTGATGGTTATGATTTTTGCTTCAGGTTGTGGCTTGATTAATTTGATCACGCCAACATCTGGTGTTGTAATGGGTGGTTTGGAAATTTCCAAAGTTCAATATGCCACTTGGACAAAATTCATGGCCAAACCAATGATTGTCTTAGGCTTAATTAACCTAATTATCTTAATTGGCGCGATGTTACTCTTTAGCTAATCAAAAATTTTTTATGTTAGGGCTTCGGCTTTCGGAAAAAAGAAGAAGCAATGAAACAACAGCGACTACCTAAAAGTAGTCGCTGTTGTTTCATTTTGATAGTTGTTGAATTAACAATCTTGCGACAGCGCGGACAGAAAAAGGATTTTGCCCAGTGATTATACGGCCATCTTGATACGCAAATTCTTTATAAGGACGCTTTTTCGCAAAAGTAGCACCATGTTCTTTGGCAATTGTTTCGTTTAAGAAAGGAACAACTGCTTTTTTCATGGCTAAAATTTCTTCTGCAGTAGTGAAGCCAGTAATGGTTTTATCTGCAATCAAATAATTTCCTGACGCATCTTTGACATTTAAAAGGCCAGCAATTCCGTGACAAACAGAAGTTAGGTATTTGCCCTGTTCGTAAAGGCTACGAGTGATTGCTTGCAACTGAGGGTTATCAGGAAAGTCCCACATAACGCCATGACCTCCTGTAAAGTAAATTGCTGCGTATTCATCTGGCTCAATTTCTTCAAGAGAGAGGGAATGCGCTAGCGCTCGTTCTTGAAAATCGGCACTTTCATAAACCGCCATAATGGATGAATCTACATATTTCATACTCCGGGGATCCAAAGGGACATAGCCTCCTTGGGGACTAACATAGTCAACTGAAAATCCTGCTTTGGTTACTTCTTCCACGAACTCCGTGGCTTCACCTAGCCAGAGGCCAGTCGGTTCTTCGGTGCCGTGATAACGAGAGACGTTTGTGAGGACCACGAGAATTTTTTTCATGCTTGCTTCCTCCCTGGCATAATCGACGTAATGTGGGTCAATAGTTGTTGGAGTTGCTCAATTTTGGTGGTATCGTGAGAAAGTGAGTAATAATTTTTAGTTCCTTCACTGCGACAATCAATTAATTTGGCTTGTTTCAAAATTTTTAAGTGGTGAGAAACAGCGGGGCGTGAGAGCTGTGTCGCCTCTGTTAACTCAGTGACACGACGGCCAACACAGGCTTGGTCTTCTAACAGTGCAATAATAATTGCTTGGCGTTTTTCATCACCCAATGCGATTAAAAAATCACTAAGCGCAGTAAATTCTGTTTGAATTTCTTCTAATTCTTTCATATTTTTCCGCCTCTTTGGTTCGTATTTTTAAACGATTAAACCATTTTTCGTGTTTTTTGTCAATAAAATACGCTGAGGGCTGAAACTTGACGTGGATTCCATTATTCGTTAAGATACTAATTGATTAAAGGTTTAAACTTTTAAACCAATAAAAGAGATAGAAAGAAAGGAAAGATTCAATGATGAAAGCCGCTTTAATTCATAAATACGGACAAAAAGAATTAGCAATCGAGGAGGTGCCCTTACCCGCCATTCATGACAATGATGTTTTGGTCAAAATTATCGCTGCCAGTATCAACCCGATTGATTTAAAAACAAAAGATGGCAAAGTAAAGATGCTTTTAAATTATCAAATGCCACTGATTTTAGGCAGTGATTTTGCTGGGATTGTTGTTTCTGTTGGAAAAAATGTTCAAAATTTTAGGCTGGGCGATGCAGTTTACGGACGAGTACCCAAAAATCGCGTGGGAACTTTTGCTGAATATATTGCTGTGGATCAAGCGGCTGTAGCTATGAAGCCGAAAAATTTAACGTTTGAAGAAGCTGCGGCCATTCCGTTAGTCGGTTTGACAAGTTATCAAGCGCTACATGATATTATGAATGTACAGCCAGGCCAGAAAGTCCTGATTCAAGCAGGTTCAGGAGGGATTGGAACCATTGCGATTCAATTAGCAAAACTAGCAGGGGCTTACGTTGCCACCACCACGAGTAGTAGAAATAAAGAATGGGTTCAAGCGTTGGGAGCAGATGAAGTGATTGACTATCGGACACAAAATTTTGAAGAAGTTTTATCCGACTACGATTATGTGTTTGATACAATGGGGGGTACAATCTTAGAAAAAGCTTTCTCAGTGGTTAAACCTCAGGGAAAAGTCGTTACATTGTCAGGCATTCCCAACGAACGTTTTGCTAAAGAGTATGGTTTGCCGCTTTGGAAGCAATGGGCCTTTAAAATAGCTACTCGCAAGATTCATCGATTGGAGCAAGCCACAGATGTTAGTTATCATTTTTTGTTTATGCGTCCAGATGGCGAGCAATTAGCTTTACTCACTGAGTTCATTGAACAGGGGAAATTACAGCCGATAATTGACCGAGTCGTTCCTTTTAGCCAAATTCAAGAAGCGGTGGACTATTCACTGACAGGGCGAGCACAAGGGAAAATTGTTGTGAAAATCGCCGATGTTGATTACGACTAAGTAAAGGAGACTTGCAAGAAAAATAGGCCTGTTTTTCTTGCAAGTCTAAAAATTTACCATTTAAACGCCGTCTAACAAAAGTGATTTTAGGCGGGAAAAGATTTTTATAGAAAATCCTCATTTTTCCAGTTTCTATTTTGCAAATTCGTTATTTTTTGTTATTCTATTGATGGTTGTGTATGCGCTTTCTTTTTAGGCGGATACACAAAAATGAACGGAGTGCAGAAAGGAATGGTGTTCAAAGTGGGGAACAATTTATCGACAAGAAAAGGAGAAAACAGAGAAACAATTGTCAGTTGGCTGGGTCTTTCGTTATTGGTTGGCTTGGCGTTTATCTTATTTAGTCTGTTTCATCAGCCAATGGTCAGCCAAGCCAATGAGCCGACCCAAGAGAAACATTTTATGGTTTATTATCGGGCTTGGCGTGACAAAACGATGCAAGGAGTTAATACAACATTGCCAGATGAAAATTGGCTAACGATGCACGATATTCCTTATGGTATTGACATTGTGAATGTCTTTAGTTATGTGCCAAAAGGACAAGAAGCACTTGCACAGCCATTTTATGATACGTTAAAAAATGAGTATGCGCCAGCATTACATGCACGAGGTGTTCGTTTAGTTCGTGGGATTGATTATAGCGAGCTATTAAAAGTTCCTTATGCAGGAACAACGCCTACAGAAGCAGAATTTGATGCTTATGCGAAAGAGCTGTTAACCAAATTTGTCGATGATTTAGGAATTGATGGGTTAGATATTGACATGGAAACTCGTCCAAGTGAAAAAGATATTGTTCTATCTAATGGTGTCATTCGTGCATTATCAAAATACATTGGACCGAAGTCGGGAACGGATCGTCCATTTTTGTATGATACCAATGCAGAATATTTACCACCTTTACAAGATGTCAGTGACTGTTTCGATTTTCTCGCTTATCAACAGTATGGCAGCGATGACCAACGCACGCAACGAGCATTAAATAATTTAAGTCCGGTTCTCAATGGGGAACGATTTGTTCCAGGATTAACTTTCCCAGAAGAGCAAGATCGCAACCGCTGGTATGACACAAAAGAGCCGTATATGGAAAGTAACATGTATAAAGTAGCTCGTTATTCTTATGAAAATAATTTAGGGGGCATGTTCCTCTATGCCTTAGATCGCGATGGTCGCACCTATAATGAAGACGATTTAAATCAGATAAAACCTTCTAATTTACTTTGGACAAAAACGGCCATTGCAGAGAGTAAAGGCGTTTCTCTTGGAGCGATGAAAGCGGCTGCGGAACACTATTTAAAACGAATTAGCTACGCCAACACAGACCTTGAAGCACAAAATAAAGCCGCAGAAGCAGTGACACAAGCAACGACGCTTTATGATGTGAATAAAGCTATTTTAGGTGGCGATTATGGCCAAGGGCTTTCAAATACCTATGATGCTGAATTAGAAAAAGGCCTGTTAGCCATTGACTTAACCACTTTATATCGTGCGTTGGATCAAGCAGTTGCAGCCATTGAAAAGGCAGAAAGCTATACACCAGAAACGATTCAAGCACTACAAACAACAAAAGAGACAGTCGCAACAGAACTTGCGGGAAAAACGTATACAGCCGCGCAAGTGACTACTTGGCAAACGGAGGTCCAAACAGCTTTGGATAATTTAAAAGAGAAACAAACACAACCTTTAAAAAGTGTCTTTTCCATTGATGCAGGAAGAAAATATTTTTCCGTGGAGCAACTGGAAGAATTAGTGGCCAAAGCCAGTCAAAATGGGTACACAGATGTCCAATTAATTTTAGGAAATGATGGCTTACGGTTTATCTTGGATGATATGTCGGTCAATGTGAATGGTAAAAAATACAACCACAACCGGGTTTCAAAAGCAATCCAACGAGGCAACAACGCGTATTACAATGATCCTAATGGCAACGCGTTAACACAAAAAGAAATGGATCGGTTGTTGGCTTTTGCGAAAGCGCGCAACATCAACATCATTCCCGTGATTAACAGTCCAGGACATATGGATGCCTTGTTAGTGGCCATGGAAAAACTAGCGATTAAAAATCCCGCTTTTGATGGCTCAAAACGAACAGTAGACTTAGGAAACCAAAAGGCAGTGAATTTCACAAAGGCGATTATCAGTAAGTACGTGGCTTATTTTTCCGCGCATAGTGAAATTTTCAATTTTGGCGGCGATGAGTATGCAAATGATGTCGACACAGGCGGTTGGGCGAAACTGCAATCTTCTGGGCGCTACAAAGATTTTGTCGCTTATGCGAATGATTTAGCTAAAATAATTAAAGATGCGGGCATGCAGCCAATGAGCTTCAATGATGGCATTTATTACAACAGCGACGATTCTTTCGGTACATTTGACCCAGAGATTATTATTTCTTATTGGACAGCCGGTTGGAGCGGATATGACGTAGCCAAACCTGAGTACTTTGTTCAAAAAGGACACAAAATTTTTAATACCAATGATGCGTGGTATTGGGTAGCTGGCAATGTTGATTCTGGCATTTATCAATATGACGATGCTTTAGCAAATATGTCGAAAAAAGCATTTACAGATGTGCCAGCAGGTAGCCCAAATCTTCCAATTATTGGAAGTATTCAATGTGTTTGGTATGATGACCCTCGTCGTGACTATGATTTTGAACGAATTTATACGCTAATGGATACGTTCTCGGAAAATTATCGTGAGTATATGGTGGTTAAATAAAACTAGTTAAAGCTAACGAGTTATCTATAAAGACTGGCACGAATCAAGCTTGATTCGTGCCAGTCTTCTTTAACTGAAGAAGATTTGTTTGAGGGCCAACAATCAATTTAGGAATGCCTTATTGAAATGTTCCTGTTCTTATTGTAGACTGAAAGAAGTGGTGGTGGAAAGCTATCACCATTAATAGAAAAGCAGGAAAATAAAAAGGATCTTGTTGGAAGTTTAATGTTTGAAAATGTAAGCGGAATCATTTTTGTTGGAATGCTAAAAAAGGGAGTAGAGTTATGAGTAATGAAAATATCGTCTTAGCAAGAAATACAGAGCGTGCACCAAAGCATCCTCTCGCAACCCAAACAGTCGCATTTTCCCACTATAATCATTTGTCGGCACAGTTACCTATTGAGCCAACCTCTGGACAATTGGTAGAAGGTGGCATTCGGGCCCAAGCGACACAATGTTTGAAAAATATCCAAGCGGTTGTTGAAAGTATTAACCATGTGATGAGTGACATTGTCAGAATGACCATTTTTGTCAAAGATATGCGGGATGTTGCCGCAGTTGAGGAGGTCTATGCGGCCTTTTTTATCCATTATTATCCAGCTAAAACAGTGGTCGCCGTCGCAGATTTGCCGTTAGGCGCTTCTGTTCAAATGGAGGCACTTGTTTCAAATGGGGAAGGAACTATCCCTAATGCACCTCAAGCTGGGGATTTAATTAAATTAACAAATCAGACTGTTCAGGCACCAATTGATGCTCTAGCCAGTCAAACGGTCGCGTTTTCTCACTATAACAATCTGTCTGCACAATTGCCTATAGATCCTCAAACGGGCAGAGTTGTGGTTGGCTGTGTTAAAACGCAAACAAAACAATGTTTGAAAAACATAAAAGCCATTTTAACCAGTATTGATGTGCCTTTTGATGATATTGTGAAGGTCAATATTTATTTAAAAGATTTATCTAAGCTAGAAGCTGTCAATCAAGTATATGCCGCTTTTTTCCCAGATTCAGGAATTGCGCGTACGGTCAATTACGTGCCAGCACGAACAGTGATTGCTGTTGCTGATTTACCAATGGGCGCGGCGGTTCAAGTAGAAGCGGTGGTTTCTCATGGGGATGGTACGCCACCACAAGCGATTGAAGATCGACATGGATTAATTATTGAAGCAAATAATACAGAGCACGCACCGAAGTGTCCATTTTCGACACAAACTGTTGCTTTTTCTCATTACAACCATCTATCAGCTCAGCTACCATTGGACCCTAAAACAAATGCGTTAGTCGCTAGCGGAATCAAGGAACAAACGACGCAATGTTTAGAAAACATTAAAGCGATTATTGAAAGTGTGGATCACAGCTTAGCTGATCTGGTGAAAGTGAACATTTTTGTGAAAGAGATTGAAGAGCTGGCGGCAGTAGATGACGTCTACCAAACGTACTTCCCTGAAGGCACGCCTGCAAGAAGAGTGATTGGTGTGACGGATTTACCAAAAGGTGCTCAGATTCAAATCGAAGCGATTGCTGGGAACGCAGAAGGTACGCCACCAATTGGTTAAACAGTAGAAGAAACAAACGTCAGCTGGCTTCTGAAGCCAGCTGACGTTTTTAGTATTTAGATAAATCAGTAAAGTAAGCTAGTTGCCATTTTTGTGTTTTTTTGGCGGTTTGATTAAGGTTTTGGCACCAAGAAGGATAAAAACGGGCCGCCATTTTGCCTTTTTGTTGGTGCGTTTTGAGAATTTTTTGTTGGATTAAACATTCTTTCGGCAGAAGAAAGAGACCTTGCTTTTTCTGATCAGCAATGACAATTGCTAACATTTCAGGGGCTTCCGTTGCATCAAAGGCTTCGTTCTGATTTTGTTGATTTTTTTCCCAGAAGGCTACAAAATAGCCTTCTTTTTTCGGCGTTTTTTTGGCTAAGCGACTGCGGATAAATTGTTGCGATTCATTAACTTGACATAAAAAGCCTTCATATTCGGCATTTTGTTTTTCTTCGGAAAGCAGGGTGATCGTGCCCACTGCTTTTTCAAGTATTGGCAATGAATTCATCATCTTCCTCCAAATTAAATAGAATAGTTGCGAGAAACAAAGGGGACTTCTTCACCATTTTCGAGCTGATTTAGGTACAAAGCTAACATGAAAAAGTAACCTGAGAGTAAGTTGACTATATCATACAGCTGCGGATCAATTTTTTTACCACCATAGTCCATGCGATAAAGCAAACGAACAATATCTTTGGCTTTGGCTCTTAAAATGTGTGCATAAGAGGAACAGATTGTGCCCATCGGTAAAACAAAAGGACGATTTTCTTCGTATGTCAGTTCATTCATAGCATTGACACGTTCCAAAAGCCAGGCTATTTCTTCCTCTGTGACTGTTAATTTTGTTCGGGTCGTTGGATTGACATGGTAGATTAACTCGCAAATTTTAGCTAGTTCTTCTGTTAGTGCAGGCTGTTCAGGGACGTCTAATTGTTGCACATATCCTCGTAGAAGACCTGTCATCGAGGCCAATTCATCAGTCATTAATTCAAAATCACATCGTAAATCTTCTGGTTTAGAAGATAGATACGGGTACGCTTCATATGGACTGCGGTACATTTTTTCCATTCAATTTCCCTACTTTCTAAAAATAAAAAGCCCTCAAAAAGAATGCACGAAAGCCAATCTTTTTGAGCGCCGTTGCTCGACTGTTCACAGTACACCATTGTACTTGCTAAGGTAATCATAGCCAAGAGTGAAGGGAGAGTCAAGGGGGAATCAAAGTTGGAGAAAGAAAATGAAGCTAAGAATTACTAGAAGTAAACCAATCAATAAACTGACAAGACCAGAAAGTTGACCTAATCGTTGTTGGGTAGAAGAAGGCTGGTCGGCAACTGTGAGCAAACTTGAGAAAAAGTTCATTTTTTTCACGAGTATTAAATACGCAACAACAAGCAAAAGAATACCCGAAAAAAGGTACGAAAGGGGCTCAGAAATAAATTTTTGGGCACGAAGTAAAAAAATTCCTATGAAGAGGACAACAAAACCATACTTAAGAAAAGTTTCTTTTGACATGTTGAAATCGCTTCCTTTTAATTGATGAATTTTATTAATAGTCACTATTCTTATGATTAAATTATAGGACTTTGAGGGCGGTGGAGCAAAGGAAAAATGGAGAATGGTGGGAGGAAAGTGTGATAACGCAAAAGAAAACCCGCTAGAAAACCTATTGTTATTACAGTGTTTCTAAGCAGTCATAGTATCCTCTGGGGACAGCACTTTTTTAATAAAAGAGAAAAATCAGCAGCTTGTTGTAGGAACAAATCTTGGGAATACAGGGGGCAAGAGTTGTTTTTCATCTAAGAGAGTATCATTTTCAGAATTCTTTGTTTCAGGTAAAACGGACATCAGTCAGGATAGAACTGTAATAGGACAAGCTTCTTCAAATACTGATGAAGTCTACTATCCACTTTCCCAATAAAGATAGCAAGAAACATACTAAGACAAGTTTCCTTCCTCTCTAATCTTAGTATGTTTGCTTACAGTACAAAAATATTTACTAATTTATTAATTTGGCTTAGTTTTACACTATCTTGAAAATTTAAAATTGTATGGTTTGGTTAATCAAGAAAGTAATCCCTTATCATTCGGGGTTCTACACCTATGGCTTGTTCCTGTAGAAATGGTTGGATAGCTAATTGCAGTTCAAAATTTTCACTATAATCACAAAGTATTGCAAAGTGCTTTTTATCCAAACCTCTAACTACTGTCTTTCCGTAAATTAAATTTGAGTTTTCTATAGCTTCTACTTTTGAAAAAAATAGACGTAAAAAAGATTTCCCATTCGCTGATATATTTCTCATATATGTACCAGTTATTTGATCGTCTCCCCCACTCTCCATAATACAATAGAATGGTTGACCAACTACAGATTTATCAGGTAAAATGACATTTAATTTTTCGCCAGCAGTTAAAGTGAGTAATGATTTTTCGATTCCTGATACTAGCTCTATTCCATGATGTTCAGCAAACTGTTTTGCACCATGCTGATAACCTTTGGGAGCTATCATTATTCCTACTGAATTAGGAATATCATCCAGAATTGATTTAAAAGCCAAAACCTTTTCTTTCGATATTTTTGTCTTCCAGTTCTTGCATTCAAAAATAACCTTATGGGTTATTCCATTTAATTTGAATTGATAATATACATCTATATTGTGCTTAACTCCTGATTTACCAATTATGTCATGCTTGTTAATGACTTCTATTTTTTGATTTGAGGAATTAGATAGCACTTAGTATACATATTGAACAAGAGATTCGAGTCTGTCTTCTTTATTTTTGAACACAATATGATCAACTCCTTGTTTGGATTATAACACGTTGAGTATGGTTGAGATAGCTTGTATTGATAGAAAATATAAAAAAATATGATGAGGTCAACTTTTTGTTAAACATTCTCCTTTCATTTGGTATTATAGTTATAGGTAATAAAGTGAAATATGCATAAATGGTTTATTTAACTCAATTTAATATTAAATTGAGTGTAAATTAAGGGTAGGTGAAAATAAATATGGATATGCTGAAAATTGCTGATGGAATATCACAATTAACTGATACAGAAATAGGTGGTGACAGTGCATTAGATGGTTTTGAATTTCAATTATCTTCTGCAATTTATTTAATGTTTGAAAAAATTGCTGAGGACAACCCATTTGCACTTTTATATGAAAAAATTGAAGATTTTATAATAATATCAGAAAAAATAAACCTGTATCAATCTAAAGGAATTAATACTAATATCACATTAGGTTGTTTAACACAAAATAGAAGTAAGAGTACAGATAAAAAAGAGTCTATTATTGAAAAAATGTATGATAATTATTTAGAAGTAAAAAGGGAATTTTCAGAATTACCTGTGGAAACAACTTTAGTAACTTGTACGACAAAAGAATTTTCCAATAATTTATGGAATAACAAAAAAGAAGCTCCTGAATTGTTAAAGGATATGAGAGTATTATGTTTTGAAGATATAGGCGACAAAGTAAAAAAGGAAATAGTCACAAAAACAAAACACACTTCTTACGACTGGGAAAATATAAAAGCAAGAAGATTAATTCCTAAGCCTTATCATGAAGAAGTCACACGCATCTTTATAGAAGATGTAATAACTGAAAAATTTGGTTCTAATAAAATTAATAGTAGAGCACTTTATGCATCGCTGTTATTAAAAATAAAAAGTATTAGAAAAAGTAAAAAGAGCTTAACGTATAGTTTTTTAATGGAAGAGTTAAAAAAATATTTGAAAATGGATAACGATAAAGAGTTTCATTTAGTTTCCAATAATTTAAGCAGTGAAGATCAAGGGAGATTAAGCATAAAACGAAGTTTTGAAATGTATAAAAATATTTATACAATCGAACAACACGCAATCAATAAAGATTACCATATCCTTAAGGAATTATATGAGTTGAATATTTATGATAGTATTAATGATTTTTATGAGGAGATACTTAACAATTATCAATGTGAAGACATGGTTTTAAGATTGGAAGAACATGAAATAAAGGCGTTAATATTATTAGTAATTTAACACGAGGTGATAGAATTGCATTTAAAAATAAGAAAATTTTCTATATTAGACTCTTTAAACTCTAAAGCATTTCATGAAACTTTCGAAAAAGGTTTGAATTTGATTGTTGGAGAAAAAGATTCTGGGAAAACTTCTTTAGCCAGAGCTATTATGTATACATTTGGATGTGATGTTCGTAATTTTGAATTACAAAATCAAAATAACAATTTGATCTTTGTAATAGAATTTACGGTAAACCAGTCAGACTATATTCTGGTTAGAAGAAAATTAGTTGAAAAAGGGAAAGGTAAAAACTATTTCAAATTATTTTCTAACAATGAGTCTCATACCTATTTTAGTACTAAAGACTTTAAGGATAAGTTGAACGAAGTATTGAATATAGATTTAGAGACTTTGGATAAACAAGGAGAAAAAACAAAATTATATCCCAACCATCTATTTTTGCCATTCTATATGGATCAAGATTATAGTTGGCAAACTTATCTAAATTCTACATTTTCAAATATAAATTTCATAAATAATTACAAAAAAATAGTACTAGAATTTTATACAGGAATGCGTTCTAATGAATACTACAGGTTGAGTTTACGCAAAAATGAACAAAAGAAGCGTTTATTATATACAAATTCCTTAATAGAGAGTAAAAATACTATTTTACAAGAAAATTTGGCAAATATGAAAATAATAGAAGACGTTGATATAGATAAATTCCAAGAAAAATATAAAGTAGTTCTGTCTGTTTATGAAAATATTGTTAATACAGAACATAAACTGAAAGATAAGTATAATAAGTCTTTATATGATCACAACAGAATGGAAAGCCAAATAGCACAGCTGAATCAAGTAATAAATCAAATCATACCAGAGGAGTTAGAAGCGCATTGTCCAAATTGTAATCAACTGATATATAAAAAAATGTCAGATAACTATGAATTACTTTTGAAAAAAGAAAATTTAATTAATGAAAGAGAAAAATTAGTTTTGTTGTTTGAGGAAAATAGAAATGAACTATCTACCATAAAAACAGAGTTAAAAAACACTTTAGAGAGAGAAAATGATTTCAATAAAAAAATGAATGCTACAAATGAAACTATATCTCTTTCTGAAAGAGCCGAAAGTTATGCTTTTTCTCAAGTAAATATTAAATTAGAAAAAGAAATAAATGAATTACGAAATAGTAGGTATAAAATTGAAGAAGAGCTTGAATTAATTGAGGAGCAATTAAATAGTTTAAATAAAAATCGTATTCATGAAAAATATCAAAAATTGATGAGGTCAGCTTTTGAGGAGTTGGATATTCCATTTTCATATAATGCATATTACAGAACTAACTTCGAATCGGTTAACATTAATCAATCTGGCTTATCAAAAGTTCAAGCATTTTTATCACAATATTTATCGATTTATGAAATAATTGATAAAAATGATTTATGTACTTCGTTACCTATATATATAGATACTTATATTAAAGATGATTTTTCCAAAAACGATTTTAATAAGACTACAGATTTTTTAGTATCAAAAATGGGGCATTTCACACAAAGCTTTTTATCCGTTACAGATAATGAAGAAACAATAAAAAGAATTATGGAGAGTGGGGTTGAATTAAATATTTTGAATTTGAAAAAGAATAGAGGTCTCTTTACAAAAGAATATGAAGACATATATATAAAGTATAAAGCTAATTTAGAATAAAATTTTTAAAGAGCTTGGGACATTTGTCCTAAGCTCTTTATTTTAGTTTTTGGGGACCGTTCGGGGACACTTAACCCGAACTAACCCGTTTTTAAGCTGTTTTATACCTCTACAAACGCCTTAAAAAACCTTGATTCTATTGAACCTTGTGATTTTAGGCTATTCCCACTCCACAGTTGCAGGTGGTTTTGAAGTAATATCGTACACGATACGGTTTACATGTGCAACTTCGTTCACGATGCGCACAGAGATTTTTTGTAAAACATCCCAAGGGATACGAGCAAAGTCAGCGGTCATGCCGTCGATAGAAGTCACAGCACGGATACCGACTGTGTAATCGTAGGTACGGCCATCGCCCATAACGCCTACTGAGCGGATGCCAGGTAAGACAGTAAAGTACTGCCAGATGTCACGATCTAAGCCAGCTGCTGCGATTTCTTCACGTAGGATAGCATCTGAATCACGAACGATTTGTAATTTATCTTCTGTAATTTCACCAAGCACACGAATACCTAATCCTGGTCCTGGGAATGGTTGGCGCCAAACGATTGCATCAGGCATGCCAAGTTCAGTTCCTAAGGCACGAACTTCGTCTTTGAATAATGTATTTAAAGGTTCAATTAATTCAAATTGCATGTCTTCAGGAAGACCACCAACGTTGTGATGTGATTTAATTGTTTGCGCAGTTTCTGTACCAGATTCGATGACGTCTGTGTAAAGAGTTCCTTGTGCTAGGAATGAAACGCCTTCTTCCCCGGCAAGTTTAGTTGCTTCGTCATCAAAAACATACACAAATTCGTTACCGATGATTTTACGTTTTTGTTCAGGGTCAGAAACGCCTGCTAATTTGCTTAAGAAGCGTTCTTTCGCATCTACTTTAATAATGTTTAAGCCAAATTTACCGCCTAAACTTTCCATTACTTGTTCTGCTTCACCTTTACGTAATAATCCATGGTCAACGAAGATACAAGTTAATTGGTCGCCAATGGCTTTTTGTAAAAGCACGCCGACAACACTTGAGTCAACGCCACCTGATAAACCAAGTAAGACTTTTTTATCGCCTACTTGTTCACGGATTTTAGCGACTTCCATATCGATGAAGTTTTCCATGCTCCAGTCACCAGTACAGCCACAAACATCAAAAGCAAAGTGACGTAATAAGTCGTTACCATATTCTGAATGCCGAACTTCTGGGTGAAATTGTACGCCGTAGAATTTGCGGTTGGCATCTTCGATAGAAGCGATTGGACAATCGTTGCTTGTCCCAACTTTTTCGAATCCAGGAGCGATTTCTGTTACTAAATCACCGTGGCTCATCCAAACGGTTTGTTTCGCAGGTGTTCCTTGGAATAATGTCGCATCACCAAGGATTTCTAATTCTGCTTTTCCGTATTCACGGTTTGCGGCAGGTTCTACTTTTCCGCCTAAGTTATGAGTCATTAATTGCATACCGTAGCAGATGCCAAGAATGGGAATTCCTAACTCATAAATTTCTGGATCAATGCTAAAAGCATCTTTGTCATACACGCTGTTTGGTCCACCTGAGAAGATGATTCCTTTAGGCGCGATTTTGCGAATTTCTTCTGCCGTAGTTCGGTGGCTTAATAACTCAGAGAATACGCCAAATTCACGAATACGACGAGTAATCAATTGGTTAAACTGACTACCAAAGTCTAAAACAATAATTTTTTCGACAGATGTCAAATCGGCAACGTTAGTCACGTCTATTACCCCTTATCCATTTAAATTTATCTAAAGAAAAGGCGGTTAAAAAGTGGTTCACTTTTGTTCCGTACTCTTCTTTGTCTAGCTATACTTATTAAAACATTTTACTCCTTGAAAGTCATGCATTCTGCTGAAAATTTTCAAGGATATTTCTACAAAAGATACAGGATATTTCTTAGCTCGTCAACCCTTAATATTTACGTAGATAGATTTGGTCAATCAAATGATTTTCCGTTTTATGCAAAATAATGTCCGCACGTCCGCGCGTTGGCAAGATATATTCCTCCAAGTTCGGTAAGTTCACGGTTTTCCAAACATTCCGTGCCATGGCGAAAGCATCTTCTCGTTTGCCAATTGCATATTGGTAATAATAATTATTAGGATCTAAGAAAGCCGTATCTAATAAGGCCCCAAAACGTTCTAGGTACCATTTTTCAATTAAGGCTGGATCGGCATCTACAAAAATAGAAAAATCAAAAAAATCACTCACATAAATTTGTTGATTGGCGGGTAACTGTAAGGTGTTAATGCCTTCAACAATCAGAATATCTGGTTGTTGAATCAACTCATATTCGCCTTCGATAACATCGTAGACACTGTGAGAATAGACGGGTGCTTTAATTTCGTCTTTGCCGCTTTTGACTTCGTTTAAGAAATTAATTAGCTTCTCCATGTCATAACTTTCAGGAAACCCTTTTCGGTCCATAATTCCCTGTTCTTCTAACACTTTATTGGGATACAAAAATCCATCCGTTGTAATGAGTTGAACGTTTCTTCGTTTAAACGTTCGGGCCAGAATTCTTTGCAAAAGACGAGCGGTGGTGCTTTTACCAACGGCGACACTGCCGGCAATTCCAATGATGAATGGTGGTACAGAGACATATTCATGTAGGAATAATCCTTTGCTAAGTGTTAGCGATTCAAATTCTTTCATGTATAAATGAATAAGATGCGTTAAGGGTACATAAATTTCTTGTACATCTTTTAGTGAAATTTGGTCGTTCACACTTTTAATGTTATCCAATTCTGCTTCGGTTAACGGTGCTTTGCCGTCATGATAAAACCCATGCCATTCTTCTCTGGAAATTGGGTAGTAATTCATTTTATCGTCCATTGTTCCTCCACCAAACCCTGTTCAATCTTTGTACATTTTACCATAATTTCACAAGGGAAACACAGGATTTTACAAAAGAATTCCCTTCTTCGCCAATTTATGATGAAAATGGTATCATGAAAAGAGAAAACTGTTAGAAAAGAGGGGAAAAGCCATGAGAAAAATTGTATTATTTGGTGATAGCATTACTGCTGGTTATTTAGACGAAGCCGTCTCACCTGTTCTTGTTGACTTAGTGAAACGGGATATTGCTGCGATGGGTCTAGAAGAAGTGGCTGTCATTAATGCTGGAATGCCTGGCGATACAACAGAAGATGGTTTAAAACGATTAAATAAAGAAGTGCTAATTGAGAAACCTGATGAGGTAGTGATTTTCTTTGGCGCCAATGATGCGTCACTGGATCGAAATATAACAGTAGCCACGTTTAGAGAAAACCTTGAAACAATGATTCACGAAATTGGTTCAGAAAAGGTGATTTTAATTACGCCACCATATGCGGATAGTGGCAGACGTCCAGAACGTCCACAAACGCGTATCAAGGAATTGGTCAAGGTTGCACAAGAAGTCGGAGCGGCACATAACTTGCCAGTTATTGATTTGTATAAAGCGATGACTGTTTATCCTGGAACGGATGAATTTTTACAAGCAGATGGTTTGCATTTTTCACAAGTGGGCTATGAATTATTAGGTGCCTTGATTGTTCGAGAAATAAAAGGTAGACTAAAACCAAAACAAGCATAGATAGGAAGAACAAAATGGCGAATCATTATTATACAGAAAATCCAGAATTAGCACATGATTTAGAAAGCTGGTCTTTTCCATTACGTGGTCGGACCTTTCAGTTTACGACCGATAGCGGGGTCTTCTCAAGAGGAACAGTGGATTATGGTTCTCGTGTGTTGATTGATGCCTTTGAATGGGAAAATTTACCAGCAGGCCGTTTGTTAGATGTTGGTTGTGGCTATGGACCAATTGGGTTGTCCTTAGCAGCGGCGACTGGTCGACTGGTGGAAATGGTGGATGTCAACCAACGGGCGGTTGGGCTAGCTCAAATGAACGCCCAACGCAACCAAATTACTACTGTGGATATCCATTCTTCCAATGTGTATGAAACCTTAAACGAAACGACCTACGCGGCGATTGTTAGCAATCCGCCCATTCGTGCAGGCAAAAAAGTTGTCCATGGCATTTTAACAGGGGCTTTTCCGTTGTTGAAAGTTGGTGGCACACTAACGGTGGTTATTCAAAAGAAACAAGGCGCACCTAGTGCAGAAAAGAAAATGGCTGAAGTATTTGGCAATGTTGAAATTGTGACAAAAGACAAAGGCTATTATATTTTACGAAGTGTTAAAGAAGCAGAGTAAAAAAGAACCGCCACTTTAGTGGCGGTTCTTTTTTAGAATAGATATGCTTGATCAATTTTTTGGTTCAACATTTTTTTTTCGTCTGGCGATAAAAAAGCACCTGCAAGCGCATTTTTAGTGAGTTGCTTCATTTCGTCATAACTTAATTGATACCAAGTGGCCAATTTCATGAATTCTTTCGTTAACGTAGTATCTGAAACAGTGCGATTATCGGTATTGATGCAGACGGCTAAGCCAGCCTCTATAAATTGTTGAAAAGGGTATTCAGCCAATGTTTTGACGGTGCCTGTTTGGAAGTTGCTAGTTGGACACATTTCTAAAAGAACCTTTTTTTCTTTTAAGAGCGCCAAATATTCGGGTGTATCTTTCAAAGCAATACCGTGGCCAATCCGAGTGGCACCTAAAGTGACAGCATCAGCGACATTTTTGCCACAGCCGCATTCCCCAGCGTGGAGTGTTAATGGAATTGACAATTGGTTGGCTAAAGCTAATACGTCTTCAAATGTGTATGGAGGAAAATCGACTTCATTGCCAGCTAAATCAAAGCCGACAACGCCTGTTTCTCTGAAATCATGCGCTAAGTGAACGATTTTTTCTATGGCTTGTTGTTGGTCATGTCGCATGCCGCATAACAGTGCATTGCTTTTTACACCAAAATCTTCTTCGCCTTGTTTTAAGCCAGTTAAAACAGCAGTCACGATTTCAGGTAACCGTAAGCCTTTTTCTGTATGTTGGGAAGGCGCAAAACGCACCTCTATGTAGGCCACGCCATCTTCGGCAGCTTGGCTAATCACGTCATACGCCGCTGCTTGCAAAGCTTCGGCCGTTTGTAGACAGGTTAGCACGAAGTCGAACCGAGTTAAATAATCATTCAAATCGGTGCATTTTTCAGGGGCAACCACTAACTCTTTCAAGGCTTGTTCGTCTTGGGGTAATGGAATGTTTTGTTTTTCAGCAATGGTGCGTAAAGTGGTTGGTCGAATCGACCCATCTAAGTGACAGTGCAGCTCGATTTTTGGTAATTGACGGACACGGGATTCTTCCATGAAAAAAATAGCCTCCATTTTCTTTTGTTTTTTAATCTTTTTAGTCTATTTCTTTTGTCTTTTTTTTGTTAAAATGTAAAAGATTCGATAAGTATTTTGAAGACTGTAACACGTCTACAAATGTCTGTCAATGCAAAAGGAGACGTTGGGAGGGGCGCGATGAAACTAACGATTAAAGAAATTGCTGATATGGCTGGTGTTTCTGTCACAACCGTCTCACAAATTCTGAATAATAAAGGGAGTCGTTTCAGTGAAAAAACCCGCAACAAGGTGTTGGCGGTAGTCGCTGAAAATCATTACAAACCAGATTACTTTGCTTCGAATGTAATCAACCGTCATTCCAAAACCATTGGTATGATTGTGCCAGATGTGACGGATTTCTTTTTCTCAAAAGTGATTGAAGGTGTAGAAACATATTTAAATTCGTTAGGCTACATGATTTTGTTATGCAATTCAAAGCATGATTCCGAGCAAGCGATGCAATATGTTAGCGAGTTGATTCATCGGTCGGTGGATGGCATTATTTTTGCCACGCCGAATGTTTTGCCAGAAAATCATATTTTAAAAGACCGACGAGAACATCCGATTCCTGTCATTCTTGTCGATCGTGGGATTAATCCACGAGATAGTGGACGATTAATCGTTAAAGAGTACGAAGGTGCTTATCAAGCGGTCCATCATTTGATTCAACAAGGCCATCAGCATATTGGCATGTTGCGTGAAAGTGCCGGCTATTATCGTTTAACGGAACGAGTGACGGCGTATCAGCATGCGTTACAGGACAACAATTTACCTTTTCGTCCGCATTATGTTTGTGCTGGGGAATTGAACTTGCATGGCGGCTATGCTGCGGCGAAAGAAGTTTTGAAAAATGAAGAAATCACAGCAATTTTTTGTGGCAATGATGAAATGGCGATGGGAGCTTATCAAGCCATTGAAGAAGCGGGCAAGAAAATTCCTGACGATATTTCGGTGGTTGGTTTTGATGGCTTGGAAATTTCCGAATATTTGGTGCCGAGTTTAACAACCGTCTATCAGCCGAGTTTTGATATTGGCTATTATGCAGCAAAATTTTTGGTGGAAGCTATTGCAGATCCAACAGGGAAAGTTCCAAATAAAGTTTTTGATGCGACGTTTATTGCTAGAAAAAGCACAAAACCGATTTAAAAAACAGCTTAGAAATAGAATGTTCGTGTTGTTTGCGTTTTCACAAGAAAAAAATAATAGTAAACTGGTTTACTAAATGGTTTAAAGCTGAACGATTTTGTTGTATAATACATTATCGGGAAATCGGAGGGAACGAATTCATGAGAATGGTAGACATTATTGAAAAGAAACGTGACGGGCATCAACTAACAAGCGAAGAAATTCAATTTATTATCAACGGATACACAGATGGTTCAATTCCAGATTATCAGGTAAGTGCCTTTTTAATGGCTGTTTTTTACCAAGATATGACAGACGAAGAAATTACACAAATGACGTTAGCAATGGTCCATTCAGGCGAAATTGTGGATCTTTCTTCTATAGAAGGAATCAAAGTCGACAAGCATTCTACAGGTGGCGTAGGCGACACTACGACGCTTATTTTAGCGCCATTAGTTGCTAGTGTCGGGGTCAATGTAGCAAAAATGTCTGGTCGTGGCTTAGGCTACACGGGCGGTACGTTGGATAAATTAGAAGCGATTCCTGGTTTTAAAGTTGAATTGACAGAAGAACGTTTTATTCAATTGGTCAACGATACAAAAGTGGCAGTAATTGGTCAGTCAGGTGATCTAGCACCAGCAGACAAAAAACTTTATGCGTTACGCGATGTGACCGCCACTGTTGACTCAATTCCATTAATTGCAAGTTCCATTATGAGTAAAAAAATTGCCGCAGGGGCAGATGCGATTGTCTTAGACGTGACTACTGGTGAAGGGGCCTTTATGAAAGACCTAGCAAGTGCTCGTCGATTAGCGGAAACAATGGTTCGCATTGGAAAACTGGCAAATCGCCAAACGATGGCAGTAATTTCAGACATGTCACAACCTTTAGGGGAGGCCATCGGAAATAGTTTAGAAATCGTTGAAGCAATCGAGACCTTGCAAGGAAATGGGCCAGAAGATTTAGTGGAGATGTGCTATGTCTTAGGAAGTCAGATGGTCGTTTTAGCTAAAAAAGCCGAGACGTTAGACGAAGCACGGGCTTTATTAGAAGAAGCATTAACAAGCGGTCGAGCGCTCGCAAAATTTAAAGAAATGATTGAAAATCAAGGCGGCGACAGTTCCGTTGTTGACCAGCCAGAAAAATTATTAACCGCAACTTATCAATTTGATTTACCTGCCAAAGAAACAGGCGTGGTACAAAAAATCGTTGCCAATGAAATTGGCGTTGCCGCAATGTTGCTGGGCGCTGGTCGTGCTACGAAAGAAGATACGATTGATTTTGCAGTTGGCTTGAAACTTCACAAAAAAGTGGGGAGCCCAGTTGAAAAAGGCGAATCATTATTGACCATTTACGCCAATCGTGAAGACGTGACAGAAGTTGAACAATTGCTTTATAAAAACATTGAAATTGGACCAACCGGCGAAGAGCCTATTTTGATTCACGATATTATTACGGAATAAAACAAAAAGAAAAGAGGAATTCTCATCATGGAATTAAACCGCATGATTGACCACACTATTTTGAAACCAGAAGCGACAGAAGCCGCTGTCCAAAAAATTATTGACGAAGCTAAGGAGTACAACTTTTTCTCTGTATGTATCAATCCTTGTTGGGTCGCTTTTGCTAGCGAGCAATTAGCAGATACCGACGTCGCTGTGTGTACCGTTATTGGCTTTCCTTTGGGGGCAAATACACCAGAAGTTAAAGCATACGAAGCAGCTGATGCGATTAAAAATGGTGCGAATGAAGTGGATATGGTGATTAATATTGGTGCATTAAAATCACAACAATATGATCACGTACGTCAAGACATTCAAGGCGTAGTAGATGCAGCCAAAGGAAAAGCGTTAGTCAAAGTGATTATTGAAACAGCATTATTAACAGACGAAGAAAAAGTTAAAGCTTGTGAGTTAGCCAAAGAAGCAGGTGCCGATTTCGTTAAAACATCTACTGGCTTCTCAACAGGCGGCGCTAAAGTAGCAGACATTCGTTTAATGCGTGAGACAGTTGGTCCTGACATGGGCGTTAAGGCTTCTGGTGGCGTGCATAATGCAGAAGAAGCGTTAGCAATGATTGAAGCGGGGGCAACACGCATCGGTGCAAGTACGGGTGTAGCAATTGTTTCTGGCGCAACTGGCGAAGGGTATTAATTCGTATTTCAAATTAAACGAAGGTGTGGCGAAAAAGATGACAGTAAAACAAGAATGGCTTGATTGTGCCGTAGAAGCATTGGCACACGCCTATGTACCGTATTCTAATTTTCCTGTGGGCGCTTGCTTAGTGACTGCAGACGGGAAAATGTATCAAGGAGTCAACATTGAAAATGCCTCCTTTGGTTTAACAAATTGTGCAGAAAGAACGGCGATTTTTAAAGCCATTTCAGAAGATGAACGGACCTTCCAACATTTAGTTGTAGCAGGTAATACAGAGGCACCCATTTCTCCATGTGGCGCTTGTCGTCAAGTAATGGCTGAATTCTTTGATCCACAAATGCCGGTCACGCTAGTTGGTAAAGATGGCGCGACTAAAACAATGACAGTTGAGGCATTATTGCCCTATTCATTTACAGATAAAGATTTTTAAAAAAAGGACATAAGGTTTCGTTGGGCTCAAAGTAGATTTCAATAGCATAAATGCGAATGAAATAATAGATAAAATAGTAGGGGGCTTTTCGGAAAGTGAAACAAGCAAAATTTTTAGGTCTAGGATTAGCGGCAGTTGCCTTAACCATTGGGTTAGCTGCATGTGGTGGCAATAGCAAAAAGAACGCCAACACAAAAGGTGATCCACAACATAGTGTCGTAATGGTCACAGATACAGCCGGCATTGATGACAAATCTTTTAACCAATCTGCGTGGGAAGGAATGCAAGAGTGGGGCAAAGAGCACAAACTTCCAGAAGGACCTCAAGGGTACGCGTATATTCAATCAAATGAAGCATCTGATTATACATCAAACATTGACCAAGCCATTTCAAGTCAATTTAAAACGATTTTTGGCATTGGCTATTTACTAAAAAATGCAGTAGTAGATGCAGCGGACGCCAACCCAGAAACGAATTTCGTTCTAATCGACGATACAGTTAATGGGAAAAACAACGTCGCTTCTGCAACATTTAGAGATAATGAATCTGCGTATTTAGCAGGTGTGGCAGCAGCTAACACTACGAAAACCAACAAAGTAGGATTTATCGGCGGGGTTGAAGGACCTGTTATTGGCCGTTTCCAAGCTGGTTTTGAAAAAGGTGTAGCAGACGCTGGCAAAAAATTAGGCAAAGATATTCAAATTACGTCTACTTATGCAGGGACATTTGCAGACGCTTCAAAAGGACGGGCCTTAGCTTCTTCTATGTATCAAGCAGGTGCCGACATTATTTATCACGCAGCGGCGACTACAGGACAAGGAATCTTCCAAGAAGCCAAAGCGCTAAATGAAACAGGTTCAAAAGATAAAGTTTGGGTGATTGGTGTTGACCGTGACCAAAACGAAGACGGTAAATATACAACCAAAGATGGCAAGGATGATAACTTAACGTTAGCTTCAACCATTAAAGGTGTAAATATTGCTGTAAAAAAAATCTCTGATCTTGCATTAGAAGATAAATTCCCTGGCGGCGAACATTTAACTTATGGATTGAAAGATGGCGGTGTTGATTTAACAACAGAAGCCTTAAGCGATCAAGCCAAAACGGCAGTTAAAGAAGCCAAAGAACAAATCATCTCTGGTGACGTAAAAGTCCCAGACCAACCTTAGAAACAACTTAGTTGTTTAAATACATTAAACTATTTTTAGGAGGCTTTACAGAAATGAAAAAAGCAAAATTATTCGGTTTTAGTTTGATTGCATTAGGTTTATCAGTTTCACTTGCAGCATGTGGTGGTGGCAAAGGAAAAACCGCTGAAAGCGGCGGTGGCAAAGGGGATGCAGCGCATAGTGCTGTAATCATTACAGATACAGGCGGCGTGGATGACAAGTCGTTCAACCAATCTTCTTGGGAAGGATTGCAAGCTTGGGGTAAAGAACATGATTTACCAGAAGGTTCAAAAGGGTATGCATATATTCAATCGAATGATGCAGCTGACTATACAACAAATATTGACCAAGCGGTATCAAGTAAATTCAACACAATCTTTGGTATTGGCTACTTGCTAAAAGATGCAATTTCTTCTGCAGCAGATGCCAACCCTGATACAAACTTTGTTTTAATCGATGATCAAATCGATGGCAAAAAGAATGTCGTTTCTGCAACATTTAGAGATAATGAAGCAGCTTACTTAGCCGGTGTTGCTGCTGCAAACGAAACAAAAACGAACAAAGTCGGTTTTGTTGGTGGTGAAGAAGGGGTCGTAATTGACCGTTTCCAAGCTGGTTTTGAAAAAGGTGTGGCTGATGCTGCGAAAGAATTAGGTAAAGAAATTACTGTTGATACAAAATATGCGGCTTCATTTGCTGATCCTGCTAAAGGGAAAGCTTTAGCTGCTGCAATGTATCAAAACGGCGTTGATATCATCTTCCATGCTTCTGGTGCGACTGGACAAGGGGTCTTCCAAGAAGCAAAAGACTTGAATGAATCAGGCTCTGGCGACAAAGTTTGGGTAATCGGTGTTGACCGCGATCAAGATGCTGATGGCAAGTACAAAACAAAAGACGGCAAAGAAGACAACTTCACGTTAACTTCAACGCTTAAAGGTGTCGGTACAGCGGTTCAAGATATTGCCAACCGTGCGTTAGAAGACAAATTCCCTGGTGGCGAACATTTAGTTTATGGATTAAAAGATGGTGGCGTTGACTTAACAGACGGCTATTTAAACGACAAAACAAAAGAAGCTGTTAAAACAGCAAAAGATAAAGTAATCTCAGGTGACGTAAAAGTCCCAGAAAAACCAGAATAATTTAAGCTCCTAAATGAAAAAAGAAGGGCTCATTATTGTTCCTTCTAAAAATAAAGTGGTCCTTGGCAGCGACGGCTGCCAAGGAAACCCTTTATGATGTTTAGATTTTTAACTAAATAGTTGAGGTTCTTCAACTACTTAGTTAAGGGTCAAAATTACCCTCTAAAGTATTGCCAATATAATTTTGTTAGGAAGTGAATAGACCTTGTCTCAAGAAGAAAACGTAATTGAGATGCGTAAAATCACCAAAGAATTTGGGACGTTCAAAGCCAACGACCAAATTGATTTACAAGTAAAACCTGGTGAAATCCACGCACTGCTAGGTGAAAATGGTGCAGGCAAGTCGACCTTGATGAATATCTTATCAGGGCTATTGGAACCGACCTCAGGTGAGATTTATATGAATGGCGAAAAAGTCAACATTACAAGTCCTACTGCAGCCAATCGTTTAGGAATCGGAATGGTCCATCAGCATTTTATGTTAGTTGAAGCCTTTACTGTGACTGAAAATATTATCTTAGGTAGTGAACCTACCCATGGCGGTATTTTAGACCGGAAAAAAGCGAAAAAAGAGATTGAAGAAGTGTCTAAGCAATACGGGTTGGATGTAAATCCCAATGCCTATATTCGCGATATTTCTGTGGGTATGCAACAACGGGTTGAAATTTTAAAGACCTTATATCGTGGTGCGAACGTTTTAATTTTTGACGAACCAACCGCAGTATTAACACCACAAGAAATTGATGAATTAATGATTATTTTGAAAGAACTAACCGATGAAGGCAAATCGATCATTTTAATTACACATAAGTTAGATGAAATTAAAAAAGTGGCAGACCGTTGTACGGTCATTCGCCGGGGGCAAAGTATTGGCACCGTCAATGTGAAAGATGTTTCTTCGCAACAGTTAGCCGATATGATGGTGGGCCGTTCTGTTTCCTTCAAAACAGAGAAAAAACCAGCGCAACCGAAAGAAACAATTTTATCAATTAAAGATTTAGTAGTGAAAGAAAGCCGCGGCTTAGATGCAGTGAAAAATCTTAGTTTAGATGTCCGAGCAGGGGAAGTTGTTGGGATTGCGGGGATTGATGGCAATGGACAAACAGAATTAATCCAAGCCTTAGCAGGATTAACCAAAGTCGAAAACGGGTCCATTCATTTGAATGAAAAAGAGATTACTAATCGCAAACCTCGGGAAATTACGGAAATGGGTGTCGCCCACGTTCCTGAAGACCGACATAAATATGGCTTGGTATTAGAGATGACATTGGCTGAAAATATTGGCCTACAAACGTATTACCAAAAACCATACAGTTCAACAGGTATTTTAAACTATCGAATGATTAACAAACACGCCCGTGAATTAATTGAAGAATACGATGTACGGACTCCTAATGAATTAGTACCAGCTCGGGCGCTTTCAGGTGGGAATCAGCAAAAAGCGATTATTGCCCGAGAAGTTGACCGTGATCCAGATTTGTTGATTGTTTCTCAACCAACACGCGGTTTAGATGTCGGAGCCATTGAATACATTCATCGTCGACTAATTGAACAAAGAGATAAAAATAAAGCTGTTTTATTAGTAAGTTTTGAATTAGACGAAATTTTAAACGTCTCTGATCGTATCGCTGTTATCCATGCGGGAGAAATTGTCGGAATTGTTGATCCGAAAGAAACGACAGAAAATGAATTGGGCTTGTTAATGGCTGGCTACTCATTGGAAGAAGCCCGCGCTGAGTTATCAAAAGTAGAGGCAGGTGAAACTGTTGAATAATCGTTCTGAAAAAATAAGAAATATTTTAGTCCCTGTGTTATCTGTTATTATGGGTTTCCTCTTAGGGGCAATTATTATGGTTATCTTTGGCTATGACCCAGTGGCTGGGTATCAAGCGATGTTTGAAACAGCTTTCCAAGGAAAGAAAAGTATTGGTGAGATTTTTGTCACCGCAGCACCGTTGATTTTTACCGCTTTAGGATTCTCAGTGGCAAATTCGGCTGGATTCTTTAATATCGGGCTTTCTGGACAAGCCTTATGTGGTTGGGTGGCTAGTATTTGGGTCGCTTTATCCATGCCTGATGCACCCCGGATGATTGCGTTGCCGGTGGCGATTATTGTTGGCGCGGTTGCAGGAGCTTTAGCAGCAGCCATTCCAGGTTTCTTGCGTGCCTATTTTGGGACGAGTGAAGTTATTGTTACGATTATGTTGAATTATATTTTATTGTACACAGGAAATCATATTGCTAATAATGTCATGAAACCAAGTATTATGGCGAACAAAGGGATCACCAAAATGATTGGTGCGAATGCATCATTACGCTCACCGTTTTTAACAAGTATCAGTGATGGCTCTCGTTTGAACATCGGCATTTTCTTGGCCTTCATTTTCCTTATTCTTGTGTGGTTCTTGATGAAAAAAACAACGCTTGGTTTTGAAATTCGGTCGGTGGGGTTAAACCCATTTGCTTCTGAATATGCTGGAATGAGCAGCAAGCGAACGATTATTTTATCCATGATGATTTCAGGAACGCTAGCTGGCTTAGGTGGTGCGGTCCAAGGATTGGGAACTTTCCAAAACTTCTTTATTCAAAACACATCGTTGAGCATTGGGTTCGATGGTATGGCCGTGTCTCTATTAGGAGCAGGTAGCTCAATCGGGATTTTACTTTCCGCATTACTGTTCGGGATGTTAAAACTTGGTGGACAAGGGATGCCGTTGATAGCTGGTGTACCAACCGAATTAGTTGATGTTGTTATTGCAGCGATTATTTTCTTTGTGGGAATTAGTTATTTAATTCGTTTCTTGTTAGCAAAAGCGTCTGGTAGTAAAAAAGAAGTAGCGATTGTAGAAACAATTGAAGCGGCGCCAGACAAAAACAATCAAGAGGGGGGAGACATCTAATGGATTTAGCAACAATTTCCTCAATCATCACGCAAACATTAGTGTATGCAACTCCGCTCATCTTGACAGCATTAGGCGGAACGTTCTCAGAACGAAGTGGTGTGGTTAACGTTGGTTTAGAAGGTATTATGGTAATGGGCGCTTTCAGTTCGGTCGTTTTTAACTTGACGTTTGCTGATACATTTGGCGCGGCGACACCATGGATTGCTTGTTTAGTAGGAGGCGTTGTCGGGATTGTCTTTTCTCTCTTACATGCCGTTGCAACTATTAACTTACGAGCAGATCATATTATCAGTGGTACTGTCATTAACTTGATGGCACCGGCGCTAGGGGTTTTCCTAGTAAAAGTTATTTATCAAAAAGGACAAACAGATATGATTACACAATCATTTGGTTATTTTTCTTTCCCAGGATTGTCAAAAATTCCAGTGATTGGTGAACTATTCTTTGCAAAAACCTCTTTGCCAGCTTTCGTAGCAATTTTGATTGCGATTTTAGCTTGGTTTGTCATTTATAAAACACGTTTTGGCTTACGGTTACGTTCTGTGGGAGAACATCCACAAGCGGCAGATACATTGGGAATTAATGTCTACTTAATGCGTTATTCTGGCGTCTTGTTATCCGGCTTCTTAGGCGGTATGGGCGGAGCTGTCTTTGCTCAAAGTATTGCGGGTCGTTTTGGGATTACCACAATTGCAGGACAAGGGTTTATTTCAATGGCCGCAATGATCTTTGGTAAATGGAATCCACTTGGGGCAATGGGCGCAGCCTTATTCTTTGGCTTTGCACAAAACTTAAGTATTGCTGGGGAAAACCTACCAATTATTTCAGAAATTCCAAAAGTTTATCTACAAGCAGCACCATACGTATTAACCATTTTAGTCCTAGTTGTGTTCTTCGGAAAATCATCGGGACCAAAAGCGAACGGGAAAAATTACGTCAAAACGAAATAAGAAAAGAAATAGGCCCTCCGTCAAAGCGACGGGGGGCCATTTCTTTTCTTAGGATAATCAGTTGAACACAAGCGGCATTAGGCACTGCCTCACTGTAAAAAAGCGAGTTGATAAAGGTAACTTTTCTTTTTTCTTTTAGCTGTTCTTTACAATTCGAAGGAAGTGTCGAAATTTTGAAAAAAACCAAACAGGTCTAGCAGCTTTTTTTCAAAAATCGTTGGTTTTTCTGCTATACTTTTGTTTGTAGTAAGCATAGGAAAAGTGGAGGACGTTCAATGAATAAAACACGCGTAGAAGCATTTAGTGATGCAGTCATCGCCATCATCATGACCATCATGATTTTAGAAATTAAAACTCCTCAAGTGGGTGTTTTGGCAGGTTTGATAGAAAATATCCCATATTTTTTATCGTTTATTGTCAGTTTTATTTTTATCTGTATCGCATGGTACAATCATCATTACATAATGTCCGTAACTCATTGGTTTTCTAAAAAAGCGTTTTGGGCAAATAATTTTTGGTTATTCTCCATGGCCTTCATTCCGGTAGCAACTGCTTGGGTGAGTGAATTTTGGTGGATGCGGGCACCTGTTTATTTTTATCTTGTTGTGTATACGGTTTGGGATTTTGCCTACTTCTTGTTAACAAGGATCATTTATGAAGACAATGCAGTGAAAGATCCACAAGGTGCAGCTAAGTTAAGAAAATCGAAATCTTATAGTAAGGCAACAAAAATCATTCATCTTTGTCTTTTCGCAATCGGATATATCGGCATTTATTTTTATCCGCCCATTGGCATTGGTGTGATTTTATCAGAAGCGGTTATCTGGTATTTAAATGTGCCAAAAGAGGGAGACCGCTTGGAGTGTTAAAAGTTTTGATTGTATAAAGAGTCGTGTTCTTTTTAAGGAGCAGGCTATTCGAAAAAAACAATAAAAAAGTTTCCTAATTACGGTGGGAGACTTTTTTTCTTTCAATTTTTAAGCCCTGCTAAAATCGAAGGAATCATTGAAAATTTTAATGCTCTTTCAGGCAATAATAGCGGATTCATGGTATAATTGAAGAGCTGAGAATAAATAGATTGTTCTGTTTGATTCTCGAGACTATTTAAAAGGCTAGCGTAAAATAATTGTCATTCTTGACGTATTTACGACCTTAGAGGAGGAAGCAAGTGTGTTTAAACGTGTTCATTTAATCGTACTAGATTCAGTCGGTATTGGTGAAGCACCAGATGCTGAAAAATTTGGAGATGTCGGCAGTGATACACTGGGTCATATTGCCAAAGAAGCGGGACTAACCATTCCTCATTTAGAAAAACTTGGATTGGGAACTATTGCTCCTTTAACAGGTGTCAAAGCAGTGGCAGACCACGATGGCTATGCTACCAAATTAGAAGAAATTTCTGTTGGAAAAGATACTATGACCGGTCACTGGGAAATTATGGGCTTGAACATCAAAAAACCTTTTCGGGTATTCCCAAACGGCTTTCCTGAAGAATTACTGAAACAAATTGAAGATTTTTCTGGGCGAAAAGTTGTTTGTAACAAACCATATAGCGGGACAGCAGTCATTGATGATTATGGCGAACATCAAATGAAAACAGGGGATCTAATTGTTTATACTTCAGCAGACCCTGTTTTACAAATTGCGGCGCATGAAGACATTATTCCATTAGAAGAATTGTATAAAATTTGTCAATATGTTCGTGACATTACGAAAGACGAACCTTATATGATTGGTCGGATTATCGCTCGCCCGTATGTTGGTGAACCAGGTAATTTCACTCGAACCAGTAACCGTCATGACTATGCTCTAGATCCTTTTGGCCATACTGTTTTAGATTCGTTGAAAGAAAACGGCAATGATGTGATCGCTGTTGGGAAAATTAACGACATCTTTAATGGACAAGGAATTACTGAAGCTATCCGCACGAAGAGCAATATGGATGGGGTGGATCAATTATTAACGGTCATGAACAAAGAGTTCACAGGTTTAAGTTTTACTAACTTAGTGGATTTCGATGCGCTGTATGGTCACCGTCGTGATGTAAAGGGCTATGCAAAAGCCATCGAAGATTTTGATGGTCGTTTGCCAGAGATTATGGCAGCTATGGCCGAAGATGATTTGCTTTTAATTACAGCAGATCACGGGAATGACCCAACTTTCCCAGGAACAGACCATACACGTGAATATGTGCCTTTATTGGCTTATAGTAAAAAAATGACAAAACAAGGCAGCTTGCCACAAGGATTTTATTCAGATATTTCAGCAACGATTGCTGAAAACTTTGAAGTTCCTGCAACGGAAAACGGTCAAAGCTTTTTAAATCAATTACAATAATTCGAGGAGGCAACACATGACAACGTTAACGAATCATTTAAACGAAACAACTGAGTTTTTGAAAGAAAAAGGGGTGCAACAAGCAGACTTCGGTCTAATCTTAGGTTCAGGGTTAGGTGAATTAGCTAATGAAATAACCGATGCGATTGCTATTCCTTTCTCTGAAATTCCCCATTTTTCTGTTTCAACAGTCGTTGGACATGCTGGACAATTAGTTTACGGAACGCTTTCTGGAAAAAAAGTTTTGGCGATGCAAGGACGTTTTCATTATTATGAAGGACATTCGATGCAAACGGTCACTTATCCCGTTCGTGTGATGGCTGCTTTAGGCATTCGTTCAATGATTGTAACCAACGCAGCTGGTGGCGTAAATGAAACATATACACCGGGGAATTTGATGTTAATCAATGACCACATTAATTTTACAGGCGATAATCCGTTAATTGGTGAAAATGATGAAGAAATCGGGCCGCGTTTTCCAGATATGAGTCATGCTTACACGCAAGAATATCGGGAAGTGGCAAAAAAAGTGGCTGCGGAACAAAATATTGATTTAAAAGAAGGCGTGTATATGGGCTTTTCTGGCCCGACATATGAAACGCCTGCAGAAATTCGGATGTCACGGACGATGGGTGCGGATGCAGTCGGCATGTCAACTGTTTCGGAGGTCATTGTAGCTGTGCATAGTGGCATGAAAGTACTAGGCATCTCTTGTATTACGAATTTAGCAGCTGGTATGCAAAGTAGCTTAAATCATGCAGAAGTAGTTGAAACAACTGAACGCGTTAAAGGACAATTCAAAGAGTTAGTGAAAGCAACACTAGCAGCTTTATAAAAAAAGGAGTAAACCAGAATGAGTGTGCATATCGAAGCAAAACCAGGTGAAATTGCCGATAAAATTTTACTACCAGGGGATCCCCTCCGAGCAAAATATATTGCGGAAACTTTTTTAGAGAATCCTGTCTGCTATAATCAAGTTCGTGGGATGTTAGGTTACACAGGAACGTATAAGGGACAGCGTGTTTCGGTCCAAGGAACAGGGATGGGGATGCCTTCAGCAGGTATTTATGCCCATGAGTTAATTAACTCTTACGATGTGAAGAAGTTAATTCGTGTTGGTACGTGTGGTTCTATTTCAGAAAAAGTCAACGTTCGTGAATTAGTTATCGCACAAGCAGCAGCGACGCCTTCTTCCGCGATTCGCAATGATTTTCCTAAATATGATTTTCCACAAATTGCGAGCTTTGATCTTTTACTCAAATCTTACGAAATTGCTAAAGCAAAAGGCTTTACTACCCATGTTGGTAACGTATTGTCAGATGATGTTTTTTACAAAGATAGCTTAGATGATGTCTTTCGTTTAGGTCGATACGGGGTATTAGCGATTGAAATGGAAGCGGCAATGTTATATTATTTAGCAGCAAAATTTGATGTAGAAGCATTGGCGATTATGACGGTGAGTGATAGCTTGGTGACAGGCGAAGAAACAACGGCAGAAGAACGCCAAACGACGTTTAATGAAATGATTGAAGTTGGCTTAGAAACGGCAATTGCTAATTAAAAAAATGCTTGGATGATTATTTTCATCCAAGCATTTTTTTAATTTAAGAGCGCTTTTTTTACATCTTCAACAATTTGGGTATTCGCAATAGGTCCGTTGTATAACCAACTACTTTTTTTATCATAGGTATGAACTTGGTTATTTTTCACAGCAGGTAAGTTCTTCCAAATTGCTTCTTGGAAAAGAGGTGCTGATTCATCGCTATTTACAAGGAAAATATGGTCTGCGTCAAGCTCAGCTAATTTTTCTAAAGAAACTTGATTCCAATCCGCAGTAGCATTTTTAGAAATTTCTTCCACTAATTTTGGAACTTGGAGGCCTAAGTCTTGATAGAGCACGGTTCCGCTTGAGCGATTATCGCTAACCATAAAGACTTGGTTGTTGGTTACCCATAAGACTGCCGCAGATTTGCCAGCATCTTTTTTGCCAAGGTCTTCTTGGACGCCTTTGGTTAAGGTATCATAATCTTCTAACACTTTTTTCGCTTGTTCTTTTTTATCTAAAACAGTGGCAATATCTTCCAATTGATCACGCCAGGTGACATTTTCGCCGTTTTTGACTACATAAGTTGGCGCAATTTTACTGTATTCTTTGTATTTACCACCTTCAACTAGAGCAGATGAACTGATTAATAATAAGTCAGGTTCAAATTTTAGAACCGCTTCATATGGCAAGTCATAGGAAATAGTGGGGACATCTTTCAATTCTTTCGCTAAATAATCTTGAATGCTGCCTTGTCCAACTGTCCATTGTGCCACTGGTTTTTCTCCTAGTGCAACTAGATAATCTTCTAAATAACTCGCAATAATCCGTTTGGGTTTCGCGGGGACGGTTACTTTATTGCCTAAGGTATCTGTTACTTCATGTGTTTTGTCAGCGTTGTTGGCTTCTTTATTCGTATTACCACAAGCTGCGAGTAAGAATGAACCAAGAAGAAGGGTGGTACCAATTAGGACCGTCTTTTTTAAAAGTTTCATTGTGTAACTCCTTTATTTTTAGTTGATAACGATTCTCATTATCAGTTAAAAACGACCGTTTGTCAATCATCGCTTGCTTTTTTGAGCAAATAAGTTGCATTTTTTAGATAATTCGTTTTTTTTGATTGGAAGAAACATTGCTTTTTAAGGAAGGGTCTTTTATAATCAAGGAACAATGAGTGAGAACGATTCTCAATAAATGTAAAATAACGACAGAAAAATTAAAGAGGAATGGTTATGAATTATTTAGAGGCAGAGGACTTAACTACAGGATATGGTCGTCAAGTGATTAGTGAAGCGCTGAACTGTTCATTTGAAGCGGGAACTATTACAAGTATTATTGGACCAAATGGTTGTGGCAAATCGACCTTGTTAAAAACACTTGCGCGTATTTTGCCAGCTGAGAAAGGCAAGGTGTTCATTAAGAACCAAGAACTTCAACATTTTTCTTCAAAAGAAGTGGCGCAAGAACTAGCGATCTTATCACAAACGCCAGAAAATACAATCGATTTATCTGTTTTTGACCTCGTCTCTTTCGGGCGATATCCTTATCAATCGGGCTGGAAAAGTGTCACCACAGAAGATCAAGAGTACATACAATGGGCATTAGAATTAACAGGCTTAACTGAGTTAGCTAGAGAGTCTGTGGCAATTTTATCAGGTGGACAACGACAACGGGTTTGGATTGCTATGGCGCTAGTACAGGATACAGATATTTTAATTTTAGATGAACCGACCACCTATTTGGATCCTGCGCATCAGCTAGAAATTTTAAATGTGTTAAAACGAATCAATCAAGAACATCAGAAAACAATCGTGATGACGATTCATGATATTAATTTAGCTTCTCGTTTTTCTGATCGCGTGATTGCGATGAAAGAGGGAAAGATTATCAATGAGGGAACACCGCAAGAAGTGATTACTGTTACTGGCTTAGCAGATGTTTTCGCTATTCAAGCAGAAATTAGTTATCATAGTCAGACACAGCGGCCACTAGTGCTTTCTTATGAGTTGATGGAAATGGAGCTGGATGGATGAAAGGCATAAGCGGATTTTATAGACACCAATGGCAAGTGTTACTTGTCTGTCTTTTTTTGCTACTGGGGACAATGCTTCTGTCGCTGATGTTTGGTGCGACGTCGGTTTCGATTCAAACGATTATTGAATCATTTACGCACTTCGATGCGACTAATCAAGCGCATCAAGTCATCCAAACGGTTCGGTTGCCGCGGATTTTAGGGGCCGCTTTTGTGGGAGCAAGTTTAGCGGTGAGTGGGGCGTTAGCGCAAGGGATTACACAAAACCCATTGGCAGATTCTGGCTTGCTGGGTATCAATGCTGGGGCTGGCTTGGGCTTAGCGCTTGTTTTTGCTTTCCTCCCTCAGGCAAGTTATTGGTGGCTTTTAGTTGTTTCTTTTCTTGGTGCCGGCGTGAGTGTGGCACTGATTTATTATCTTTCTAATCATTCAATTCGAGGAGCAAGCCCCATACGTCTGACCTTGGTGGGAGCTGGTATTAGTGCCCTTTTTTTATCATTTAGTCAATTCTTAGCCATTCAGTTCAATTTGAGTCAAGAGTTAACGTTTTGGTTTCTTGGCGGTGTCAGCGTTATTTCTTGGGCGCAATTAAAAATAGTCGTCCCGATCTTTCTGGGCGCATTTGCATTAGCAATTCTGATTAGTCCGTCGGTGACTATTTTACGGTTTGGCGATGATGCAACAATTGGTTTGGGGCGAAATCCGCAGCGTATTCGGTTGTTCGCCAGTATAACGATTTTGCTTTTATCAGGATTGTCTGTGGCGCTGGTCGGCTCGGTCAGTTTTGTTGGCTTGGTGGTGCCTCATGTGATGCGAACAGTTTCTGGAGAAAATTACCGTCGCTTGATTCCGTTCTCGGCGTTAGGCGGTGCGCTCCTTGTTTTGGTGGCAGATTTAATCGCTCGAATGGTGAATCCGCCTTTTGAAACACCATTTGGGATTATCACGGCTTTAATTGGCATCCCATTCTTTCTTTATTTATTTCGTAAAGGAGGGCAACTAGGATGACACAGAAAAAAGTGTCCCGTTGGGTGGCTATCTTAATAGTTGGGATTATCCTAACTGCTTGTATCAGTTTAACGCAAGGGGAATTATCTGTTTCCTTCATGGATTTGAAAGCCCTTCTTTTGGGACAGGGAAGTCAGGCCAAACAACTGTTAGTTTGGGATTTTCGGTTACCACGGATTGTGCTTGCGGTCCTAGCGGGCGCAGCTTTAGGATTAAGCGGCGCTATTCTTCAAGGGATTACTCGGAATCCGTTAGCAGATACTGGGATTTTAGGCATTAATGCGGGTGCGGGTTTGGCAGTGATTTTGTTTATTAGTTTTGTTGAGACGACAAGTATCACGACGTTTGCACTTCCGCTCGTGGCCTTAGTTGGCGGCTTGCTAGCGGCTGTTGGGATTTTGGTAATTGCGTATCATCATCGTTTAGGATTGACGCCAGTTCGAATGGTCTTAGCGGGTGTCATTTTGAGTACGGGTATTTCAGCACTCACCTTATTAATTACATCAAAAATTGACACTGAAAAGTACCGTTTTGTTACAATGTGGCAAGCAGGCAGTATCTGGGGCAGTAATTGGTTCTTTGTGGGCGCTTTGTTGCCTTGGCTAGTCATCGGGTTCTTTTTTGCGATGAAGCGTCATCGTCTGTTGGATATCTTACAATTGGGGGACGAAACAGCTATTTCTGTAGGTATTGCTGTGAAAAAAGAACGAATCGTTTCGTTGCTGTTAGCGGTGATGTTGGCGGCTTCAGCGATTTCCGTTACAGGGGGAATTAATTTTTTAGGTTTACTTGCGCCACATATTGCTCGCAAATGTGGTTTTACGCAACAAAAACAGGTATTGCCATTGGCGGCGTTGTTTGGGAGTTTACTTTTATTGGTTAGTGATACGATTGGTCGGCTATTGCCTGGCAATGGAGAAATGCCTGCAGGGATTATTGTTGCGATCATCGGTGCGCCTTATTTTCTTTATTTGTTAATCAAAACAAGCGATTCGTTATAAAAAAGAATCAAAAGCTGGGTCAATTGGTCGTTGTGAAAGCAACTGTCATTTGCTCGGCTTTTTTATTGGCGGATTTTTGAAAAAATAGTATGATAAATGCGTAAGAGCATTGAATGGAGGATGAAAGAATGGAAAACTTTAATTTTTATGTACCAACAGACATCCGTTTTGGGAAAGATCGTTTAGACGAATTACCTGCTGTGTTAGATCAATTTGGCAAAAATGTCTTACTTGTTTATGGTGGCGGTAGTATCAAACGTAATGGCTTGTACCAACAAATTACTGATTTGGCCCAAAAAAACGGGCATACACTAATTGAGTTGAGCGGTGTCGAACCAAACCCGCGCATTGAAACCGTTAGAAAAGGAATTGCGTTGTGTAAAGAAAACCAAGTCGATGTTATTTTAGCAGTTGGCGGTGGTTCAACCATTGACTGTTCCAAAGCAATAGCTGCGGGCTTTTATTCGGAAGAAGATATCTGGACAGTTATTGCAGCCAGAAAAGGGTATACTGGTCCTGCTTTACCAATCGTGACCATCTTGACTTTAGCAGCAACAGGTAGTGAAATGAACGCAGGTGCTGTCATTTCTAACTTAGAAACCAATCAAAAATTAGGCTTTGGTGGTCCGAATATGATTCCAAAAGTTTCGTTCTTGGATCCAACGAATACTTTTACGGTTCCTCAAAATCAAACAGCAGCTGGCTCAGCGGATATTTTCAGTCATTTGATTGAAAACTATTTTAGTATTTCGACAGGCACGGACGTCCAAGATTTTGTGTCAGAAGGCTTAATGCGAACGGTTATCAAAAATTGTCCTATTGCTTTAGAAAATCCAGAAGATTATGATGCACGTGCTAATTTAATGTGGGCAAGTAGTTTAGCCTTAAATGGGTTAACAGGGCGCGGCAAACAAGGTGTTTGGTCTTGTCACCCAATGGAACATGAATTAAGTGCGTTTTATGACATTACGCATGGGATTGGCTTAGCAATTTTAACGCCTCGTTGGATGAATTACGTTTTGTCTGAACAAACCGTAGGCAAGTTTGCACAGTTTGCTCGAAATGTTTGGGGAATAGTCGAACAAGAAGAGGAAGTAGCAGCGAAAAAAGGTATTCAAGCATTATATGATTACTTTGTGGCTTGTGGCATTCCAATGACATTACCAGAAGTTGGCATCGAAGCAGATAAATTTGAAGAAATGGCACAACAAGCTGTGGCCCATAGTGCAATTGCCGAAAAGGCTTATGTACCATTGGATGTAGCGGACATAGTAGCGATTTATAACGATTGTTTAACCGAAAGTCAATTTATTTAATCCATAAAAAAGCGGTTTGCCAAGGCAAACCGCTTTTGTTAATAAGAAACAAGTTCTTATAAGTAGTATTTTTCTTTCACAGTTAAATCATCGTTTAATTCATAAACTAATGGTTTACCTGTTGGGATTTCAAGATCCATAATATCTTCATCAGAAATGCCTTCGATGTGTTTAGCTAAAGCACGTAATGAATTACCATGAGCCGCTACTAAGACAGTTTTGTTGTCTTTTAAAGCTGGCGCAATTTCATCTTGCCAGAATGGTAATGCACGTTCCAAAGTAACTTTCAAGTTTTCGCCACCAGGAATATCGCGTTGGTCTAACATTGCATAACGACGGTCGTTTGCTGCAGAACCTTCATCTGTTGCTTCCATTAATGGAGGAAGAGTATCGTAAGAACGACGCCAGATGTGGACTTGTTCGTCTCCGTATTTTTCAGCAGTTTCTTTTTTGTTTAGTCCTTGTAATTTACCATAGTGACGTTCGTTTAAGCGCCAAGATTTGATTTGAGGTACCCATAATTGATCTGAGTATTCTAGTAAATAGTTACAAGTTTTGATGGCACGAGTTAAAACAGAAGTATAAGCAACGTCGAATTCGATGCCTGCTTCTTTAATTTTACGGCCGCCTTCTTTTGCTTCTTCAACACCTTCAGGTGCTAAATCTACGTCAGCCCATCCAGTAAATTGGTTTAAGGCATTCCATTCGCTAAGTCCATGACGAGAAAAAACTAATTTTGGCATGTATAAGCTCTCCTTTGAGTTTAGTTTTCTGAAAATAAGATTTCCACGTTTATTGTACACCGTTTTGCGTAAGATTTCCAATGGAAAATAGTAAAAAAACGTGAAAGTTGCTGAAAAATTAGAGTGAAATCGAATCAAAAAAGAAGCCCCATCTGAAGGACTTCTTTTTTCTTCTTAGGAATACAGCCGCTCGACATCTGTCTCAGGTAAATTGATGTACTTATAACAAGTGCCCACCGAAACGCCGCATTTATTAGAAATAAATTGGATTGTTTCTTTGTTTTCGTAATATAATGCACGGATTTTGCGGACGGTACGTCCATCAATTTTTGGACGTCCACCTACTTTTCCGTTTTCACGAGCTTTGTGGAGCCCGACGAGTGTTCGTTCTTTAATTAGTGCACATTCCATCGCAGATAAGCTCTCCATTAATTGGAAATAGGCTTCACCTGTTGGAAGGTGAGTATCAATTCCTTCTGAAATGCTGACAAAATCAACTTGTTTTTCCTTTAACATTTTCATAAAGTCTGTTAATTGGCGGGTTGTTTTACCTAAATGGTGCAATTTACAAACAATAAGTGTATCCCCAGCAGAAAGAAGTTTTTCGACTTCGTCTAAGACACTGATCTCCGCTTGAGGATCAAATGTCTCTTGGAAAATATCATCACAACCAAACGATTGGAGAGTGGTTAGTTGATTTTTTAAATCGTCTTCAATAATAGTTGTGCGTGCATAACCAATTCGTTTCATATATTATCCTTCCTATATAAATAATCTTTTTTCACACATTCTTAACGTGTGGGAACATGTAAGGTTTTCGGTCCATCTTCATAACCGACGATTACCATAGAAACCATATTTAAAAATAAGCCGTGTTCAACGACGCCAACCAAGTTGTCTAAATAAGAACCTAAAGCTTCTGGATCTGTAATTTTTTCTAAATGCAAATCGATGATATGGTGGCCTCCATCTGTTATTAATGTTTCGCCAGCAGCGTTTAGACGAAGTGCTGGGTGATAGCCTTTTTCTTCAAATAAATGCACTAGTTGGCAGCTGCCATAAGGGACAACCTCAACAGGAAGTGGGAAAGCCCCTAAATCGTCCACCATTTTTGATTTATCCACAATCCAAATACATTTCTTTGAATAAGTGGCCACAATTTTTTCAAAAAGTAAGGCAGCGCCACCGCCTTTGATTCCTTGAAAATCAGCGCTGATTTCATCGGCGCCATCAATCGTAAGATCTACATACGGAACCTCATCAATACTTTTTAAAGGAATGCCCAAGGCCAAGGCTTGTTTCTCTGTTTCTTTTGAAGTAGTAACCCCTACGATTGACAATCCTTCTTCTTTTACGCGACGACCAATTTCGTCTACCATAAATTTTGCTGTTGAGCCAGTACCCAAACCGACAATCATGCCGTCTTCTACATATTTTGCAGCTTCGATTCCTACCATTTGTTTCAGATTCATCGCTGTTTTCCGCCCCCTTCAATAGTCAAAGATATTGTACCGTTATTTAACTAAAAAAGATAGAAAGTTTTTGAAAAAGTCATAAAAATTTTTAAAGGAAAAGTACGTTTAAATAGAAGGAAAATCTTTTTTTCGAAAGGCGAAAGAAGAGGGTTGACAGCTGATACTTATCGTGGTATCCTAACAAAGGTGCTTTATCTACAGGTTCCTTATAGGGACGTGCTGACTGTCTATCAAAGCATATTTGATAAAGAGTGCAGAGATTGCATTATTTTTTATCGCGAAAAAAGAACCACCTGGATGTGTGGAACTAGAAGCGAAGTAAGGAAGGAGGAGAACAAGGAATGCCTACAATTAACCAATTAGTACGTAAACCTCGTAAATCTAAAGTAGAAAAATCTGATTCACCAGCCTTAAACAAAGGATATAACAGTTTTAAGAAAACTCAAACAAACGTTAACTCTCCGCAAAAACGTGGAGTTTGTACACGTGTGGGTACGATGACACCTAAAAAACCGAACTCAGCTTTACGTAAATATGCCCGTGTTCGTTTGTCAAACTTAATCGAAGTTACAGCTTATATCCCAGGTATCGGTCACAACTTACAAGAACACAGCGTGGTATTATTACGTGGTGGACGTGTAAAAGACTTACCAGGGGTACGTTACCATATCGTTCGTGGTGCGCTTGATACTGCCGGTGTTAACGACCGTAAACAAAGCCGCTCTAAATACGGTACAAAACGTCCTAAAGCTTAATTATAATAAGACAATAACAACTTGAAAAATCATATTTCGGAAGGAGGAGTTACGGATGCCTCGTAAAGGTCCTGTTGCAAAACGTGATGTTTTACCAGATCCAATTTATAACTCAAAATTAGTAACTCGCTTAATCAACCGTGTAATGGTTGACGGTAAACGCGGGATTGCTGCTAACATTATCTATAATTCATTTGATATCATCAAAGAATCTACAGGTAACGATCCATTGGAAGTTTTTGAACAAGCAATGAAAAACGTTATGCCTGTTCTTGAAGTTAAAGCACGTCGTGTTGGGGGTTCTAACTACCAAGTACCAGTTGAAGTTCGTCCAGAACGTCGTACAACTTTAGGTTTACGTTGGGTAGTTAACTACGCACGTCTACGTGGTGAACACACAATGGAAGAACGTCTAGCGAAAGAAATCATGGATGCTGCTAACAACACTGGCGCTTCTGTTAAAAAACGCGAAGACACACACAAAATGGCAGACGCAAACCGCGCATTTGCTCATTATCGTTGGTAAGATCCTCTCTGTCTGTCGCGTAAAGTGGCAGCAGAAAGTCAATTTACAATCGATTTAAATAAAGAGAGGAGTAAACATACAAAATGGCAAGAGAATTTTCACTTGAAAAAACTCGTAACATTGGTATCATGGCCCACGTTGATGCTGGTAAAACAACAACAACTGAGCGTATCTTGTACTACACTGGTAAAATCCATAAAATCGGTGAAACCCATGAAGGTGCTTCACAAATGGACTGGATGGAACAAGAACAAGAACGTGGTATCACGATTACATCCGCTGCGACAACTGCACAGTGGAAAGGCTACCGTGTAAATATCATCGATACTCCAGGACACGTGGACTTCACAATTGAAGTACAACGTTCTCTACGCGTATTAGATGGTGCGGTAACAGTTCTTGACTCTCAATCAGGTGTAGAACCTCAAACAGAAACTGTTTGGCGTCAAGCGACTGAATATAAAGTTCCTCGTATTGTATTCTGTAACAAAATGGATAAAATCGGTGCGGACTTCTTCTATTCAGTAGAATCATTACATGATCGTTTACAAGCAAACGCTCATCCAATTCAAATTCCAATCGGAGCTGAAGAAGACTTCACTGGAATCATTGACTTGATTAAAATGAAAGCTGAAATCTACACAAATGATTTGGGAACAGATATTCAAGAAACTGATATTCCTGAAGATTATTTAGAAAAAGCGCAAGAATGGCGCGAAAAATTAGTTGAAGCTGTTGCTGAAACTGACGAAGACTTAATGATGAAATATCTTGAAGGTGAAGAAATCACTGAAGAAGAATTAGTCGCTGGTATCCGTCAAGCAACAATCAACGTTGAGTTCTTCCCTGTATTAGCTGGTTCAGCATTCAAGAATAAAGGGGTTCAATTAATGTTGGACGCTGTTCTTGATTACTTACCATCTCCATTAGATATCGATGCTATCAAAGGGATCGATACTAAAACAGACGAAGAAACAACTCGTCCAGCTGATGACGAAGCACCTTTCGCTTCATTAGCATTTAAAGTTATGACTGACCCATTCGTAGGTCGTTTAACTTTCTTCCGTGTTTATTCTGGTGTCCTTGAAAGTGGTTCATACGTATTGAACGCTTCAAAAGGCAAAAAAGAACGTATCGGTCGTATCCTACAAATGCACGCCAACACTCGTCAAGAAATTGACAAAGTGTACTCTGGTGATATCGCTGCTGCTGTTGGTCTAAAAGACACAACAACTGGTGATACATTATGTGCATTAGATGCACCAGTTATTCTTGAATCTATTGAATTCCCTGATCCAGTTATCCAAGTCGCTGTTGAACCTAAATCAAAAGCTGACCAAGATAAAATGGGCGTGGCTCTACAAAAACTTGCTGAAGAAGATCCATCATTCCGCGTTGAAACAAACGTTGAAACTGGTGAAACAGTTATCTCTGGTATGGGTGAATTGCACTTAGACGTTTTAGTAGACCGTATGAAACGTGAATTCAAAGTTGAAGCTAACGTAGGTGCTCCTCAAGTATCTTACCGCGAAACATTCCGTGCTGCGACTAAAGCAGAAGGTAAATTCGTTCGTCAGTCTGGTGGTAAAGGACAATACGGTCACGTATGGGTTGAATTTACACCAAATGAAGAAGGTAAAGGCTTCGAGTTTGAAAACGCAATTGTCGGTGGTGTGGTTCCTCGTGAATACATCCCAGCAGTTGAAAAAGGGTTAGAAGACTCTATGAACAACGGTGTTCTTGCTGGTTATCCATTAGTTGATATCAAAGCAAAACTTTACGATGGTTCATACCACGATGTCGATTCAAATGAAACGGCCTTCCGTGTAGCTGCTTCTATGGCATTGAAAGCTGCGGCTAAAAATGCAAACCCAGTTATTTTAGAACCAATGATGAAAGTTACAATTACTGTTCCTGAAGATTACTTAGGTGATATCATGGGACACGTAACAAGTCGTCGTGGACGTGTTGAAGGTATGGAAGCACACGGTAACTCTCAAATCGTTAATGCGATGGTACCTTTAGCTGAAATGTTTGGTTATGCTACAACATTACGTTCAGCAACACAAGGACGCGGTACATTTATGATGGTATTTGACCACTATGAAGACGTACCTAAGTCTGTTCAAGAAGAAATCATCAAGAAAAACGGCGGCAACGCATAATTTTCCTTGAGAATAAAAGGTTTGTTTTTAGAACTATCCTTTTTTCAAGATTTCGTGTAAAATAGCTTATGATGATCAGACGATTTTTAGTAACGTCTATCACATATAAAACAAACAATAAAATTTATATTTTTAGGAGGAACATTCAAAATGGCAAAAGAAAAATTTGACCGTTCTAAATCCCATGTTAACATTGGTACTATCGGACACGTTGACCATGGTAAAACTACATTAACAGCTGCAATTGCTACTGTATTATCAAAACACGGTGGCGGGGAAGCACAAAGCTACGATTCTATCGATAACGCTCCAGAAGAAAAAGAACGTGGAATCACAATCAACACTTCTCATATCGAATATGAAACTGAAACTCGTCACTATGCACACGTTGACTGCCCAGGACACGCGGACTACGTTAAAAACATGATCACTGGTGCTGCTCAAATGGACGGAGCTATCTTAGTAGTTTCTGCTGCTGATGGTCCTATGCCTCAAACACGTGAACATATCTTATTATCACGTAACGTTGGTGTACCATACATCGTTGTATTCTTAAACAAAATGGATATGGTTGATGACGAAGAATTATTAGAATTAGTAGAAATGGAAGTTCGTGACTTATTATCAGAATACGATTTCCCAGGCGATGATGTTCCAGTTATCGCAGGTTCTGCTTTGAAAGCTTTAGAAGGCGACGAGTCTTATGAAGAAAAAATCTTAGAATTAATGGCTGCAGTTGACGAATATATCCCAACTCCAGAACGTGATACTGACAAACCATTCATGATGCCAGTCGAAGACGTATTCTCAATCACTGGACGTGGTACTGTTGCTACAGGCCGTGTTGAACGTGGTGAAGTTCGCGTTGGTGACGAAGTTGAAATCGTTGGTATTAAAGACGAAACATCTAAAACAACTGTTACAGGTGTTGAAATGTTCCGTAAATTATTAGACTACGCTGAAGCAGGCGACAACATCGGTGCTTTATTACGTGGTGTAGCACGTGAAGATATCGAACGTGGACAAGTATTAGCTAAACCAGCTACAATCACTCCACACACAAAATTCAAAGCTGAAGTATACGTATTATCAAAAGAAGAAGGCGGACGTCACACTCCATTCTTCACTAACTACCGTCCTCAATTCTACTTCCGTACAACAGACGTTACTGGTGTTGTAGAATTGCCAGAAGGTACTGAAATGGTAATGCCTGGTGATAACGTTGCTATGGACGTTGAATTAATTCACCCAATCGCTATCGAAGACGGAACTCGTTTCTCTATTCGTGAAGGCGGACGTACTGTAGGTTCAGGCGTTGTTACTGAAATCGTTAAATAATTAACTTTTTAACTATAGCTTTAACCAGCGTAAAAAACTGGGGTATTCGGACGTAAGACCAGAGAATTTATTCTCTGGTCTTTTTTTTGTTTAGAAATTGGCTGGCTAAAAAATAAGCCAATTGGCTGTTTTAGCAGACTTGTTTCTTCAGTATACTTGGAGAAAAAGGTTAGGTGATTTAATGGAAAAAGTATTGACGATTGCAGGCTCCGATTCAACTGGAGGGGCAGGGATTCAAGCAGATTTAAAAACATTTGAAGAGTATGGAGTTTTTGGATTTTCAAGTTTAACCTCGATTGTGACGATGGATCCTACAACAGGTTGGTCACATGAAGTAACTGAATTGCCAGAAACGCTCTTAGAAAAACAATTGATTTCGGTTTTTGCAGGCGGTCCAGTAGCGGCCTTGAAAACAGGGATGATGGGCAATGAACAAAACATTAAAATGGCTAGTAAGTACATTAAACAAGAAAAAATTCAAAAAGTCGTGATTGACCCAGTCATTGCTTGTAAGGGAACGGCACAAATTCTGCAACCCAAAAGTGTGGAAGGCCTAAAAAACGATTTACTGCCATTAGCATTAGTTGCCACGCCTAATTTAATTGAAGCGGGCATCTTATCTGGTTTAGGCGAAATTTCTTCCGTGGCGGAGATGGAAGAAGCGGCAAAACGAATTGTACAAATGGGAGCCAAACATGTCGTGGTTAAAGGGGGACATCGCTTAGCTGGTGAAAAAGCACTGGACTTGTTTTACGATGGTCACACCGCGCATCTTTTGGAAAATGAATTATATCCTACTGATTATAATCATGGTGCAGGTTGTACTTTTTCAGCGGCGATCACAGCTGGCTTGGCGAAAGGTTATTCGGTGTTAGAAGCAGTAACTTTAGCAAAAAAATTTGTAGCGGCGGCGATTAAACACGGTATTCAAGTTAATCCTTATGTGGGGCACGTGTGGCATGGCGCATACACTCATGCGGAACAACGGATGCGTAAGAAAGCATAATGTTTAGAACTAGAGGAGTCTGTCAAGGACTGGCTCTAGTTTTTTTGTGATAAAGAATAACAATAGTAGGTATTACGTTAAAAGAATGTTCAAATTTTTAAAAGAGGAGTAGAATAGAACTGTAATTGCAAAAAAAGAAGCGGAACATAGAAGGGGTGTTAACTTTTCTGTGCTTCAGTTTAGAACGGACTGTGGTGTTTGTTTTGACGAACTACCGGAAAGCGACTTCTTTTTGTTTTGGCTTCAAATGGTATTTAATGGAGGGAATGCAATGTTAGAAAAAGAAACGTACAGTCAACTGTTTAAATGGTCTTTTTCAAAAAAGACACAAGTCACATACTGGGATGGTACCGTCAAAGAGTATGGGCAAGGGTCGGGGGATCCGGTTTTTAAAATTGTATTCAATGAAAAAATTCCTGTGAAGGATTTACTGAATAACGCTTCGTTAACTTTAGGGGAAGCCTACATGGATCGCAAGATTGAAATCGAAGGCGATATCCAAGCGCTGATTTATGATGTGTATAACCAAAAGGATAGCTTTTTACACAATGCTAAATTTATTAAATGGCTTCCTAAAGAAAGTCATTCAAAAAAACGTTCGCAAGAGGATATTCACAGCCATTACGATCTAGGAAATGATTTTTACAAAAAATGGCTTGACCAAACAATGACGTATTCATGTGCTTATTTTAAAACGCCTGAAGATACATTAGAACAAGCGCAAGTGAATAAAGTTCATCATATTTTAGATAAATTGTTTATCAAAGAGGGCGACACTTTACTGGATATTGGCTGCGGCTGGGGCACGTTAATTTTAACTGCGGTGAAAGAATATGGAGCCAAAGCAACTGGGATTACATTAAGTGAAGAGCAATTTCATCATATTCGCCATATTATAGAAAAAGAAGGTCTACAAGATCGAATGACTGTCAAATTGATGGATTATCGTGATTTAAAAGGAGAGTCTTTTGACCATATTACGAGTGTCGGGATGTTTGAACATGTCGGTGCGGAAAATCTACATGAATATTTTGATGTCGTTCAGCGAAATTTAGCGCCTAAAGGTACGGCGTTGATTCATGGGATCAGTCGCCAACAAGGCGGGGCTAAAAATGCTTGGATTAATCGTTATATTTTTCCAGGTGGCTATATTCCTGGTGTCACTGAGCTAGTCGGCCATATGACAGAAAACGACTTGCAAGTGATTGACTTGGAAAGTTTGCGCAGAGATTATCAATTGACGTTGGAACATTGGACAAAAAACTTCCATAATATAGAAACAGAAATTGTTGACGAAAAAGGCGAGCGCTTCTATCGAATGTGGGACTTATATTTGCAAGCATGTGCAGCATCATTCCAAGCAAGCAATATTGATGTTATTCAATATTTATTGGTTCATCCAGATAACAATGATATTCCAATGCGCCGGATTGGTTAATAGAATAAAAAAGAAAGAATTTGAGATTCTGGTAAAAAAGGAATCCCAAATTCTTTTTTTATAAAAATAGAATGAAAAGAATTGAAAAACAAAACAAATGCTTTTCAAAATAAGAAAAAATTCTTTCAAAAAAACGCAGAAAATCCTTGCTAACACTATCCTTTCATAGTATAATCAAAAAGGTGCTGTTTACAGGAGTGTAAAAAGCATTGGTAGATCAACGATTTGATTTGCCGGCTGTGAAGCGAGAGGTTGCGACACGCTCGGACGCTTTGCCATGAACGAGCATGCCGGATAAATTTTCGTGGAGCTATGTCTACTTTTAAAATAGGCGAAGGAGGGAACAAGATGGCAAAACAAAAAATTCGTATCCGTTTAAAAGCGTATGAACACCGTATTTTAGATCAATCAGCGGATAAAATTGTGGAAACAGCAAAAAGAACTGGAGCTGACGTATCAGGTCCGATTCCATTACCAACAGAACGCTCACTTTACACAGTTATTCGTGCGACTCATAAATACAAAGATTCTCGCGAACAATTCGAAATGCGTACTCACAAACGTCTAATTGACATTGTGAACCCAACACCAAAAACAGTTGACGCTCTAATGAAGCTTGACTTACCGTCTGGTGTTAATATTGAAATCAAACTATAAAATTAAGATGGAGGTGTACTCATGACCAAAGGAATCTTAGGGAAAAAAGTGGGAATGACACAAATCTTTACTGAGTCTGGTGAATTAATTCCAGTAACAGTAGTTGAAGCTACGCCAAACGTAGTTTTACAAGTAAAAACTGTTGAAACTGACGGATACGAAGCTATCCAAGTTGGTTACCAAGACAAACGTGAAGTTTTATCAAACAAACCTGCGAAAGGTCATGTTGCAAAAGCAAACACGGCTCCTAAGCGCTTCATTAAAGAATTCAAGAATGTTGAGCTAGGAGAATATGAAGTAGGTAAAGAAATCAAAGTAGATGTTTTCCAAGCAGGAGACGTTGTTGATGTTACAGGTACTACGAAAGGTAAAGGATTCCAAGGGGCAATTAAACGTCACGGCCAAAGCCGCGGACCTATGTCTCATGGTTCTCGTTATCACCGTCGTCCTGGGTCAATGGGTCCAGTAGCGCCTAACCGTGTATTTAAAAATAAACGACTAGCCGGCCGTATGGGTGGCGACCGCGTAACAATTCAAAACCTTGAAGTTGTTAAAGTGGACGTAGAAAGAAATGTTATCTTAATCAAAGGAAACATTCCTGGAGCGAAAAAATCTTTAATCACAATCAAATCAGCTGTGAAAGCTAAATAAGTGTAGGGAAAGGAGGAACTAAGGAATGCCGAATGTAGCATTATTCAAACAAGATGGAACTCAAAACGGTGAAATCACTTTAAATGAAGAAATCTTCGGAATCGAACCTAATGAAAGTGTTGTCTATGATGCAATCATCATGCAACGTGCTTCATTAAGACAAGGAACACACGCAGTTAAAAACCGTAGCGCTGTTCGTGGCGGTGGCCGCAAACCATGGCGTCAAAAAGGAACTGGTCGTGCTCGTCAAGGTTCAATCCGTTCACCACAATGGCGTGGAGGTGGCGTAGTCTTTGGACCAACACCGCGTTCATACAGCTACAAACTTCCTAAAAAAGTTCGTCGCTTAGCAATGAAATCTGTATTATCAGACAAAGTTGCTGAAAATAACTTGGTAGCAGTAGAAGGTTTAAGCTTCGATGCACCAAAAACAAAAGAATTCAAACAAGTTCTTGCTAACTTGTCTATCGATACTAAAGTATTAGTTGTTTTAGAAAATGGTAACGACTTTGCAGCTTTATCAGCTCGTAACTTACCAAACGTTTCTGTAGTAACTTCTGATAACGTTAGTGTGTTAGATGTTGTGTCAGCTAACAAAGTCTTGGCAACACAAACAGCTCTTACTCAAATTGAGGAGGTGCTTGCATAATGGAATTACTAGACGTAATCAAACGCCCAGTGATCACTGAAAAATCCATGTTAGCTATGGACGAAAAGAAATATACTTTCGAAGTGGACACTCGCGCAAACAAAACTTTAGTAAAACAAGCTGTTGAATCAGCATTCGATGTTAAAGTAGCAAACGTAAACATCTTAAACGTGCGTCCAAAATTCAAACGCATGGGTAAATATGCAGGTTATACAAAAAAACGTCGCAAAGCGATCGTTACATTAACTGAAGATTCAAAAGAAATTCAATTATTCGAAGCTGCTGAATAAGCAGTCCTGAACAATATCAACGTAGGAGGGAAATAAGACGTGGCGATTAAAAAGTACAAACCTACCACAAATGGCCGTCGTAACATGACAAGTTCTGATTTCGCTGAAATCACAACTTCAACACCAGAAAAATCATTGTTACAGCCATTAAAAAACAATGCCGGTCGTAACAACAACGGTCGCATTACGGTTCGTCACCAAGGTGGCGGTCACAAACGTCAATACCGTGTGATTGACTTCAAACGTAATAAAGATAACGTCGCAGCGGTTGTTAAAACGATCGAATACGATCCAAACCGTTCTGCTAACATCGCGTTAGTTCATTACGAAGACGGGGTTAAGGCATACATCTTAGCACCAAAAGGATTAGAAGTAGGCATGCGCCTAGTATCTGGTCCAGAAGCAGATATTAAAGTAGGTAACGCATTACCATTGGAAAACATTCCAGTTGGTACAGTTATCCACAACATTGAAATGAAACCTGGTAAAGGTGGACAATTAATCCGTTCAGCTGGAACAAGCGCGCAAGTACTTGGTAAAGAAGGCAAATACGTATTAATCCGCTTAAACTCTGGCGAAGTTCGTATGATCTTAGCAACTTGCCGTGCAACAATCGGTTCAGTTGGTAACGAACAACACGAATTAATCAACATTGGTAAAGCTGGCCGCTCTCGTTGGATGCGTAAACGCCCAACTGTTCGTGGTAGCGTAATGAACCCTAACGATCACCCACACGGTGGTGGTGAAGGTAAAACACCAATTGGACGTAAAGCGCCAGTATCTCCATGGGGTCAACCAGCAATTGGATACAAAACACGTAATAAAAAAGCTAAATCAGACAAACTTATCGTTCGTCGTCGTACTAAATAATTTTTTTGACCATGTGTCGTACATTTTGAGAGGAGGTTCACCATGGGTCGTAGTTTAAAAAAAGGACCTTTCGTCGATGATCATTTGATGAAAAAGGTCGAAGCACAACAAGGTGCCGAAAAGAAAAAAGTAATTAAAACTTGGTCTCGCCGCTCTACAATTTTTCCATCATTCGTAGGTTTCACAATCGCTGTATATGATGGACGGAAACATGTCCCTGTTTACATTCAAGAAGACATGGTAGGACATAAATTAGGTGAATTTGCACCAACTAGAACTTATCGTGGCCACGTTGCTGACGATAAAAAAACTAAACGCTAATTTTGAGGGGAGGATATGCAAATGTCAGAACAAATTACATCAGCTAAAGCAACTGCAAAAACAGTTCGCACTTCACCTCGTAAAGCACGTTTAGTAATCGATCTTATCAGAGGGAAAAGCGTTGCGGATGCAATTTCAATCTTGAAATTCACACCGAACAAGTCTGCTGGAATCATTGAAAAAGTTTTAATGTCAGCAGTTGCTAACGCAGAAAACAACTTTGACTTAGACGTTGAAAGCTTAGTCGTATCTGAAGCATTTGTTAACGAAGGACCAACAATGAAACGTTTCCGTCCTCGTGCAAAAGGTTCAGCTTCACCAATCAACAAACGTACTAGTCACATCACAGTAGTTGTAACAGAGAAATAAGTCTCATGAAATAGGCTGTTTTCTTTATGAAAACAGAGCTTAAACATTTAAGAGGAGGGACAATCAGTGGGTCAAAAAGTACATCCAATTGGAATGCGTGTAGGCATCATCCGCGACTGGGATGCGAAATGGTATGCTGAAAAAGAGTATGCTGAATTCTTACACGAAGATTTAAGAATCCGTAAATTTATCGCAACAAAACTTGCTGATGCTGCTGTATCTACAATTGAAATCGAACGCGCTGCAAACCGTGTTAACATTTCAATTCACACAGCTAAACCAGGTATGGTTATCGGTAAAGGCGGATCTGAAGTCGAAAACCTAAGAAAAGAATTAAACAAATTAACTGGCAAACGAGTTCACATCAACATCGTTGAAATCAAAAAACCAGATTTAGATGCAAAATTAGTAGGCGAAGGAATTGCACGTCAATTAGAAAACCGTGTTGCTTTCCGTCGTGCTCAAAAACAAGCCATCCAACGCGCAATGCGTGCTGGCGCTAAAGGAATCAAAACTCAAGTATCAGGTCGTCTAAACGGTGCGGATATCGCTCGTTCAGAAGGATACTCTGAAGGAACTGTACCACTTCATACATTACGTGCGGACATTGATTACGCATGGGAAGAAGCGGACACTACTTACGGAAAACTAGGAGTTAAAGTGTGGATCTATCGTGGAGAAATTCTTCCAACGAAAAAAAACACTGAGAAAGGAGGGAAATAATCATGTTAGTACCTAAACGTGTAAAACACCGTCGTGAATTCCGCGGAAAAATGCGCGGTGAAGCTAAAGGCGGAAAAGAAGTAGCATTTGGTGAATGGGGTTTACAAGCAACTGAATCTCACTGGATTACTAACCGTCAAATCGAAGCAGCCCGTATTGCAATGACTCGTTACATGAAACGTGGCGGGAAAGTATGGATTAAAATTTTCCCTCACAAGTCTTACACAAGTAAAGCTATCGGCGTACGTATGGGTAAAGGTAAAGGGGCACCAGAAGGCTGGGTATCACCAGTTAAACGTGGTAAAATCATGTTTGAAATCGCAGGCGTTCCTGAAGAAGTAGCTCGTGAAGCTCTTCGTCTTGCATCTCACAAATTGCCGGTAAAAACTAAGATCGTAAAACGTGAGGAAATGGGTGGTGAATCGAATGAAGGTTAAAGAAATCAGAGAATTAACCACTGCCGAAATGCTAGATAAAGAAAAACAATTAAAAGAAGAATTGTTCAACTTAAGATTCCAATTAGCAACAGGTCAATTAGAAAACACTGCACGTATTAAAGAAGTACGTCAATCGATTGCACGCATCAAAACAGTATTGCGTGAACAAGCTAACTAATAGTGGAAGGAGGCCAAACGCGTATGACTGAAGAAAGAAATCAACGTAAAGTTTACCAAGGTCGCGTGGTATCAGACAAAATGGATAAAACAATCACAGTTGTCGTTGAAACAAAGAAAAACCACCCTATCTATGGCAAACGTATGAAATATTCTAAAAAATATAAAGCGCATGATGAAAACAACACAGCGAAAGTTGGAGACATCGTAAAAATCATGGAAACTCGTCCATTATCAGCTACAAAACGTTTCCGTTTACTAGAGGTAGTCGAAGAAGCAGTTATTATCTAATAAAACGAGAATTTCCTAATAGATTGAAGCACAAAATCTGAAAGGGGGATACACATCGTGATCCAACAAGAAAGTCGTTTAAGAGTCGCTGACAATTCTGGCGCACGTGAAATTTTAACGATCAAAGTCCTAGGCGGATCTGGTCGTAAAACTGCTAACATCGGTGACGTTATTGTTGCTACTGTCAAACAAGCAACGCCAGGTGGGGTTGTTAAAAAAGGTGAAGTAGTTAAAGCCGTTATCGTTCGTACAAAATCTGGCGCTCGTCGTGCTGACGGTTCTTACATCAAATTTGATGAAAATGCTGCGGTAATTATCCGTGACGATAAAAGCCCACGCGGAACACGTATCTTCGGACCAGTTGCACGTGAATTACGTGAAAACAACTTCATGAAGATCGTTTCTCTAGCACCAGAAGTATTATAATCTCGAGCCCACGTTAAAGGAGGTGCGAAACAGTAATGTTTGTTAAAAAAGGCGATAAAGTAAAAGTTATCACTGGTAAAGATAAAAACAAAGAAGGCGTTGTCTTAGCAGCGTTTCCTAAACAAGATAAAGTTATCGTTGAAGGTGTCAACGTCGTTAAAAAACACCAAAAACCAAACCAAGCAGCCCCACAAGGTGGAATCCTTGAAGTGGAAGCGCCAATTCATGTTTCTAATGTAATGGTGATTGATCCTTCAAACGGAGAAGCTACTAAAGTTGCGTTTAAAGAAGTCGACGGCAAAAAAGTCCGCGTTTCTAAAAAAACAGGTGAAGTTTTAGATAAATAAAAATTGCGGAAGGAGGGCTTACTGAATGAACCGCCTGAAAGAAAAATATATTAAAGAAGTAACACCATCATTGGTGGAAAAATTTAATTACAGCTCAGTTATGCAAACACCTAAAGTTGATAAAATCGTTATCAACATGGGTGTGGGTGATGCAGTATCAAATGCTAAAAACTTAGACAAAGCTGTTGAAGAATTAGCATTAATCACTGGTCAAAAACCACTTATCACAAAAGCTAAAAAATCTATCGCTGGATTCCGTTTACGTGAAGGAATGCCAATCGGTGCGAAAGTAACGCTACGCGGCGAAAGAATGTACGAATTTTTAGATAAATTAGTAACAGTTTCTTTACCTCGTGTACGTGACTTCCACGGTGTCAGCAAAAAAGCTTTCGATGGTCGTGGTAACTATACTTTAGGTATTAAAGAACAATTAATCTTCCCAGAAGTTGATTATGATTTAGTAGATAAAGTACGCGGTATGGACATCGTAATTGTTACAACAGCGAACACTGACGAAGAGTCTCGCGAATTGTTGGCACAATTAGGTATGCCATTCCAAAAATAATATAAGGAGGCGAACTACGTGGCTAAAAAATCAATGATTGCTAAAAACAAACGTCCTGCTAAACATTCAACACAAGCTTATACTCGTTGTGAACGTTGTGGACGTCCACATTCAGTTTATCGTAAATTTCATCTTTGCCGTATTTGCTTCCGCGAACTTGCCTATAAAGGTCAAATTCCCGGCGTGAAGAAAGCTAGCTGGTAAACAAGTAAACTCGCATAAAGGAGGTAAATAGTTCAATGGTCATGACAGATCCAATTGCAGATTTTCTAACTCGCATTCGTAATGCGAACATGGTTAAACATGAAACTTTAGAAGTACCTGCTTCAAAAATCAAACGTGATATCGCAGAAATCCTGAAACGTGAAGGATTTATCCGCGACGTAGAATACATCGAAGATGACAAACAAGGCGTAATCCGTGTTTTCCTAAAATATGGTAAAAACGAAGAACGTGTTATCACAAACTTAAAACGTATTTCTAAACCAGGTTTACGTGCATACGTAAAAGCTGACGAAGTACCAAAAGTATTAAACGGTCTAGGAATTGCAATCATCTCTACATCAGAGGGTGTAATTACTGACAAAGAAGCTAGAGCGAAAAATATCGGCGGCGAAGTAATCGCCTACGTATGGTAATTCTAAAAAATACACAAGGAGGTGTCTCTAAGTGAGCCGTATTGGTAATAAAGTTGTTGTTCTTCCTGCTGGTGTTGAAATCAAGCAAGACGGAAACAACATTACAGTTAAAGGACCTAAAGGTGAATTAACACGCGAATTTTCTTCTGATATCAAAATGAACATCGAAGGAAACGAAGTGACATTCACTCGTCCAAACGATTCAAAAGAAATGAAAACAATCCACGGAACAACTCGTGCAAACTTCAACAACATGGTTGTTGGTGTTTCTGAAGGTTTCCAAAAAGCACTTGAACTTATCGGGGTCGGATACCGTGCCCAAGTACAAGGCAACAAATTAACTTTAAACGTTGGTTATTCTCATCCTGTCGAAATGACAGCACCAGAAGGCGTAACATTTGAAGTACCTGCGAACACACAAGTTATCGTTAAAGGCATCAACAAAGAAGTTGTTGGTGAATTAGCTGCTAACATCCGTGGCGTTCGTCCTCCAGAACCTTATAAAGGCAAAGGGATTCGCTATGTTGGTGAATTTGTACGCCGTAAAGAAGGTAAAACTGGTAAATAATAACAGCTGTGTAGAAAACAGAAGTCAACAACAAGCAACTGTCATTTTATGGGATTGTTCCAATAAAATGCTTTTGTCTTGTCTGCCAGCTTCTCTTTTCCGTAATCTGCTGACTGCTTGAAATATTAGTAGTAAACATTAAATCAAAGAGGTGAAAATTGTGATTACAAAACCAGATAAAAACAAAACACGTCAAAAGAGACATCGTCGTGTACGTAACAAAATCTCTGGTACTGCTGAGTGCCCACGCTTGAACATTTTCCGTTCTAACAAAAACATCTACGCGCAAGTCATTGATGACGTAGCGGGTGTGACGCTAGCAAGTGCCTCTGCCTTGGATAAAGAAATTTCAGGTGGAACAAAAACAGAAACAGCTGCAGCTGTTGGTAAACTAGTTGCTGAACGTGCCGCTGAAAAAGGCATCAAAAAAGTAGTCTTCGACCGTGGTGGATACCTTTACCATGGCCGCGTGCAAGCTTTAGCTGAAGCTGCTCGTGAAAATGGACTAGAATTTTAGGAGAAGGAGGAACACCATTCATGGTTTATATTGATCCAAAACATTTGGAATTAGAAGACCGCGTTGTAGCGATCAACCGTGTAACAAAAGTTGTTAAAGGTGGACGTCGTTTACGTTTCGCAGCTTTAGTTGTTGTCGGTGACAAAAACGGACACGTTGGTTTCGGTACTGGTAAAGCACAAGAAGTACCTGAAGCTATCCGTAAAGCAATCGAAGACGCGAAGAAAAACTTAGTTGAAGTGCCTATGGTTGGTTCTACTATCCCGCACGAAGTAATTGGCGTATTCGGTGGCGGCCGTATCCTTATGAAACCTGCAGTAGAAGGTTCTGGGGTAGCTGCTGGTGGACCAGTTCGTGCCGTATTGGAATTAGCTGGTGTAGCAGATATTACATCTAAATCACTAGGTTCAAACACACCTATTAACGTTGTTCGCGCAACTGTTGAAGGTCTAAAACAATTAAAACGTGCCGAAGAAGTGGCAGCACTTCGCGGTAAATCTGTAGAAGAAATTATCGGTTAAGGAGGACAAAAATAATGGCTGAATTAAAAATTACTTTAAAACGCAGTGTTATCGGACGTCCTCAAAACCAACGTGCTACAGTTAAAGCGTTAGGTTTAGGTAAAGTGAATAGTACTGTTACAAAACCTGCCAATGAAGCAATCAAAGGTATGGTTAACACTATTTCACATTTAGTGGACGTAGAAGAAGTTTAAGATTTATAGATTTGTAATAGAAGATTGCTTAAGGAGGTGCCAAACCTATGAAACTTCATGAATTAAAACCTGCTGAGGGCTCACGCCAAGTACGTAACCGTGTTGGACGTGGTACTTCATCTGGTAATGGTAAAACAGCTGGCCGTGGACAAAAAGGGCAAAAAGCCCGTTCAGGCGGTGGTGTTCGTTTAGGATTTGAAGGGGGTCAAACTCCATTATTCCGTCGTTTACCAAAACGTGGGTTTACAAACATTAATCGTAAAGATTACGCTGTTGTAAACTTAGATACTTTAAACCGTTTTGAAGATGGAACAGAAGTAACTCCTGTTGTCCTAAAAGAAGCAGGAATCGTTAAAAACGAAAAAGCGGGAATCAAAGTTCTTGCAGATGGTGAGTTAACGAAAAAATTAACTGTGAAAGCAGCTAAATTCTCGAAATCAGCACAAGAAGCTATCGAAGCTGCTGGTGGTTCAATCGAGGTGATCTAATTGTTCAAGCTATTAAAGAACGCCTTTAAAGTCAAAGACATTAGATCAAAAATCTTATTTACAGTTTTAATCTTGTTTGTATTTCGCCTAGGTGCGCACATTACTGTGCCCGGGGTGAATGCAAAGGGATTGTCTGATTTAAGTAGCTTACCCTTTTTGAATATGTTGAATATGGTGAGTGGTAGTGCCATGCAAAACTTCTCTATCTTCTCGATGGGGGTTTCGCCATACATTACAGCCTCTATTATTATTCAACTATTGCAAATGGATATTGTACCTAGATTTGTAGAATGGTCAAAACAAGGGGAAGTTGGGCGTAAGAAATTAAATCAAGCAACAAGATATCTAACGATTGTCTTGGGTGTGGCTCAGTCAATGGGGATCACTGCTGGTTTTAATAGCTTAAGTCAAACTGGGATTGTCAACAATCCAACCTTAGGTACCTTTGTGATGATTGCAGTTATTTTAACTGCTGGGACGATGTTTGTGACTTGGATGGGTGAACAAATTACAGAAAAAGGAATCGGAAATGGTGTTTCAATGATTATCTTTGCCGGGATTATTTCTCGTTTGCCAGGAGCAGTCAAAGAAATCTATGAAGATTACTTCGTCAATATCGAGTCTTCTCGCATTTGGCAATCTGTTATTTTCATTGCAATCTTAGTTATTGCTATTTTGGTGATTGTTACAGTCGTAACGTTCTTCCAACAAGCAGAACGTAAGATTCCAATCCAATATACAAAACGTGTTTCTGGTGCACCAACAAGTAGTTATTTACCGTTAAAAGTAAATGCTGCTGGGGTTATTCCAGTTATCTTTGCCAGCTCGTTAATTGCAACACCAAATGCCATTTTACAAGCTTTCTCATCAAAATTCGCTGGTGAAAATTGGTATGACATTATGACAAAAATCTTTAGTTATAACACAGTTCCAGGGGCAATCATCTATACTGTCCTAATCGTTGCGTTTACGTTCTTCTATGCATTTGTTCAAGTAAACCCTGAGAAATTAGCGGAAAACTTACAAAAACAAGGAAGCTACATTCCAAGCGTGCGACCAGGTAAAGGTACAGAAGAATATGTATCTGGCGTGTTAATGAGATTAAGTGTTGTCGGCTCAATTTTCCTAGGACTTGTTGCTTTACTTCCAATCATTGCGCAAATGGTTTGGAACTTACCTCAATCAATCGGTTTAGGTGGAACAAGTTTACTAATCGTTATCGGGGTTGCATTAGAAACAACGAAACAATTAGAAGGATTAATGATGAAACGTCAATATGTCGGCTTTATCAATAAGTAAGAATTGAGTGTTGAGGTTTTACCTCAGCACCATTCTCACATATGGCTAGCTTCATAAGCCGGTCTTTAAAATTAGGAGGAGAATATATGAACCTCATTTTAATGGGATTACCTGGAGCAGGTAAAGGCACCCAAGCAGAAAGAATCATTGATACGTACGGCATTCCACATATTTCTACTGGAGATATGTTCCGTGCAGCAATGAAAAATGAAACTGCCTTGGGCCTAGAAGCGAAATCTTATATCGATAAAGGTGAACTGGTTCCTGACGAAGTAACAAACGGAATTGTTAAAGAACGCCTTGCTGAACCAGATACAGACAAAGGATTCCTATTAGATGGTTTCCCACGTACACTGGATCAAGCAAAAGCATTAGATACAATGCTTAAAGAATTAAACAAAAAAATTGATGCTGTCATTGACATCCATGTAGAAGAAGATGTATTAATCGAGCGTTTAGCTGGACGATTCATCTGTCGCACATGTGGCGCAACGTATCATAAATTATTCAACCCGCCAAAAGTTGAAGGCACTTGTGATCGCTGTGGCGGACATGAATTCTACCAAAGAGAAGATGATAAGCCCGAAACGGTTAAAAATCGTTTGGCAGTCAACATTGAAAGTAGCGCACCAATCTTAGCTTTCTATAAAGAACAAGGCTTGATGCATACAATCGATGGCAATCGCGAAATCGATACTGTTTTTTCTGATGTGAAAAAAATCATTGACGAAAACTAATTTCCAATTGCCCGCAGTTTAACCCTGTTGTTGTATTCAGTTTCTCTTGCCAAAACATAACTAAATATGGTAGAATATATCAGTCCGACTTCTACAGTTTTGTGACATCAAAATGAATAACGAAGTTAGTTGAGAATTTCTAGGTGGGAGCTGGAGTTTCCGCCGTTTTATCGTGTGAAAACGCGAAACAAGTACAAGGAGGTACTGTGCGTGGCAAAAGAAGATATGATTGAAGTCGAAGGTACAGTCGTCGAAACTTTGCCGAATGCAATGTTTAAAGTCGAACTAGAAAATGGACACCAAGTTCTTGCTACTGTTTCAGGTAAAATCCGTATGCACTACATCCGTATCTTACCTGGTGACAAAGTAACAGTTGAATTATCACCGTATGATTTAACGCGTGGCCGTATTACTTATCGCTTTAAATAATTGTACTCCGTAAAACCACAGGAGGTATTATCATGAAAGTAAGACCATCAGTAAAACCAATGTGTGAACATTGTAAAGTAATTCGCCGTAAAGGACGTGTTATGGTTATTTGCCCAGCAAATCCAAAACATAAACAACGTCAAGGATAATTAGGAGGTGTAACGAATAATGGCTCGTATTGCAGGAGTAGACATCCCTCGTGACAAACGTGTAGTAGTTTCTCTTACTTACATTTATGGTATTGGTAACACTACAGCTAAAAAAGTTTTAGCAAACGTTGGCGTATCTGAAGATGTTCGTGTACGTGATTTAACAAACGAACAAACAGATGCGATTCGTGCGGAAATTGATAAGTTAAAAGTTGAAGGGGATCTTCGTCGTGAAGTGAACTTAAACATCAAACGCTTGATGGAAATCGGTTCATACCGTGGAATCCGTCACCGTCGTGGATTACCAACTCGTGGACAAAACACGAAAAATAATGCACGTACTCGTAAAGGCCCTACTAAAACAGTAGCAGGCAAGAAAAAATAATTCCTAAGTGAAGGAGGTTAGAACTTCATGGCAGCAAAAAAAGTTAGTCGTAAACGCCGTGTCAAAAAGAATATAGAATCAGGTGTAGCACATATCCATTCTACATTCAACAATACAATCGTAATGATTACTGATACACATGGTAATGCATTAGCATGGTCATCAGCAGGATCATTAGGCTTTAAAGGAAGCAAAAAATCAACTCCTTTTGCCGCTCAAATGGCTGCAGAAGCCGCAACTAAAGTGGCAATGGAACATGGACTTAAAACTGTAGACGTAACAGTTAAAGGACCTGGTTCTGGACGTGAAGCAGCAATTCGTTCATTACAAGCAACAGGTTTAGAAGTGACTGCAATTCGTGACGTGACTCCAGTTCCTCATAATGGATGCCGCCCTCCAAAACGCCGTCGTGTTTAATGAGCGCCACTCATTCTGAGTTTGAATTAGGAACGTCATTGAACAAGACACTTTTCGTTTTGAAAGGGGTATAGATAAGAATGATTGAATTTGAAAAACCAAGAATCGAAAAAATTGATGAAAATAGAGATTATGGTAAGTTCGTCGTTGAACCATTAGAACGCGGTTACGGAACTACTTTAGGTAACTCTCTACGTCGTATTTTATTGTCTTCTTTACCAGGAGCTGCAATTACGAATATTCAAATCGATGGTGTTTTACACGAATTCTCAACCATTCCAGGTGTACGAGAAGACGTAACACAAATTATTTTGAATATTAAAGGCTTAGCATTGAAATTATATGCTGAAGAAGAGAAAACCCTTGAGATCGATATTACAGGACCCGCTACCGTGACTGCCGGCGATATTATCGTGGACAGTGATGTTGAGATCCTAAATAAAGATTTAGTTATCTGTAGTGTTGCTGAAGGAGCTACTTTCCATGCTCGCTTAACAGTGAAACCTGGTCGTGGCTATGTTCAAGCAGACGAAAACAAAAAAGAAGATATGCCAATCGGTGTACTTCCAGTTGATTCCATCTACACACCCGTTCGTCGTGTTAACTACCAAGTAGAAAATACACGTGTTGGTCGTCGTGATGATTTCGACAAATTAACAATGGAAATATGGACAGATGGTTCAATCATTCCTCAAGAAGCACTAAGTTTAGCTGCGAAAATCATGACTGAGCATTTAGATATCTTTGTAAACCTTACTGACGAAGCGAAAAACGCTGAAATCATGGTGGAAAAAGAAGAAACTCAAAAAGAGAAAATGCTAGAAATGACGATTGAAGAACTTGATTTATCAGTTCGTTCATATAACTGTTTAAAACGTGCAGGCATTAATACTGTACAAGAACTTACAAACAAATCTGAACCAGAAATGATCAAAGTACGTAATTTAGGTCGTAAATCTCTTGAAGAAGTAAAACTCAAATTGCATGATCTAGGATTAGGATTACGTAAGGACGATTAAGACTTTTACGAAGTTTCCAGTCCTGCTTAACAGCAGTGGCTCGTGAGAACAGAAACGAAGGAGGGAACCCAACGTGAGTTACCGTAAATTAGGACGCACATCAAGCCAACGTAAAGCTATGCTACGTGATATTACAACTGATTTAATCATCAACGAACGCATCGTAACTACTGAAGCTCGTGCGAAAGAAGTACGTTCAACTGTAGAAAAAATGATTACTTTAGGTAAACGTGGAGATCTTCATGCACGTCGTCAAGCAGCTACTTTCGTTCGTAATGAAGTTGCTAGTGTTCGTGAAGAAGATGAGTCTATCGTTGTTGAATCAGCTTTACAAAAGCTATTTAACGATTTAGGACCTCGTTTCGCGGAACGCCAAGGTGGTTACACTCGTATCTTGAAGACAGAACCAAGACGCGGCGATGCAGCACCAATGGTAGTTATCGAATTTGTTAAATAATTAATAAACCGATCACTTTATAGATGTTTCTTTTAGAGTGTTATGATGTTGGAGGCGACTCCGAGTCTAGCTCTGCTTTCCCTGCTAAAGATGGCTTTAGCAGGGGAGCACTCATCATATAAAGGTGATTTTTTTTTGCTTTGGGAAAACGCTGTTTTCTCAAAGCTTTTTTGTTTCTTAAAAGCATTGCAGAAGCTTTTCCGGTTTGTTATACTGGTTATTAATTGGAATTTTCAGATAATTAAGCATCTGAGTTAGTAGAAGGGGGAATTATATGTCGCAAATGTTTGCTTTTTCGTTGCTGATGGTTATTTTATACATTGGTGATGTAGTTTCTATCAAAACAAAAGCTTGGATTCCATCTGTTTTTGTTTGTGGTGTTTTATTTATTCTTGGTTATTGGACTATTTTTCCACAAAATATTGTGGAAGTGGCAGGGATTCCTACAGTGGTTGCCACTTTATTAATGTATCTGTTGATTACTAATATGGGCACTCTGCTCTCTGTTAAAGAATTGGTTAATCAATGGAAAACGATTGTGATTGCTTTGTCAGGTATTCTGGGCATTATTGCCTTGTTATTAGCTGTAGGGACTTTTGTTTTTGACTTAAAAACAGTTTTAGTTGCAATCCCGCCGTTAGTAGGAGGTTTAGTTTCTTCATTAGTAATGTCAGAAGCGGCTCAATCAGCTGGTTTAGCCTCACTTTCAGTTTTGGCAATTTTAATTTATGTCATTCAAGGGTTTGCTGGTTATCCCTTAACTTCAATTGTTCTAAAAAAAGAAGGAAAGCGGAAGCTTCAAGAATATCGAGCAGGGACATGGCAGCCAGTTCATGAACAAGAGGGGCAAGAAACAGGAGCAGAACCAGATGTGCCTAAACTATTTGAAAAAGTACCCAAACGATATCATACAGATTATTCACGAATTTTACGTTTAGCCTTAGTTGCCACACTCGCTTATTATGTTTCTGTGTGGACGGCACCGTTTGTGACGATTAGTCCTTTTGTGCTGTGTTTATGTTTTGGCGTGATTGCAACGTCTTTAGGCTTTTTAGAAAAGCAACCATTGCAGAAAGCAAATAGCTTTGGTTTTGCGATTTTAGGGTTAATGCTTTTTGTCTTTGATGGCTTAAAACAAGCCACACCTGAAATGTTGATGGATTTATTTTTACCAATGATTGGGATTATTGTGATTGGTGTTATCGGGATGTACATCTTTTCAGCAATTGTTGGTCGTGTATTAGGTGTGAGTAAAGAGATGGCATTCGCAGTTTCATTGACAGCTTTATATGGCTTTCCAGCCGATTATATTATTACTAATGAAGTGATTCAATCATTGACAGAAGATGAACAAGAACAGGCGGCTTTAACGAGCCATTTAATGCCACCGATGTTAGTGGCAGGTTTCGTAACAGTCACCATTGTTTCGGTTATTTTAGCGGGTATTTTTTCAAGTATTTTATTAAGTTTGTAGAAACGGGGCGTAAGTATGAAAAAAATCAAAGCACTAGTCAAGCAGCATTCACAAGAAATGATTGCTTTTCGACGGGATTTACACCAACATCCAGAATTACAATTTGAAGAATTTCGAACGACAGAAAAAGTCGCGGCAGTTCTTGATCAATTAGGAATTACTTATCGCAAAACAGAACCGACGGGTTTAATTGCTGAAATTGTGGGCGGCAAACCAGGCCGAGTGGTTGCGCTGCGGGCTGATATGGATGCCTTACCTGTACAGGAATTAAATGAAGATTTAGCTTATAAATCTTTAGAAGCTGGCAAGATGCATGCATGTGGGCATGATTCCCATACCGCGATGTTAGTAACAGCGGCTAAAGTATTAAAAGAAATCCAGGAAGAACTTCAGGGAACTGTAAGATTAATTTTTCAACCATCTGAAGAAAATGCGCAAGGTGCTAAAGCAATGGTTGCGCAAGGCGCAATGACCGGTGTTGATGATGTATTTGGCTTACATATCTGGTCACAAATGCCTGTAGGAACCGCTTCGTGTCGAGTGGGCTCAAGTTTCGCATCCGCAGATATTTTTTCTGTTGATTTTAAAGGCCGTGGTGGCCATGGTGCCATGCCAAACGCTTGTATTGATGCGGCAGTCATAGCTTCTTCTTTCGTGATGAATCTGCAAACGATTGTTTCTCGAGAGACAGATCCTTTAGATCCAGTAGTTGTCACGATTGGACGGATGGATGTGGGGACCCGTTTTAATGTGATTGCTGAGAATGCACGTTTAGAAGGAACGGTTCGTTGCTTTAGTGTAGCAACGCGTAATCGAGTAGAACAGGCGCTGCAACGCTATGCGGAACAAACAGCCGCTATTTACGGTGGTACGGCTTCGTTAGATTATCAATATGGAACGTTGCCAGTGATTAATGATGAGCAAGATGCCTTGTTTGCTCAAACACTAATTAAGGAAAATTTTGGTGAAGCGGCCTTAAGACAAGAAGAGCCGACAACCGGTGGTGAAGACTTCAGTTATTATACTGAACATGCTTCTGGTTGTTTTGCCTTAGTGGGAAGTGGTAATCCAGAGAAAGATACGGAATGGGCACATCACCATGGTCGTTTTAATATTGATGAAGATGCGATGGCAATGGGTGCTGAGTTATATGCCCAATATGCGTTTGAATATTTGAAGACACATTTTTAAAAGAAAATCAGTAACTTCTTGTTTTATGAGAACAAGAAGTTATTTTTATGAAAAATAGACCTGTCAAGACAGATAAGAGCTCCCATAATGACCGTTCTTTTGGTATAATAAAAAATAGTGTGAAGAATCAGAACAGATGATTGAAAAAACGCTACTTTTTTGGTAGTGTTAGAAAGAATAAATAGATTGAGGGAGTACGCGATGCAACCAATCATTGAACTAAATAATATCCAATTTAATTATCAACCAGAAGATGCTTCTCCCGCTTTAAAAGATGTGTCTTTTTCCATTCAACAAGGCGAATGGGTCGCTATTATTGGCCATAATGGTTCTGGTAAATCAACGTTAGCCAAAACGATCAATGGGCTGTTACTGCCAGCTGCTGGGACTATCAAAGTTGGCGGCAAAGAATTAAATGAAGCAAACGTCTGGGATATCCGGCGTATGGTAGGAATGGTCTTTCAGAATCCAGATAACCAATTTGTCGGTTCAACAGTCGAAGACGATGTGGCTTTTGGTTTAGAAAATCAAGGTATTCCGCGTGATGAAATGGTCGAACGTGTCCACGATGCCTTAGAACGGGTTCGTATGTTAGATTTTGCCAAGCGAGAACCTGCTCGGCTATCTGGCGGCCAAAAACAACGAGTAGCTATCGCTGGTGTGGTTGCTTTGCGACCAGATATTATTATTTTAGACGAAGCGACAAGTATGTTAGATCCAGAAGGTCGTGCAGAAGTAATTGCTACCATTCAAAAGATTAAAGAAGAAAGCAATTTAACAGTTATTTCTATTACCCACGATATTGATGAAGCGGCTAATGCGAATCGTATTTTAGTGATGCGCCAAGGACAATTGACAAACGAAGGAACACCAGAAAAGATTTTTTCTGCAGGAGAAGCGCTTGTTGAAATGGGCTTGGATTTACCGTTTCCTGAAAAATTAAAAGTAGCTTTGAAAGAGCGTGGCGTTGTTGTGCCAACGAATTATTTAACAGAAGAAGGGATGGTGGATTGGTTATGGACATCCGTTTTAAACAAGTAGATTTTACTTACCAACCCAATACTCCTTTTGAGCAACGGGCATTATTCGATATTAATTTAACGATTCAAGACGGCTCTTATACAGCGATTGTCGGACATACTGGCAGTGGCAAATCAACGCTATTGCAACATTTAAATGCTTTGGTGAAACCAACTAAAGGCCAAGTGACAATTGGAGAGCGTGTAATTACGCCAGAAACTGATAATAAGAATTTAAAACCAATTCGTAAAAAAGTTGGGATCGTTTTTCAATTTCCAGAAGCACAATTGTTTGAAGAAACAGTGGAGCGAGACATCGCTTTCGGACCGAAAAACTTTGGTGTTTCAGACGAAGAAGCGAAAAAATTAGCTAAGAAAATGCTTGATTTAGTCGGCTTAGATGAAAAATACTTACAACATTCTCCGTTTGAATTATCAGGTGGTCAAATGCGCCGTGTCGCAATTGCTGGTGTGCTAGCGATGGAACCAGAAGTCTTAGTATTAGACGAACCGACTGCTGGTTTGGATCCTAAGGGTCGTAAAGAAATGATGGAGATGTTTAGTCGTCTGCATAAGGAACATAATATGACCATCGTTTTAGTGACACATTTGATGGATGATGTGGCTAATTACGCAGATCATGTGATTGTTTTAGAAAAAGGACAAATCGTCCGAGCGGGAGCACCACAAGAAGTGTTTCAAGAGACACAATGGCTGAAAGAAAAACAATTAGGCGTGCCAACTGCAGCCGAATTTGCTGAAAAATTAGTGGCAAAAGGCTTTTCTTTTGAGCAATTACCATTAACGGCCGATCAATTAGCCGATCAGCTTCTGAAAAAAATGCAGGAAGCAGGTGAGGCAAAATGATGAATAAATTGATTTTTGGGCGCTATATTCCAGGTGATTCTTTTATCCATCGTTTAGATCCGCGCGCAAAATTATTAGCTAGTTTTTATTTTATTGGAATTATCTTTTTAGCAAATAATTGGCAGAGTTATGTTTTAATAGCAGCCTTTACTGCTTTTGCTATTTCATTATCAAAAATCAGCGCCCGCTTCTTTATCCGCGGTGTTCGGCCATTATTATGGCTAATTCTGTTTACTGTGGCTCTTCAAACCTTGTTTACACAAGGGGGAGAAGTGTACTTTCAGTGGGGAATTATTTCCATTACCCAGTTTGGTGTGACGAATGGGCTATTTATTTTCTGTCGTTTTGTTTTAATTATTTTCATGTCAACGTTATTAACTTTAACGACGGCACCATTAGAGTTATCAGATGCGATTGAATATTTGCTACGCCCACTTCGTGTAGTGAAATTTCCAGTTCATGAAGTTTCATTGATGTTATCAATTGCCTTACGTTTTGTCCCAACATTAATGGATGAAACGGAAAAGATTATGAATGCTCAACGTGCCCGTGGTGTTGATTTTGGTGAAGGAAACTTACTTCAAAAAATGAAAGCTATTGTTCCACTGTTAATTCCGCTTTTCGTAAGTAGTTTTAATCGTGCGGAAGATTTGGCGACTGCCATGGAAGCAAGAGGTTATCAAGGTGGCGAAGGACGGACAAAATACCGCATTCTTCATTGGCACCTACGAGATACAATAGTAATGTTTGGCTTTGTCTTGTTAACCATTGGCTTATTTGTATTAAGAACTTAGAAAAGGTGAAGAAAAATTATGCCCCGCTATAAAGCAATCATTGCCTATGATGGCACTCATTTTCATGGCTTTCAAAAGCAGCCTAATGAGCGTACCGTTCAAGAAGAAATAGAAAAAACGTTAGCACGCATGAATAACGGACGCTCCGTGACGGTTTTTGGTTCAGGACGAACAGATGCAGGTGTTCATGCAATGGGCCAAGTGATTCACTTTGATTATCCGCAGGAACGTCCGTTGGAAAAAATGCGCTTTGCGTTAGACACACAAACACCAGAAGACATTGCTGTGCGCAGCGTGGAACGTGTTTCAGAAGACTTTCATGCACGTTATCACGTGATCGAAAAAACCTATCAATTTAAAGTGGATATTGGCAAACCACGAAGTCCATTTCGACGTTTTTATGCTAGTTATTTTCCGTATCCCATTGATCTCGAAAAAATCCAACAAGCTTTGCCTGATTTATTAGGCACCCATGATTTTACCTCTTTCTGTGCCTCAGGAAGTTCAGTAGAAGATAAAGTCCGAACCATTCATGAAGCCAGTGTTCATGTCAATGAAACGGGGGATGAATTAACATTCACTTTTCGGGGCGATGGTTTCTTGTACAAAATGATTCGGATTTTAGTTGGTACGCTATTGAAAATCGGCAATGGGCGGCTGGAACCAACCGCGATTCCAGCAATTATCGCAGCTAAAGATCGAAATTTAGCGGGTCCAACTGCTCATCCAGAAGGATTGTATTTAGCAGAAGTGAAATATGAAAAATAAAAAGACGTAGACCTTACAAGAAAAGGTCTTCGTCTTTTTGGTTGCAAGATTTAGATGTATTTAACAGCTGTTCCGTAAGCCACGACAGATTGCATGTCTGTGCCAATTGTGCCAGAATCAAAACGCATCATCACAACGGCATCTGCACCTAATTTAGAGGCTTCTGCTTTTAAACGTTCGATTGCTTGGTCGCGTGCTTCTCGTTGCATATCAGTGTAACCTTTAATTTCACCGCCAACTACGCTTTTTAGTCCAGCACCTAAATCTTTAAACATATTTTTAGAACGTGTGGTTAACCCGAAAACTTCTCCAATAATTTCATATTCTTGACCGCTAATTCTCTCGGTTGTTGTAACTAACATGGGCAATTTCCTCCAGTACTTGTTGGTAACTTCAATTTACCATAGTCAAGAGTTTGGTACAACGAATATACATAAAAACGACACTAGAAAAGATGCGCTTCCGCATTTTTCTAGTGCCGTTTTAGTAATAATTAATCAAGAATAGGATCTTTTTTAGAAATCATGACCCAAACCCAACTAATTAGAAAAGCAACCGTTGCTGGAACGACCCAGCCCATGCCAATAGTGAACAATGGTAAGTATTGGCCGGCTTTTTCTAAAAGCGTTGTTACAAACGCCGTATCTTTGATAAAGGCAGGCGCGCTATTTAATGCATCTAAAACAGCAGCAATCAATGTGATATAGGTCGTTGCTTGATAGACTTCCCGTCGATGTTTGAAAATAGGACTGATGATTACCAAAAGCATTAAAGTAATCGCCAATGGATAAAGGAACATCAAGACTGGAACGGCAAATTGAATGATGTTGGTTAAGCCGACATTTGCAAAAATAGCTGGTAAAATAACAACAATTGCCAAGAATTTTTGATAGGAAACTTTCGGAAACATTTCTTCAAAAGTCTCAGAAAAGGCTGTGCTTAAGCCGATACCGGTTTTTAAACAAGCAAGAACTACGATAAAAGCCAGTAAAATACTCCCTGGTAGGCCTAAATAGTAATTAGCAATTTGGGCTAAGGCAATCCCGCCGTTTTCACTGATTGGAAAAGCCCCGATACTCATTGTTCCCATATAAGCAAGTAAGGTATAGATAATCCCCATCAATACAACACTGAAAGCACCTGATTTAATCATTCCTTTAGCGATATCTCCTGGTTTTTCGACGCCCATATTTCGTAAAGTGGAAACGACAACAATCCCAAAAGCTAATGAAGCTAAAGCATCCAACGTATTATAACCTTCTGTAAATCCTTTAAAGAAAGGACTTGAAATATAATTTTCACCAACAGCGGCACTGGCCACATGACCTAATGGTTTTACAAAGGCTAAAACAATCAAAATTCCTAGCAATGCTAAAAATAACGGATTTAAAAATTTACCCACATAATCTAAGATTTTACTTGGCTTTCTAGAGAAGAGCCAAACAGCTAAGAAAAATAATGCGGAAAAACCAGCAAGAACCAGCCATTGCAAGTCTTTAGGAACAAATGGTGCAAGACCAATCTCAAAAGAAGTAGTTGCTAACCTTGGTAAAGCAAAGAAAGGACCAATCGTTAAATATAATAGTAAGGTAAAAATAAGAGCATAACGACGATTAATCCGAGAAGCTAAGTCAAAAACACCTGAACTTTTAGAAACACCCATAGCAATGACACCAAGAAAAGGTAAGCCAATTCCAGTGGCTAAGAAGCCCAAGTTTGCTAAAAAGACGGAAGCCCCCGCTTCTTGTCCCATATGTACAGGGAAAATTAAATTTCCAGCACCGAAAAACAAACCGAATAACATTGAACCAACGTATAGATAATCACGCCAAACTAACTTTTTTTGCATAGATTCACACTCCTTAATATTGTCTTATTATTTAAAATAACAGAAGAAGAAACAGAGAGCAACCAGTTTTTATAGAAAACATTAGTTTTCTTATTTTTCTATGAAATAAGCATACTGATAATCATCACAATAGTGTCCATTTATATAAAATTCTTCTTTAAAATGTGCTTCCTGCACAAAACCATGTTTTTCATAGAATCGAATGGCTTCTTGATTGGTAGCCATTACTCGCAAACTCAGCTTATGAATCCCGCTTATCTCAGCCATATCTTTGATATACGACAACAAAGAACCACCAATCCCTTGACCTTGGAAATCTGGCGAAACGCCAATACTTAGTAGCCATTGCTTTTGATGAGCTGCTAACGAAGTGGGCGGATGGACTTCAATAAATCCAGCAAGTTGTTGTCCGCTGATGGCAACGAAAATCGTTTCATCCTTCATTTTTTCCTGATATGCCGCAAGCGAGAGTGGTTGTATCTCGGCAGGGGTATTCTTTTTTGTCCAAATGATTTGGTCCAAGGTATGTAATGCGGGCCAATCTGCTTCGGCAACTAAGCGAATAGTGAGTGAGGTAGACAAGATAATAGGGCTCCTTTTTCTGAAATTTTAAAATATAAAAAGACTATAGCATTTATTGTCTGAAAATTCAAATACTTTTAAAACGAAAAGAAAAATGGCTGCACCTTTTCGATAAAATCAAAATATGCTACCATAGCTACCAGAGGATAGATGGTAAAAAAGAATCTATCTAAATGGAGGGTATGTTTGTGAAAAAAATGGCAGTATATTGTGGCGCCAGTCTGGGGAATGAGCCAATCTATCAGCAAGCTGCAGTAGCGTTAGCCGCTTGGATGAAAGAAAATCACTATGATCTAGTTTATGGCGGTGGCAATGTTGGTCTAATGGGTACAGTGGCTGATACGCTTTTGGCAGAAGGTGGAGAGGTAATTGGTGTCATGCCCACTTTTTTAATGGAACGAGAGATTGCACATAATGGCATTACAAAGATGCATACAGTCAGTGATATGCATGCGCGTAAGAAAAAGATGATTGAATTGGCAGATGTGTATTTAGCTTTACCCGGTGGTCCCGGCACGCTAGAAGAAATTAGCGAGGTGATCTCTTGGGGCCGAGTCGGTGAACATATGAATCCTTGTATTTTATACAACGTGAATGGTTACTATGATTTATTAGCTGCTTTTTTTGATAAAATGGTAGAAACTAGTTTCTTAACAGAAGCGGATCGAGCTAAAATTTTCATTTCAGATTCCTTAGAAGAAATTGGTGCATTTATTGATTCCTATGAACCGCCAATGATTCGTCAATACAAAAACTAGTAAAAAAGAGGCAGTCACTCTAACCAGAATGACTGCCTCTTTTTTACTAGTTTTTCGTTAAAATCCGATGTAAGAACTCTTTTGTCCGAGCTTCTTTTGGATGGACAAAGATATCTTCAGCGGTCCCTTCTTCGGCAATGACACCTTTATCCATGAAAATAACACGATCGGATACGTCCCGCGCAAATTCCATTTCATGTGTTACAATCACCATTGTTAGCCCTGTATGGGCAAGATTTTTCATTGTTTTTAGCACTTCGCCAACCATTTCAGGATCCAATGCAGAAGTTGGTTCATCGAAAAGTAAAACATCTGGATCCATTGATAATGCTCGAGCAATGGCTACCCGTTGCTTTTGTCCACCAGACAATTGAGCAGGTTTGGCATCAATAAAACGAGCCATGCCAACTTTTTCTAAATTTTCTAAGGCAATTTTTTTGGCTTCTTCTTTGTTTCTTTTTAGGACAGTCATCTGACCAGAAGTACAGTTTTCTAAGACATTCATGTTATTAAATAAATTGAATGATTGGAAAACCATGCCTAAATGGGTCCGATATTTGGGCAAACTATAACCACGTTCTAAAACATTTTTACCATTATAGATGATTTTGCCATCTGTTGGTTTTTCTAACAAATTGATACAACGTAGTAACGTTGATTTACCAGAACCAGAAGAACCGATAATGGTGACAACTTCTCCTTTGTTGACGTTCATATTGATATCTTTTAATACTTCGTTTTCGCCAAAGCTTTTTCGTAAATGTTCAATTTCAATAATTGCACTCATCTGTTTGCCTCCTAGCTTTCTTTTCCTTCTTCAGTTAATTCTTCTACTTTAACGTAAGCAGAAGGGCCATCCATTTTACGTTCCACAACACGTAAGATTCGTGTAATCACAAAAGTCATTACCAAGTACATGATGCCGACAATTGTAAAGGTTTGGAAGAACTGGAAGTTTGCGCCAGAAGCAGCATTCCCTTGGAAGAATAAATCTGCGACACCGATAACACTTAACACGGCTGTATCTTTGATATTAATGACAAATTCATTCCCTGTTGCAGGTAAAATATTACGTAATACTTGGGGAATAACGACTTTACGCATTGTTTGTCCATGGGTCATCCCAATCGCTTGTGCTGCCTCGAATTGTCCTTTATCCACTGCGAAAATACCTCCGCGAACAATTTCAGACATATAGGCACCAGTATTCACAGAAACGATAAATAATGCGGCCACTGTTCGGTCTAAAGAGATGCCAAAAGCTAGAGCTAAACCATAGAAAATAACCATTGCTTGAACCATCATTGGTGTACCACGGAAAACTTCAATATAAATAGAAAGAATTAAATTTCCTAATTTTTGGAAGAAACGAGCGACTGGGTTTTCAGAATCTGGAATTGTACGGAAGACACCAATTAGTAAACCAAGGGTTGTTCCGACGACCGTCCCGACTAACGCGATAAATAGCGTTAAACCAGCACCACGTAAAAACATGTCGCCATATTGATTCCAAATATTTTTGAAATCGTTAATAAGTCCTGTTTTTTGTTCATCACTATCTATTGCTGCAGGTTGATCCTTGATTGCTTGGTCCATAATTTTTGTCCGTTCATCTTGAGAAATACCTGCTAAAATTTTGTTTACTTTTTCAATGTCTGGATCGCCTTTACGCATGCCGACTGCTACTTGCGAGTCTTCAGCGCTAGCATCAAAGCCATTTTCTTTTGGAAATTCTAACATTTTTAATTCTTTATTGACACTAGTTGCTGTTATGCCTTCAGGGCGTTCACTAACATACCCGTCAATCATGCCAGAAGCAAGTGCTGTTCGCATAGCTGAAAAGTTATCCATTGCTTGCTGTTTATTGACATTTGGAATTTGATCAATTAATCCGTAGTGGAATGTATTTAGTTGAGCCGTAATTTTAGCATCAGCTAAATCTTTCAAGCTTTTTGCATTAGCGTATTTGCCATCTTTTTTAACAATTACGACAAATTGTGATTCATAATAAGGGTTTGTAAAAGCAATTTCTTTTTTTCGTTCAGCGGTTGGGCTCATTCCGGCGATAATGGCATCAATTTTTCCAGATTGTAAGGCGGGCGCCAAGCCGTCCCATTTGGTTTGGACGATTACTAATTTACGACCTAAACCATCGGCAATTTTTTTAGAAATTTGAACATCATAGCCGCCTGCATAAGAGTTGCCTTGAATAGGCACTGCGCCATGTGCATCATTTTTCTGTGACCAGTTAAAAGGGGCGTAGCCAGCTTCCATGCCGACACGAAATTCACCATTTTCCTCCGCCGAAGCGTTGGTTGTCATGCCAAGTAACGAAAATAGCGTGACAAGTAGTAGACTGAATGAAAAAACTTTTTTGTTCATCTTTTTCTCTCCTTTAAATTTCTTGTCTGATTGATCGTTTTGTCTTTTTTCAATCAACAAGCTTTGATAATCAGCTGAGCAAAAGCGATTCTGTCTTTTTAAAGGAGAATACTTCTGTCACAACCTATTTTTGAATACAAAAAAACAACCAAACAGATGTAAGGTTGCTAGGTAATGTCGAAAAAAATTCCTCAACGAAACATAGCACAACTTAGCATCACTACTAAGACAGTCCGCAAGCTCTTAACTTACGTCCCAACACACAACAGAAGAGGCTCCGTTATGCATTTCGGCGATTGATCCTAAACTTGCTTCCCAGTGTCCTCTCACTCCACAAGCGTAATAAAAACCGCGACCTCTACCTCTTTTTTGAGGCACTATTCAGTTATTAAATTCAGTTATTAATTTTAGGATAAATCCAGAAGAAAGTCAATATGTTCTAGCAAAGGAATTTATCAAGAGGACACAAACACCATGAAATTAGCGTAACATTTTCCCTACGAAATAGAAACTAATACGAAAAAAGCAACCATTCCTAAAGGAACAGTTGCTTTTTACTTAAGCTTTGACAGCTTTTGGTTCACGACCTAAAATAGCTTGAAGAACAGTCAATACACCTAAAGAAGCTAAAATTGTATAAATTAGACTTGAGTAAGTTAAGATACCGAAATCCCAAGTTTTGTAAACTAATAAAACAATTGCTAAGGCGATAATAGCGATAACGTTGAAGAACGCAAAAGCCCAAAGATTTCCGTTTTCTTTACGAGAAAGATAAAAAACAGAGAACCAAATGCTTAAAACGCCCCAAGCGATGCAGGCAATAATTGCAGCCCAATAAATAATAAATGCGACCATTGTTGTTTCACCTCACTTTTACTCATGCATATTTTACCACGAGTTGAGAAATTTGTCACAAACTCTTTCAAGATAAATCAATATATAGGTAAGAAGTTTTCAAAAAGTGGAAAAACTTTTGGTGCTAATGTTAAAATACGTTATAATATAGAAGATTAGGAGCTGAATCGATATGCAAGATATCACGCAAGCCGAGGCAATTCATTGGTTGGCAACCCAACAAAAAATCACATTTTTAACAGGTGCGGGTATCTCGACAGCCTCAGGTGTGCCAGATTATCGTTCCTTAAAAGGTGTCTATCAAGGAATCCAGCAACCGGAATACTTATTGAGCCGGACTTGCTTAAAAACAGAGCCAGAAAAGTTTTATCAATTCGTTAAAACGCTCTATCATCCAGACGCACAACCTAATATCATTCACCAGAAAATGGCCCAATTAGAGCAAATGAAACGGGGAAAAATTGTTTCACAAAATATTGATGGGCTTCATCGAAAAGCAGGTAGCCAAGAAGTGGTGGACTTTCATGGTAATTTATATGAATGTTATTGCCAAACTTGTGGTGCAACGGTTCCTTGGCAAGACTATTTGCTTAGTGATCGGCACGCTGATTGTCATGGACAAATCCGTCCAGCTATTACTTTGTATGAAGAAGGATTATCCGAAGAGGCAATCGAAAAAGCCATTCAGGCCGTTGCTTCTGCCGACTTAATCGTGATTGTCGGCACGAGTTTTCAAGTGCATCCATTTTGCGATTTGATTCATTATAAACAACCAACGGCAGCTATTTTAGCCATTAATCAAACGCCGCTATTTTTACAACAACCTTATTATTTTTTAGAAGCGAAAGCTGAAACGATATTTGCAGAACTAACGATAAAGGAGTAACGGAATGGAAGAATTTAAATCAGAAAAAGAAAAAATGATCGCAGGTGCACTATATTTTGCCTCAGATCCTGAATTAGTGGCTGATCGCAAAAAAGCCCGTGAACAAATGGCGTTAATTAACCAACAACCAGACACTTATATTCGTCGTCAATTAATAGAAGAAACATTTGGAAAAGTGGGTGTCGGGACGTACATCGAACCGATGATTCAATTTGATTACGGCTACAACATTTCTGTTGGAAAAAATTTCTATGCCAATTTTAATAACGTTTTTTTAGATGTTTGTCCAATCGAAATTGGCGATAACTGTATGTTTGGCCCCAATGTGCAACTTTATACAGCCGAGCATCCATTACAAGCAGCCAAGCGTAATAGCGGAATGGAATCAGGGAAACGAATTATCATTGGCAACAATGTTTGGATTGGCGGTGGAGCGATTGTCCTTCCAGGCGTAACATTAGGCGATAATGTAGTGGTGGCAGCAGGTGCTGTTGTGACCAAATCGTTCCCAGAAAACTGTGTGATCGCAGGTAATCCAGCACGGATAATTAAAGAATTGACTGAAGATGACGCCCCAACAACTTCTTTAGAACAACAACGAGCAAAGATTAACCAAATCGATAAGGAACTAGTCCGTTTATTAGAACAGCGGATGGACGTCGTCGCAGAGATTGCTGCAGTGAAAAAGAAAGCAGGTCATGCGGTTTTTGATTCTGAAAGAGAACAACAAGTATTAGAAACTATTCTGAATCATGTTGAAAATGCCGAGTATGAAGAAACATTATCTGAGACTTTCCAGGGAATTATGGACGCCTCTAAACGTTTCCAAGAAAAACATTTAGGAGAGTGAGGCGAAGGTCGTGGATGGAGAAATCAGAAGAAGAGAGATTGTTAAAAGATTAAGAGAGACCGAAAAGCCAATTAGTGCCACTCGTTTTGCAAAAGCTTTTGATGTCAGCAGACAAATTATTGTAGGAGATGTCGCTCTATTACGGGCGACAGGGGTCGAAATTGTCGCAACAGCTCGAGGGTATATGTTGGAACAACCTTTAGAAGGAATTGAACGGAAAATTGCTTGTCAACATACACCTGAACAAACGAGAGAAGAATTGTCAGTCATTGTTGCCAAAGGTGGAGAAGTGGTAGATGTGAGTATTGCACATCCGCTTTATGGGGAATTAATCGGCAGCTTGCGCATTCAATCAGAGAAAGATATTGATAAATTTATGGACAAGTATCAAAAAGAGCATGCTACATTACTATCAGTTTTAACAGGAGGCGTCCATCTGCATACTATTCGCTGTGCAGACGAAGAAACTTTCCAAGAAATCAAAGAGGCGCTTCGAAAAAAAAGTATTTTGTTTGAAGGATAACGAGAAAAAGAGAGGACATTGATGTTTATTCAAACCCTTTCTTTTTTTTCTTAGAAAATTACCAAAAAAAGATAGAAGAATTTGTGAATTTTCTTCTATTTTTTTAACTTTTTGCTAGAAATTTTTTATGAAACAGTATACTATTAAAAAAGGAGCCATTTAAACAATAACTATGTCAATTATTATGTTGGTACATAAAAATAAATGGAGAAAAATAAAAAAGGAGAATGAGTATGAAAAAACAATTTGCCCTGTTCTCTACCTTATTACTTTTAGGTTCATCAATGCCAGTAGGTGCATTTGCAGAAGGTAATAACTTGGTAGCTGAAAATAGTTCTGTTGCAGAAACAACCGCAGAAGCAACAACTGCTGAAGCCACTGAAACGACAGCGACTAGTGAAACAACAGAAGCGACAGAAGAAACAACAACTGAAACAGAAAGTTCAACCGAATCAAGTGAATCTGCAACCACGGAGTCCACGGAAACGTCAGGAACCGAAACGACCGATTCCACAACGGATTCTACATCCACAAGTACGACAGAATCGACTACTGACTCCACCTCAACGAGTACAACAGAGTCAACCACAGATTCTACGTCAACAAGTACAACTGAATCAAGTACCACGCCGACGACCACACCAAGTTCTTCTAAAGAACAGCCAAAACCTGGCACGAGTACTTCTGAATCAAAACAGCCGGCGAAACCAGTGACACCAACAGCGCCAGCTGAAAAGCCAGTAGAACAACCAGCAGCGTCAACACCGCAGCCCGAAATAGTCCCACCAGTTACAAATGAAACGATTGGGTTAGTGGAAGACGATGAGACGTTTACGGTCAGCAAAACGAAGAAGACAGAAGAGTTTATTCAAGAAATCGGTGAATCTGCTCGGAAAGTGGCCAAGGACAAAAACTTATATGCTAGTGTGATGATTGCTCAAGCAATTTTAGAAAGTGGCAGCGGCAATAGTAAATTAAGCCAGAAACCAAACTACAATTTGTTTGGTATTAAAGGCGATTACAAAGGTCAATCTGTTTCTTTTATTACCTATGAAGACAATGGTTTCGGTAACCTATACACAGTAGAAGCAAAATTCCGTCAATATCCAACGTATAAAGAATCAATGGAAGATTATGCGAAATTATTGAAAAATGGTTTAGATTCCAATAAAGATTTCTATCATGGTGTCTGGAAAACGGAAGCCAAATCATACAAAGAAGCGACACGTTTCCTAACAGGAAAATACGCAACGGACAAAGATTACCATAAGAAATTAAATGCGTTAATTAAAACATACGATTTAACTTATTATGATAAAGAAAAAGCAACCGTTGAACCAATGGAATCAAATTTCCCAGCCTATAATGGCAAAAACTATGACACCTTTAATAGTTATGCTTGGGGCAACTGTACACAATATGTCTACAACCGTATTACGCAATTAGGTAAACGTGTGGACTTAACAATGGGGAATGGTCAAGATTGGGGCGAAACAGGTCGTGCACGCGGGTACAAAGTAAGTCGTACACCAAAAGCAGGTGCAGCGGTTTCCTTCCCAGCTGGTGTTTTAGGCGCAGACAATACTTATGGTCATGTCGCGTTTGTGGAAAAAGTCTTTAAAGATGGTAGCATCTTAATTTCTGAAATGAACGTGAAGGGATTAAACGTTGTTTCGACACGTACAATCTCAGCTGATGAAACACATTTAATGAACTATATCGTTCCAAAAGATAAATAAAAAAATCAGCTCTTTGTCAATAAGAACGGATGAGTTGGAAAAATCAAAGCTAGCACTGAAGAAGCAATTTTAATTCTTCAGTGCTAGCTTTTTTTGTGGCAAAAGTTCTCTCCAATAAAGTTTAATACATTCAGTTATTGCCAGGCGGGTTCAGGTCGGGATGAGTTAGCAACAGTCGCTGATAGCTATATTTTTTTTAGGTAGAATCATTTACTTTTAGGTTAAAGATGTCTTATAATTGCAAGCGGATACAAAAATAAAAAAGAGGTGGGTAAATGAGTAAAAAAGAAATAAATCAAGTAGTTGCCAGTAGCTATCAATTGTATATTAATGGAGAGTGGACAACAGGTAGTGGTAACAAAATGATTGCTAGTTACAATCCTAGTAATGGCGAAAAATTAGCAGAATTTGTTGATGCCACAAATGCAGATGTAGATCGAGCTGTAGAAGCAGCTCAAGAAGCGTTTCAGACATGGAAAGATGTTGACGTTGTAACAAGAAGCAATCTTTTGTTGAAAATTGCTGATTTGATTGAAGAAAATCAAGAACATTTGGCTATGGTAGAGACTTTAGATAATGGAAAACCGCTTCGGGAAACGCAGTCAATTGATGTCCCTGCCAGTGCAGACCATTTTCGGTATTTTGCTAGTGTGATTCGTGGAGAAGAAGGGTCTGTCAAAGAATTTGATAAGGATACGTTATCCATTGTTGTGAAAGAACCCATTGGTGTTGTGGGTCAAATTATTCCGTGGAATTTCCCCTTATTAATGGGCGCTTGGAAATTAGCGCCAGCGTTGGCAGCAGGTAATACGGTTGTGATTCATCCGTCCTCGAGCACATCATTAAGTCTGTTGGAATTGTTTAAGATTTTTGATCAAGTCTTGCCGAAAGGAGTAGTGAATTTAATCACCGGTCGTGGTTCTGATTCAGGAAATTATATGTTGGCACATCCAGGGTTTGATAAGCTAGCTTTTACAGGTTCAACAGAGGTGGGGTACACTGTCGCTAAAGCGGCGGCCGACCGCCTAATTCCAGCCACTTTAGAACTTGGCGGAAAATCAGCCAACATTATTTTTGAAGATGCCAATTGGGAACGAGCATTAGAAGGTGTGCAGTTAGGGATTTTATTCAATCAAGGGCAAGTTTGTTGTGCTGGGTCTCGTGTGTTCGTTCAGTCAGGTATTTATGATCAATTTGTAGAAGCTTTAAAGGAAAAATTTGAACAAGTGAACGTTGGTTTCCCGTGGGAAAAAGATGTTGAAATGGGCGCTCAGATCAATGAGCATCAATTGGAAGAAATTTTAAAATATGTCGAAATTGGTGTGAAGGAAGGAGCTACACTGATTACTGGTGGGCAACGTTTAACAGAAAATGAGCTAGACAAGGGGGCGTTTTTAGCACCTACGTTATTAGCGAATGGCACGAATACAATGTGCGTGGCCCAAGAAGAAATCTTTGGTCCTGTTGCAACAGTGATTAAATTTGAAACGGAAGAAGAAGTCATTCGTTTAGCTAATGATTCTGAATATGGTCTAGGTGGTGCCGTCTTTTCTCAAGATATCAATGTGGCATTACGGGTTGCTCGTGGTGTACGGACAGGTCGGATGTGGGTCAACACATACAATCAATTGCCTGCGGGCGCGCCATTTGGCGGTTATAAAAAATCAGGAATTGGTCGAGAAACGCATAAATCAATGCTAGATGCTTATACGCAAATGAAAAATATTTATATTGTGACAAAAGAAGAAGCAGATGGACTGTATTAAGTAGTGTAGTGAATTTTAGATAATAAACTTATTTTTGGTTATTGTTATTTTTCGAGCTAAACAAAACAATAATTTTTTTTAAAAGTTGAGTGATGAGTAAAGTAAAACAGATTAAAAGTAAAGCCTGGTACAAAAATCACTTTGGATTTTTGTACCAGGCTTTAAAGCGGAGTAACAATAGTGGTCACTCTTGGTTGTTTTTAATTTTCGACTATTGTAGAAGGAGTTATTTTGCTTCTTCTGCTTCAAATTTAGCAAAAGCTGTTTCAATAACTTCTTTTAATGCAGAAGCAGAAGCTTCCATTTTTTCTTGTTCAGCATCTGTTAATGGAATTTCAATGACTTGTTTAACGCCTTGGCGGTTGATGATCGCTGGTGCACCGATATAAATATCGTTTTGACCATATTCACCTTCTAAATAAACAGATAATGGTAACACAGAGTTTTCATCGTTTAGGATAGCTTTAGTGATACGCGCTAGTGCAACCGCGATTCCATAGAAAGTAGCTCCTTTTTTCTCGATGATTGTGTAAGCAGCGTCGCGTACGTTGAAGAATAAATTAACCATTGCTTCTTCATCGACGTCAGGATTATTTTTCACCCATTCGTAAATTTGTAAGCCAGCGACATTCGCATGTGACCAAACTGGGAATTCTGTATCTCCGTGTTCCCCTAAGATGTAGGCATGGACATTTCGTGCATCAACGTCAACTAATTCGGCAATTGCTTGACGGAAACGAGCAGAATCTAGTGAAGTTCCTGAACCGATTACTCGTTCTTTCGGGAAGCCAGAGAATTTCCAAGTTGAATAAGTCAAAATATCGACTGGGTTTGCGGCAACTAAGAAGATACCGTTGAAACCAGAATCAACAATTGTTGTAACGATTTCTTTATTAATTTTCAAGTTTTTATGAACTAAGTCTAAACGAGTTTCGCCTGGTTTTTGAGGCGCACCAGCTGTTAAGACAACTAAGTCTGCATCATGGCAATCGTCATAAGTAGCTGCATAGATTTTTTTAGGAGAAGTAAATGCTAATGCGTGAGATAAGTCCAACGCGTCTCCTTCAGTTTTTGGTACATTAATATCAATAATCCCAACTTCTTGAGCAATATTCTGAGTTACTAAAGCAAAGGCATAGCTAGAACCTACGGCACCGTCCCCGACTAAAATTACTTTTTGGTGATCTTTATTCCCTGCGGCTGCAGTCATGTGTACCATTCCTTCCTCTACATTCTTTTTCGTGAGCAACGAGTTTTTATTTCCTGTTGCTAAAGTGATAGTAACATGGTTTGTAAAAAATGTCACGAACTTTGATTGTAAAAATGATACAGTTTTCAGACCTGTTTCAAAATGGTAGCTCTTACATGTGCGTAATTTCACTATCTTACGCATATTTAAATTTCTAAAAAATTTTTTTACATCTTTCTTAATCTTCAAAGACTGCGAGTTTTTTTATTTCTATGGTATAATGAATAAAACTGGGTAGCGCATACGCTTCCCAGCCATTTTGTGTTGGCAAGCTTATAATCCAAGGAGAATGAAAGATGAAAGTAATCGTAGGACTGGGAAATCCCGGTAGTAAATACAAAGAAACAAAACACAACATTGGCTTTATTACGCTAGATGAAATTGCGTATCGGCAAAATGTTTCGTTTAATAATAGTAATTTTGAAGCAGATATTGCAGAGTTTTTTATAGGGACTGAGAAAGTATTGTTAGTGAAACCATTAACATTTATGAATGAATCAGGTCGCTCTGTTGGTCCGTTGTTGACCTACTTTGGGGTAGATGAGGAAGACTTGATTGTTATTTATGATGACTTAGACTTAGAGGTCGGTAAAATTCGTTTACGGCAAAAAGGTAGTGCTGGCGGCCACAATGGGATAAAAAGTCTGATTGCCCATTTAGGAACTAATGTCTTTCCTAGAATTAAAATTGGCATTGGTCGGCCCTCAAAAAATGATACAGTTATCCACCATGTACTAAGTACTTTTCCTAAAGAAACACACGAAGAGATGTTACTTGCTGTAAAAAAAGCAGCCGATGCCGCCTTATATGCATGCGAAGGACATACGTTTGTTGAAACAATGAATCAATTTAATGGAAAATAGCAGAAAGGAGGGCCCTTGTTTGAATATTATCGAACGAATTAGCCAAACAGAAATTGCTAAATCATGGCGCAGTCAACTAATGACAACAGGAACACGCCAACTAATTACTGGGTTATCAGGCTCTGCTAAAACATTACTGATGGCAGGCGCTTTACAAAAGACGCATCAAAAAATTGTTATTGCGGTCCCAAACCTATACTATGCCAATCAATTAGTAGATGATTTTTTAAATATTTTACCTTCAGAACAAGTTCATCTATTTCCAGTAGATGAAGTGTTATCCGCCGAAATGGCCTTTTCTTCACCAGAAGCGCGCGCAGATCGAGTGAGTGCGTTAAATTTCCTGATGACAGCGAATGCAGGAATCGTGGTCGTGCCAGTAGCTGGACTACGAAAATATTTGCCAACGAAAGAAACGTGGCAAAATGCGCAACTTCATTGGGAAATCGGGACAGAAGTAGAACCTGAAATCCTCGCGCAACGCTTAGTGTTAATGGGCTATGAACGCCAATCAATGGTCGGGAAGCCCGGCGAATTTAGTATTCGCGGAAGCATTGTTGATGTCTATCCTCTAAATGCTGAATACCCTGTTCGGGTGGAACTGTTTGATGTTGAAATCGACTCAATCCGTTATTTTGAAGCGGATACTCAACGCTCATTAGAAAATCTTGAAGAAGTAACGATTTCACCAATGACTGATTTAGTGTTCTCAAAGGCAGATATGAATCATGGCATGATGAGGTTACAAGATGCTCTAGAAAAACGTTTAGCGACAGCTAAAGATCAAACGGAGACCGATTTTTTAGAAGAATATTTTGGTCAGTTGCTGTCTTCTTGGGAACAAGGGATTCCTACAGAAAATGCTCACTATTATACAGATTTTCTGTACCAACAAAAAACTACGCTGTTAGATTATTTACCAGAAAATAGTTTGCTTTTTGTGGATGATTATTCTCGTATGATGGAAACGGAGCGAGAAATCGCTAGAGAGGAAGCGGAATGGCAAACCCTGAAAATTGAAGAAATGCGCGTGTTTTCTGAACAAACTTTTGGCGTAGACTTTCATGATCAATTGCGAAAAACCGCACGAAATACGACCTTCTTTTCACTTTTTCAAAAAGGAATGGGGAATCTTCGTTTCCAAGAAGTCCATAATTTCCAATATCGTTCAATGCAACAATTCTTCGGTCAAATGCCGTTGCTAAAAGCGGAAGTGGACCGTTGGCAAAAGCAAAACCAAACGGTCGTTGTTTTTGTTCCTACGAAAGAACGGATTCAAAAAGTCGAAGAGCTATTTCAGGACTTTGACATACCTAGCGTAGTAAGCAATTGGGATCAGTTGTTAGATGGGCATGTCCAAATTGTCCAAGGGGCATTACAAACAGGGTTTGAATTACCTAAAAACAAGCTCGTGGCGATTACGGAAAAAGAAATTTTTCATACAACGACCAAAAAACGGGCACGTCGTCAAACAATCTCTAATGCGGAACGTTTGAAAAGTTATAGCGACTTAAAAACGGGCGATTATGTCGTTCATGCGAATCACGGGATTGGTAAATATATTGGTATGGAAACCTTAGAAGTTGATGGGGTCCATCAAGATTACATGACTATCTTGTACCAAAATGATGACAAGTTATTTATTCCAGTCACACAATTGAACTTGATTCAAAAGTTCGTTGCTTCCGAGTCTAAAACGCCGAAAATTAACAAGCTAGGCGGCAGTGAATGGACGAAAACTAAACGAAAAGTTGCTTCGAAAATTGAAGATATCGCGGATGATTTAATCTTACTTTATGCGACAAGAGAGTCGGAAAAAGGCTATGCTTTTCCGCCAGATGATGCGTATCAAAAAGAATTTGAAGAGGCTTTTCCGTATTCTGAAACAGATGATCAATTACGTAGTGCTGCCGAAATTAAACACGACATGGAAAAATCTCGACCAATGGATCGTTTGTTAGTTGGCGATGTAGGGTTTGGTAAAACAGAAGTGGCTTTACGAGCGGCTTTCAAAGCTGTTAGCAACAATAAACAGGTTGCCTTTTTAGTGCCAACAACTATTTTAGCGCAACAACATTACGAAACGATTCAAGAGCGGTTTGAGGGCTTTCCTGTAGAAATTGGTTTATTAAGTCGTTTCCGCACGAAAAAACAGCAAAATGAAACAATTGAAAAAATTAAACATGGCCAAGTAGATATTGTGATTGGTACCCATCGTTTATTGTCGCAAGATATTAATTTTAGTGATTTAGGCTTGTTGATTATTGATGAGGAACAACGGTTTGGAGTGAAACATAAAGAACGACTAAAACAATTGCGTTCACAAGTGGATGTCTTGACGTTAACAGCAACGCCAATCCCAAGGACCCTTCATATGTCGATGTTAGGTGTCCGTGATTTATCCGTCATCGAAACCCCACCAGAGAATCGTTATCCGATCCAAACGTATGTCATGGAAAATAATCCTGGGGCGATTCGGGAAGCGATTGAGCGAGAAATGGCCCGAGATGGTCAAGTCTTTTATTTATACAATCGAGTAGATACGATTGAACGAAAAGTTGAAGAGTTACAAGCACTAGTTCCAGATGCACGAATTGCGTATGCACATGGTCAAATGACAGAAGTACAGCTCGAGAATACTTTGTTTGATTTTATTGAAGGACAATATGATATATTAGTCACTACAACAATTATTGAAACAGGAGTAGATATTCCTAATGCTAATACCTTGTTTGTAGAAAATGCGGACTACATGGGCTTATCTACGTTGTATCAATTACGTGGTCGTGTGGGGCGTAGCAATCGAGTGGCCTATGCTTATTTTATGTACGAACAGCAAAAAATCCTAAACGAAGTTAGTGAGAAACGTTTAGAAGCAATTAAAGACTTTACGGAATTAGGTTCTGGGTTCAAAATTGCGATGCGTGACCTTTCCATTCGAGGGGCCGGAAACCTTCTTGGTGCCCAACAACATGGCTTCATTGATTCGGTTGGGTTTGATATGTACTCACAGATGTTATCTGAGGCAGTTGCTCGTAAACAAGGAAAAAATATCCAAGACCAAAAAACGTCTGTTGAGATTGATTTGGGCATTGATGCTTATATTCCAGGAACGTACATTACAGACGAACGACAAAAAATTGAAATTTATAAACGGATTCGTCAATTAGAAAATATGGATATGTACGAAGAATTAGAAGCGGACTTGTTAGACCGCTTTGGAGAGTATCCTGACGAAGTGGCGCATTTATTAACCACTGGCCGTATCAAAATGGATGGCGACCGTGCCTTGTTAGAAAGTATTCGTAAACGCGACCAAAAAGTCAAGTTTGTGTTAAGTAAAATTGGCACAAAAACATACTCTGTGGAGCAGTTGTTTGAAGCGTTATCGGCAACCAGCTTAAAAGCGGATCTAGCAGTTGAGAAAGAACAAATGACTATTTCCTTGAAGTTGCCGAAAGATTGTAAAGAAGCTGTTTGGATTCAAGAAATTGCTGCTTTTACAACCGCATTGCGACAAGAAAAATACAAACATTCGCAAGAAACGGATTCCCTTTAAAAGGAGGCCTAGAAGATGGCACAAAAAGAAATGCAGCGAATGATGCAAGGTGCCGTTGTGTTAACCATTGCTTCCTTCATTGCAAAAGTGTTGAGTGCGTTTTATCGCGTTCCTTTTCAGAACTTTGTAGGGGATGAAGGATTTTACGTGTATCAGCAAGTTTATCCAATCTATGGGATTGCGATGACATTAGCATTGTCAGGCTTACCGCAATTTATTTCCAAAATTGTTGCTGAACAACCAGATATTCGGAGTCAAAAACAAGTGTTGCGCCAACTATATCCCTATGTGTTATGGTTAGCGATTGCTTGTTGGGCCTTCTTTTTCTTTGGTAGTCAAGAAATTGCTATTAGTATGGGGGATGCTGCACTCCAACCATTAATGGAAGTTGTTTCCTTTACCTTTTTACTCGTTCCAATTCTTTCCTTCTATCGTGGAAATTTTCAAGGGCATTTGTTGATGGTGCCTAGTGGTATTTCACAGGTGATGGAACAGTTTGTGCGTGTCGGGGTTATTCTAGTAGCTGCGTTGTCCTATCATTACTTTGGTGGCTCCATTTACCAAACGGGGACGGTGGCCATGAGTGGTGCGTTGGCTGGCGGTATCTTAGCGGTACTTGTCTTATGGTACTACAATCGAAAAATTCTTAGTGGAAGTACGGAATACTTGCATCAATGGAAGATTATGCCTCAAACCACAGGACTATTTAAACGTTTAATGATTGAAGGTGGTTTGGTCTCTTTATATAGTGCTTTTCTGATTCTATTTCAATTAATTGATTCCTTTAAAGTAAAAAATGCCCTCATGCTTTTCGGGCTCTCTGATTTAGCTGCGAAAGTGGACAAAGGGGTCTATGATAGAGGACAACCACTAGTTCAATTAGGTTTGGTAATTGCTTTAGCTTTAAGCTCAACCTTTTTACCAGGTTTGACAAAATATTTTATGAAAAAAGACCGTCAACAATTTTTACAAGTTGCAAAAATCTTTTTGCGTCTTACCACAACCTTGGCATCGGCGGCTTCGATTGGTCTGATGATGTTATTGCCATACATGAACTTTACGCTTTTTAAAGATTATAAAGGCAACGATGTTTTAGGGGTGTATGTTTTATCCATCGCTTTTATGGCCATTATTCAGGCCTACCAAAGTATTGAACAAAGTCGCAATCGTTTTAAAGGTCCTTTAGTGGCAGCTGGTGTGGGCTTATTAGTGAAATTACTGACAACGGGCTTTTTCACCATTCGTTGGGGAACATTAGGTGCTAGTTGGTCTACTATTCTTGGGTTACTAGCGACGCTATTCGTTTTAGTCCGACAATCGGATGCAGCGATTAATTGTTTTGTTCGAGAACGAAGCTTTTTGAAAAAATTGTTGCTTAGTTTAGCAATCATGATGCTGTCATTACTGGTCTATCAAGGAATTATCTCCATCTTGTTCCAAGGTGTGCATCACCGAAGTCAAGCGTTTTTCGTTACAGTTATAGGTGTTGCAGTGGGCGGTACAGTTTTTATTAGCACCATCATTAAGTTAGAATTATTTACGATACGTGAATGGTTAAGTTTACCGTATGGCGCAAAAATTTTACGGATGAGACAAAAAAAATAAAAGAGGTGAATGTGATGCGGTTAGATAAATTTTTAAAAGTTTCTCGCATTATTAAAAGAAGAACAGTTGCCAAAGAAGTCGCTGATAAAGGTCGGATTCAAATCAACGGAGTCTTAGCCAAATCTTCTAGTACTGTGAAGATTGGTGACCTTGTCAAAATTCAATTTGGGAACAGAATTTTAGAAGTAGAAGTCCTGCAACTAAATGACTCTACGAAAAAAGAAGATGCCACAAAAATGTATGAGATAAAATCAGAAACACGCGTCTCTGAAGAATAAGCAGGTGAGGATGGAGCGCTTGGCAAGTTCATTGAAAAGATGAATATTCCAAGCGCTTCATCCTTTCAGCTTTTTAATGAAACAGACGCGCCGCTTTTGAAAAAAATTAATAAATCAACCGCTGTTATTTCAAAAGCAAAGAATATTTTAGAAAAAAGCTTGATTTTCTTTAACTTCTCTGAAATTAACATTAGACAAGGTTCTTAGATGTTGGTATAATAAAACGGACAATCCAAAGCGAGTGGAGCGAGACGATGGGAAAGAATGAAAAAAACTCGAAGAAAGTTGCGGCATTGGAAAATGACTACACGAAAGAACAGTATGTCGAATTCCAAAAACAACAGAAACAATTGATTTTTAGACGCAGACGCTTGGCAGCGATTTTTCTCGTGGCCTTCATTATTTTTGCCTTTTCTGGCATCCAATTGATGAAAGATTATCATCGCTTAGGTGCTTTCAAACAAGAACGAGCAGATGCAATTGCTGAATCTGTAGCAGTTGATAAGAAGGTCAAGGATCTAAAAAAAGACGTTGCTTTGTTAAAAGATGATGATTATGTGGCAAAATTAGCACGTAGCCGTTTCCTTCTCTCAAAAGAAGGCGAACAGATTTATCCCACACCAGAACAAATGAAAAAAACACAGACTTCTGGAGCGGAAGAAAGCAAGAGCAGTTCAGAAAAAAATAGTCAATCACAGTCTTCAACTGAAACAACTAAGTCTTCAGCTGAATAAACTGCAATTATAATTAGGGAAAAAATAGGAGGAACAATTTTTTTATGTCAATCGAAGTAGGAGCTAAATTGCCAGGAAAAGTGTCAGGGATTACTAACTTTGGTGCATTTATTGATTTAGGAGAAGGAAAAACTGGGTTAGTACACATCAGTGAAGTGTCTAATGGATTCGTTAAAGATATTCATGATGTATTAACAGTAGGTGACGAAGTAACAGTGAAAGTAACCTCAGTTGGTGACGACGGCAAAATTGGCTTATCGATCCGTAAAGCGCAAGAGCCAGCAGAAGGGCAACAACCAAAACGTGAATTTCAACGTCGTGAAAACAATTATGAGAATCGTGACCGTAATCCACGCGGAGGGGGCAAAAAGCCTTTCAATAAACCACAAGCAAATAACAATAACAATAAACAAGATTTTGACTCATTGATGAGCTCTTTCTTGAAAGATAGTGATGACCGTTTATCTTCATTAAAACGTAATACTGAAGGCAAACGTGGCGGACGTGGCGGACGTCGCGGCTAAGCACAAACAAATAGGGGGACTGGGGATAACGAATGGGTTATTTCTCGGTTCCTCTTTTATTCTAAGGAAGAAAGAAGGGCGAACAATGTTTTGGCAGTTTTATAAACGAGGAAAAGAACAAGGATTTTGGCAACCGCATCAAACAATCGTGGTCGCCGTTTCTGGTGGTGTAGACTCCATGGCCCTTTTGACGTTAATGGAACAGGTGGCAGAAAAAGAACAATTACAATTGGTTGTTGCACATGTCAATCATCAATTGCGAGAAGCGTCGGCACAGGAAGCGCAATATCTCGCTACCTATTGTCAGCAGCGAGAGCTAACGTATTATGAAACACGTTGGGAAGACCCTGAAAAGCAACGAAATTTAGAAGCAAAAGCGCGCACATTTCGTTATGAATTTTTTAAAGAAGTCATGGAAATTGAAGGCGCGGCGGTCTTAATGACGGCACATCATCTAGACGATCAAGCGGAAACGATTTTAATGAAGCTGATTCGAGGAACTAATTTTTCCCATTCCGCAGGCATTAAAGAGAGACGTCCTTTTGCGACAGGGGAATTGATTCGTCCGTTACTCATTTATCCAAAAGAAGAATTGTATCAATTTGCACAGCGCCAAGCATTCGTTTATTTTGAGGACGAAACGAACCAAACCAATGAATATTTGAGAAATCGACTCCGTAATCAGGTTTTGCCGCTATTAAAGCAGGAAAATCCGCAATTCTTAGATCAGATTGCTTCTTTTAGTAATGAACAACGTTTTGCCCAAGAATTTATTCAAGAACAAATTGAGCCTCAATTATCTGAAGCCGTAGAACCGACCAAACAAGGCTGGCGCATTCCTTTGAAGAGATTATTAAAAGAAACGCCTGCGTACCAGCACTTCTTTTTAACCGCGTTTTTCCAAAAAACATTAGTGCCATTAGGGGTTTCGTTAAACCAACGCCAGATGACACAAATTTTAAAAGTTTTGAATGATGAACGCCAACCGCAAGGCTCGGTTATGTTAGAACAGCAATGGCAGCTAGCTAAAAGTTACGATTGGCTGTGCTTAGAACAAAAACAGGTTGCACTGCGAGAAGAAGTTACACATTTATTAGTACCTGGCGCGGGGATTTATTTATCGGAAACCGAGTGGCTAGGATTAATTGCGACAGACAAACCGTTTCCTCTTCCTGAAGAGATTAATCAATGGACGGGTCAGTTGTTAGCAATCCCGTTGACAACAGCCACACCTTTGACCGTTCGTCATCGCCAAAGTGGTGATCGGATTACATTAAAACCAGGGTTTACGAAAAAATTAAGCAGAGTTTTTATTGATCAAAAAGTGCCAAATGAAGCGAGAGAGAGTGCTTGGGTCATTACGGATGAGCAAGAGGAAATCATTTGGGTACCAAAATTTGCAAATTCCTATTTGAGTATTCCTTTAGAAACTGATAAAATACACTACAGACTCCTTTTTAAGACAAAGGAGTAATGCTGAAAGGAGCGCACTATGATAGAAAAAGATATTGAGAAAGTCCTAATCTCCAAAGAAGAAATTCTTGCGAAGTCTGCAGAGCTTGGCAAGCAACTGACAGAAGAATATCAAGGGAAAAATCCTTTAGTGGTCGGTATTTTAAAAGGTGCAGTACCATTTATGGCTGATTTGACTCGTGAAATCAATACTTATTTAGAATTGGACTTTATGGATGTATCTAGCTACGGCAACGCGACAGTTTCTTCAGGCGAAGTAAAAATTGTCAAAGACTTGGACACAAATGTCGAAGGTAGACATATTTTAATCGTAGAAGATATCATCGATAGTGGTCGTACATTAGCGTATTTAGTAGATTTGTTTAGATACCGTAAAGCTGCATCTGTGAAAATTGTTACCTTATTAGATAAACCAGAAGGCCGTGTAGTAGACATTAAAGCTGACTACGTAGGGTTTGATGTGCCCAATGAGTTTGTGGTCGGTTACGGATTAGACTATGCAGAAACGTACCGCAACTTGCCTTATATTGGCGTTTTAAAACCTGAAGTTTACGAATCAAATTAATATCTATCAAGGAATTAATTGTGTTACAATGTAAAGGTCAGGATTGATAAAAGAATAACATGAATTGTAATGATGAGCATAAGGAGGACAGGCATGAACAAAAAGAATAATGGCATGAAAAATGGTTTATACTACGTCTTAGTAGTACTTGCCATGGTCATGGTTGTCTATTTCATTTTTGGAAATAACAACCAACAATCGCCAGACATCGATTACTCAACCTTCCAACAACAATTGGAAGACGGAAAAGTCAAAGACATGACCATTCAACCAACCAATGGGGTTTACCGGATTGAAGGTCAGTATAAAGAAAAACAAGAAGTGAAAGACACAGGTGGTCTGTCATTGTGGGGCTCAACGCAAGCGTCGTCAAAAGGCTTCACAACAACCGTTTTACCTAGTGATACAACCTTAGCTGGCATTCAAGATGCGGCACAAAATAACAAGGTGAAGCTAGTTGTCAAAGAACAATCAACAAGTGGTGCTTGGTTGTCACTGTTGTTTAGTTTCTTACCATTAGTGATTATTTTCTTCTTCTTCTACATGATGATGAGCCAACAAGGCGGTGGCGGTGGCGGCGGTGGCCGTGTGATGAACTTCGGTAAATCAAAAGCCAAAGAAGCCGATAAAAAAGCTAACCGTGTCCGCTTCTCAGATGTAGCTGGTGCGGAAGAAGAAAAACAAGAATTAGTTGAAGTAGTGGAATTCTTAAAAGATCCACGTCGTTTCGCTGAATTAGGCGCACGGATTCCTGCGGGCGTACTATTAGAAGGACCTCCAGGGACTGGTAAAACGTTACTTGCTAAAGCCGTAGCAGGTGAAGCAGGTGTGCCATTTTACTCAATCTCAGGTTCAGATTTCGTTGAAATGTTTGTCGGGGTCGGTGCTAGCCGTGTCCGGGATTTATTTGAAACAGCGAAGAAAAACGCACCTGCGATTATCTTTATCGATGAAATCGATGCAGTTGGTCGTCAACGTGGTGCTGGTATGGGTGGCGGACACGACGAACGTGAACAAACCCTTAACCAATTATTAGTTGAGATGGATGGTTTTGATGGCAATGAAGGAGTTATCGTAATTGCTGCAACGAACCGTTCAGACGTGTTAGACCCAGCGTTGTTACGTCCAGGTCGTTTTGACCGCCAAATCTTGGTAGGACGTCCAGATGTCAAAGGTCGTGAAGCGATTTTACGTGTTCATGCGAAAAACAAACCGTTAGCTGATGACGTTGATTTGAAAGTTGTTGCACAACAAACACCAGGTTTTGCTGGTGCTGATTTAGAAAATGTCTTAAACGAAGCAGCCTTAGTTGCCGCTCGTCGTAACAAGAAAAAAATTGATGCTTCTGATGTGGATGAAGCCGAAGACCGCGTAATTGCTGGTCCAGCTAAAAAAGATCGCGTGATTAATAAAAAAGAACGCGAAATGGTGGCTTACCATGAAGCAGGACACACAATTGTTGGTTTAGTCTTAAGCCGTGCCCGTGTTGTCCATAAAGTAACAATTATCCCTCGTGGTCGCGCAGGCGGTTATATGATTGCTTTACCAAAAGAAGATCAATTCTTAATGACTAAAGAAGATATGTTTGAACAAATCGTTGGCTTACTTGGTGGACGTACAGCAGAAGAAATTATCTTTGGCGTTCAATCAACAGGGGCTTCAAATGACTTTGAACAAGCAACAGGGATTGCCCGTAGCATGGTAACGGAATATGGAATGAGCGACAAATTAGGACCTGTTCAATATGAAGGAAACCATCAAGTCTTTGTCGGTCGTGATTATGGTCAAACAAAAGCTTACTCAGAACAAGTGGCGTTTGAAATCGATCAGGAAGTTCGTCGTATCTTAATGGATGCTCATACAAAAGCGCATGAAATTATCGAAGCGCACCGTGAACAACATAAACTAATCGCTGAAAAACTATTAGAATATGAAACATTAGATGCAAAAGCAATCAAATCATTATTTGAAACAGGTAAAATGCCTGAAGGTGCTGACAGCGACTATCCTAGTGAAAAAGAAGCGCAAACATTCGAAGAAGCAAAACGTGCTTTAGAAGAAAAAGAAGCGCAAAAACAAGTTGAAGAAAAACAAGACTTTGAAGAAGCGAAAAAAGAATTACATGATGAAGCAGAAGAAGTCAAAGTAGAAAGCGAACAAACAGAAAAAGAAGTCCAATCTGAAGAGAAAAAAGATTCAGATTCCAATTCTGAATATGATCGCAATAACTACGAAGATCGTTATAAATAACCAATTAGTAGAAGGTGCAGTATTTGTCGAGATGACGAATACTGCACCTTCTATAATATTAAGATATTCTATAGAAGGAAGATTATTTGGTTGAAAAAACACCTGATTCCTAGTATTATCTGACTAATGGACAAAAAAGCACCAAGAGAAGAGGAAAAAGAATGGAAGATTATTTAGTAAAAGCCCTTTGTTATAAAGGTTCAATACGAGCATATGCCATCAGTGCCACTGAAACTGTTAGTGAAGCGCAAAGAAGACATGATACATGGAGTTCTTCTACCGCAGCGTTAGGACGCACATTGATTGGAGCCCTTTTACTAGGAGCGACTTTAAAAGGTGACGATAAATTAACTGTAAAAGTACAAGGAAATGGCCCAGCTGGCGCTATTATTGTCGATAGTAATGGCCGTGGAGAAACAAAAGGCTACATTAAAAATCCACATGTCAGCTTAAAGTTGAATGCAACAGGTAAAATTGATGTACGTGGCGCTGTCGGTAACGAAGGAATTTTCACAGTCATTAAAGATTTAGGATTAAAAGAAACCTTTTCTGGACAAACACCTATTGTTTCTGGTGAAATCGGTGAAGACTTTACATATTTTATGGCGGTCTCTGAACAAGTTCCTTCAGCTATCGGTTTAGGTGTATTGGTGGACACGGATGAATCTGTGAAAGCAGCCGGTGGTTTTATGATTCAAGTAATGCCAGGTGCCGATGAAAGTACCATTGATTTTATTGAACAGCATCTAGCGGAAGTGCCCCCAATTTCACAATTACTAGAAAATGGAGAAACACCTGAACAAGTCTTGTATCGCTTATTGGGAGAAGACGAAGTAGAAATTTTAGAAAAAATGCCTGTACAATTTAAATGTGACTGTTCCAAAGAAAAATTTGCGACCGCTTTGATTGCCGTTGGGATCGATGAATTAAATGCGATGATTGATGAAGATCATGGAGCAGAAGCAGTTTGTCAATTCTGTAACAATAAATATCACTATAGTGAAGAAGAATTAATTGAACTTCGCGATGAAGCGATTCGCAATACGAAACAAAAGTAGGAGGAAAGACTATGTGGAAAATTGGAGACGTTGAAATCCCCAACCGTGTTGTCGTAGCTCCGATGGCGGGTATTAGCAACGCCGCTTTTCGTGTGACTGTAAAAGAATTTGGCGCAGGATTAGTCGTTTGTGAAATGATTAGTGACAAAGGAATTAAATTAAGAAACAAAAAAACCTTAGAAATGCTATATATTGATGAGCGAGAATATCCTTTAAGTGTACAAATTTTTGGTGGAGATAAAGAAACATTAGTGGAAGCTGCTAAGTTTGTGGAAGAAAATACGCAAGCGGCGATTATTGATATTAACATGGGTTGTCCTGTCAATAAAATAATTAAAGCTGAAGCTGGTGCGAAATGGTTGCTGGATCCGAATAAAGTGCATGAGATGGTTCACGCAGTCTCTTCGGCAGTTTCTTTGCCTGTCACTGTAAAAATGCGAACAGGCTGGGATGAAGATCATCTATATGCTGTAGACAACGCTTTGGCTGCCGAACAAGCAGGGGCTTCGGCCATTGCTATGCATGGTCGGACACGTGTCCAAATGTATGAAGGGACAGCCAACTGGGACGTTTTAAAGGAAGTGAAAAAGCATTTAACCATTCCTTTTATGGGAAATGGCGATGTCAAAACGCCTGAAGATGCTAAACGCATGTTAGAATATGTTGGAGCGGATGGTGTGATGATTGGTCGAGCTGCTTTGGGCAATCCTTGGATGATTCAACGGACGAAAGAATACTTGGAAACGGGCGAATTGATGCCTGAGCCTTTACCAGCTGAAAAAATTAACATTGCAAAAGTTCATTTACAACGATTAGTGGATTTAAAAGGTGAAAAAATTGCGGTCCGTGAGTTTCGCCAACATGCTTCTTACTATCTAAAAGGAATCTCGCGAGCAGCTAAAGTGAAAGTTGCGATTAACCAAGTTGAAACACAGCAAGCAGTTGTCGATTTACTTGATGCCTTTGTAGAGAAGATTTCCAAAGTTGCTGTAACTACTATAGAAGAATAAAAAATTCAAGCCGAAAGTAAAATTCGGCTTGCTTTTTTTCGAATTACTGTGGCATTATTAGGATAGGTTAAAATCAAGAATGGAGGAACAACAGTGGCAGAAGAACAACAAGCGCATTTAGAGGATTTAAATGATCAAATGCTCGTGCGCCGCGAAAAAATGGAAGCTTTACGTGAAGAAGGGATTGATCCTTTCGGTAAACGTTTCGATCGCACTCATAATTCAGCAGAACTTCATGAACAATATGATAATCATACAAAAGAAGAACTTAGTGAAATGAATACAGAAGTCAGCGTTGCTGGACGTATGATGACAAAACGTGGTAAAGGAAAAGCTGGTTTCGCCCATTTGCAAGACCGTGAAGGCCAAATTCAAATTTATGTTCGGAAGGACCAAGTTGGAGACGAAGCCTATGAACTATTTAAACATGCTGACTTAGGCGACTTCTTTGGTGTGACAGGTCAAGTAATGAAAACCAATACGGGGGAAGTTACTGTTAAAGCTCAAACAATTACGTTATTAACTAAAGCTTTGCGTCCATTGCCAGATAAATACCATGGATTAACGAATGTGGAACAACGCTATCGTCAACGCTATTTGGATTTAATCAGTAACAAAGAAAGCTTTGATCGTTTCATGAAACGCAGTCAAATTATTAGCGAAATCCGTCGTTATCTAGATGGCAATGGCTATGTCGAAGTAGAAACGCCTGTCTTGCATAACGAAGCAGGAGGAGCTGCTGCTCGTCCATTTATCACACACCATAATGCATTAGATATGGACTTATACTTACGCATTGCCCTAGAGTTACATTTAAAACGTTTAATTGTCGGTGGCATGGAAAAAGTCTATGAAATTGGTCGTGTCTTCCGTAATGAAGGAATCGATACCACTCATAACCCAGAATTTACAATGCTAGAAGCTTATACTGCTTATACTGATTATCAAGATGTGATGGATTTAACAGAGGGAATTATTCGTAATGCTGCGGAAAAAGTCTTAGGAACTACTGATATCACGTACGATGGTCAAGCTGTTGACTTAGGAAGTCCTTTCAAACGTCTACACATGGTAGATGCGGTCAAAGAGCAAACGGGCGTAGATTTTTGGCAAGAGATGACGATAGAAGAAGCCCGTGCGTTAGCTAAAGAACATAATGTTGAAATTACAGATGCCATGACAGTCGGTCATATCATTAATGAATTTTTCGAAACATTTGTAGAAGATACATTGCAACAACCAACATTTATTTATGGTCACCCAGTAGCTGTTTCACCATTAGCGAAGAAAAATCCAGAAGATGGTCGTTTCACTGACCGCTTTGAACTATTTATTATTGGAAAAGAGTTTGCTAATGCATTTACAGAATTAAATGATCCAATTGACCAACGTGAACGTTTTGAAGAACAAGAAAAAGAACGGGAACAAGGAAATGATGAAGCACACGGAGTAGATGAAGATTTCATCGAAGCCTTAGAATATGGCTTACCACCAACCGGAGGATTAGGTATTGGGATTGATCGACTAGTTATGTTATTAACCGATGCACAATCAATTCGTGATGTATTATTATTCCCAACAATGAGATAAAAAAAGATGCCTTAAGGGCATCTTTTTTTTGTATTCGCAAAAAATTAAATAAAAAAAGAATAGAAAAACAATTGAAACCAATTCTTTTTTTCTAAAAAAATCGAAGATGGGTAATAAAAAGAATGGGTAATCTGATAAAAAAACGAACTTTATCTAATCGGATAAGAAAGAATAATCGGTATTGAAAAAAAGTTTAAAAAAAGTGAAAATAATGATTGACCAATGCTTGAAATCTTGG